>NC_004369.1:629418-944127 GCF_000011305.1 Corynebacterium efficiens YS-314 | reverse complement strand
CCTTGTAGAAGACTTGCAGACAGGGACGGGGAACCCACCTGCCCACCGCGGGCACCGGAGGTAACTCCTTGGGGTGAAGCCGAAGTTCTCCTTCGGCAGGGCACATCCTCCGCCCTAACCCGACAGCTAACCTCGACGGCGACAGATGAGAGGACATGCTTTTCATGGGACGTCATTCCGCCAAGACCGCCACCCCGTTCGTCAAGATGGCTGCCACCACCGTTGCCTTCGGTGCCGCCGCTGTGGCCTTCGCCCCGGCCGCCTCCGCAGCCCCCGACTCTGACTGGGACCGTCTCGCCAACTGCGAGTCCGGTGGAAACTGGGCCATCAACACCGGCAACGGCTACCACGGTGGCCTGCAGTTCTCCCCGAGCACCTGGCGCGCCTACGGTGGCGACGAGTTCGCACCGTTTGCCTACCAGGCCACCCGCGAGCAGCAGATCGCCGTCGCCGAGCGCACCCTCGCCGGTCAGGGCTGGGGCGCATGGCCCGCCTGCTCAAGCAAGCTGGGACTGAACTCCGCCCCCACCCCGCGCAACCTCAACCCCGCTCCGGCACCTGCCCCGGCTCCGGCAGCACCGGCCGAGTACCGTGCCACCGTGGACACCAACACCAACCCGGTTGTCGGTTCCAGCGACCTCAACACCGTCCAGGGCATCTACGATGCTGTCTCCGGCACCCTGGCGCAATACGGTGTGCAGGTCCCCGCCGAGATCCAGGCGCACTACAACGCCTTCATCGGCCGCTAAACCTACCTGCCCGTCGGTGCTCCACCGACTGCACCGGCTCCACCGGCTGGATCACAAGGGGCGGGCCCTTCCCCATCGCGGGAGGGCCCGCCCCTTTCGTGTCTGCACCCGGGGATGAGAAGACCCCCACCCTGACGGACCGGTGATCGGTCTGCCGGGGTGGGGGTCTGCTTCAGGACCCGCGGAAACTCTCTAGCGGTTGATACGGGTGTACGGGTGGACGTAGCCGATCGTCTCGGCCGGGACCGGGAATTCCATATCGTCGCCCCATGGGCTGGACGCGCCAGCATAGGGAGCAATGAGTTCAGTGACTACGTGACCTTCGCTTGGGTCGTGATCGGGCCAAGCCGGATCAACGTAACCCTTCTTCTCTACATTTGCCATGTTTCCCATTCTCTCAAATCCGACAGACAAAAGTCACCTCAACTGCACCTAAACTTGGGGACATCATGAAAAAAGATTCCCCCGTTCCCACCCTCACGGGGTGGTTGGAACAGCTCGACGATGACCAACTGTCTGGAATTCTCCGTAACCGACCCGACACCGCCCTTCCCCTACCACCTGGTTTAGGTTCCCTTGCTGCACGTTTACAACTGCGGGCCTCCATCCAGCGCGCCGTCCACAAACTATCCGCCCTTGAGTTGGCGGTGCTGGAGGCCGCCGCCAACGCGGGTGCGGAACTCAACCCGATTACTGCCCCCGAAGTGGTGGAGCGACTCCACCGTGCGCTGCGTCATTCCGCAGCCGTGCCCACCGCCGAACAGATCGGTGAGGCGCTTAACCGTCTCCGGCAGCTGGCGCTCGTCTTCGGTGGGGAGCGGTTCATTATCCTGCCTGAGACCATGGCCACGCTTCCCACCAACTGGCAGCTGTTGCCGGAGGAACACGGGAGGAGCCTGACGTTCGGGGAGGCGTCGCAAAGCATTGAGGCGCTGCCCGCACGTCACCGCAAGATCCTGGTCACGCTGGTCACCTCCAACGGGCTGGGGCTCACCCGCGACGCCGCGCTGTCCGCGGATCCCGCGCGCCCGATCCCGCAGCTGATCAAGGCGGGTCTGCTCTCGCGTGTGGATGAGCAGACCGTCAAACTGCCGGGCGTGGTGCGGCGCGTGCTGGAGGGCCAGGAGGACACCGCCTGGCGTGTGGTGCCCGTCGAACCCAGCGCGGTCCCGGGCGCGGACGATGCGGGTATCGCCGCGGGGTTGGAGGTGGCGCGCCTGCAACGGATGCTTATCGACGCCCTCTCCACCGCCCCGGCATCCACCCTCAAGGAGGGAGCGCTCGGCGTGCGCATGGTCACCCGGCTGACCCGGGAACTGCAGGTGGATGAGCAGCAGGTCGCCAGGGTGGTCAGCCTGGGTGTGTCCAGCGGGCTGCTGCGCCGCGGGGTGCCCGACCCCCTCCCGGCCGATGACGACGGCGGTGACTATATCGCCCCGACCCCGGTGGCCGATGAGTGGCTGCAGGCCACCCTGGCCGAGCAACTCGCCCACCTGATGCGGGGTTGGTGGACGCAGACGTACGCTGCCTGGCTGGTCGGCGAGGCCGATGAGAAGAACAAACCCATCCACCTGCTCAGCCCGGCCTCGCGACGGGATGCGCTGCCGGAGACCCGCGCCATGATCCTGCAGTCCCTGACCCGGGTTGGTGAGGAGGATCTGGAGGCGGATCTGTTCTTCCACCACCCCCTGGCGGCATCGCGCATCCCGAGGGAGACCATCCGCCACCTGCTGGAGGAGGCCCGCTGGATCGGCGCGGTGGCCGGGGGTGGTGTGACCTCGCCGGCGCGGGTACTGACACAGGCCCCGGCGGGTGTGATCCCGGAGATTGCAGACATCGCCGTGGCGGTCCGCGCCCCGAAACCGGTGGACTACTTCATCGTGCAGGCCGATTACACCGTCATGGTGCCCGGTCCCCTGCAACCGGAGATGCAGAAGATCATCGGGCAGCTCGCCGATCTGGAGTCCCCGGGCCTGGCCAGTGTCTACCGCATCAGTGAGGCCTCGCTGCGCCACGCGATGGATCTGGGACTCACCGCCACCGAGATCGAGGATTTCCTCACCCAGCACAGCGCCACCGGGCTGCCCCAGTCGGTGGCGTATCTGCTGCAGGACATCGCCCGCCGGCACGGCACGCTGCGTGGTGGGCCCGCCCTGTGTTATCTCCGCAGTGATGACCCGGCCCTGCTGCACTCCGCGGTGGAGGCGGCAGGGGCGCTCGGGTTACGTCAGATCGCGCCGACCGTGGCGGTGTCCAACGCCTCCCTCATCGAGGTGATCACCGCCCTGCGCAAGGCCGGGATGCAGCCGGTGGCGGAGGATGCCCTGGGTGCCAGCCTCGATCTGGCACCACGGCCGGCCCGTGTGCCGGCCGCGGAACAACCCCGGTCCGCCGGCCCCCTGGATGAGAGCCGCATCAGGGCGGCGGTGGCCGCGATCCGGCGGGAGGAGGTGGCACGCACCGGAACGGTCTCGGATCAGCCCACCCTGGCGGTGCTGCAGGCCGCGGTGCGGGGACAG
Source organism: Corynebacterium efficiens YS-314 (assembly GCF_000011305.1). Lineage (NCBI taxonomy): Bacteria > Bacillati > Actinomycetota > Actinomycetes > Mycobacteriales > Corynebacteriaceae > Corynebacterium > Corynebacterium efficiens. Next base: position 940,859 of record NC_004369.1, on the reverse strand, counting down.
CGGACGGTGACGCTGGGGTTCGTCGACAAGCAGGGGGTTGCGGTGCACCGGACCGTCAAGCCTCTGACGGTCAACGCCGGTCAGGTCGACGCGCTGGATGAATCCACCGGTGCCGTGCACCGTTTCATGTTGCACAGGATCACAGAGGTGATAGTGGACTAGCGGGAAAACAGTGACATAATGGAGGTTTGTATATCGATAGGAGACACATTTAGTGGCCTTTGGCGATGGACCTCTGATCGTCCAATCCGACAAAACCGTCCTGCTGGAAACCGGTCATGACCTGGCCGGTGAAGCCCGCGCCGCGCTCGCCCCCTTCGCCGAGCTCGAGCGCGCACCCGAGCACGTCCACACCTACCGCATCACCCCGCTGGCACTGTGGAACGCCCGCGCCGCGGGCCACGACGCGGAGCAGGTGGTCGACGTCCTCGAGCGCTACAGCCGTTTCCCCGTCCCCCAACCCCTGCTTGTCGACGTCGCCGAGACCATGTCCCGCTACGGCCGTGTGCGCATGCACAAACACCCCGCCCACGGCCTGATCCTGGAATCCTCCGAACCGGCGATCCTCGTGGAGATCTCCCGCCACAGGAAGATCAAACCGATGCTGGGACAGCAGCTCGACCCCGAGACCATCGCGGTGCACCCCTCTGAGCGGGGCCGCCTGAAACAGGAACTGCTCAAGATCGGTTGGCCGGCTGAGGACCTCGCCGGCTATGTCGACGGTGAGGCGCACCCCATCGCGCTGTCCACCGAGGTCGAGGACTGGTCGCTGCGTGACTACCAGCAATACGCCGCCGACTCCTTCTGGGAGGGTGGTTCCGGCGTGGTCGTGCTGCCGTGTGGTGCCGGCAAGACGATGGTGGGTGCGGCCTCCATGGCCAGGGCCCAGGCCACCACCCTCATCCTGGTCACCAACACCGTCGCCGGGCGCCAGTGGAAGGATGAGCTGCTGCGCCGCACCACCCTCACCGAGGATGAGATCGGCGAATACTCCGGTGAACGCAAGGAGATCCGCCCGGTCACCATCGCCACCTACCAGGTGGTCACCCGTCGCACCAAGGGCGAATACAAGGCGCTGGAGCTGTTCGACTCCCGCGACTGGGGCCTGATCATCTACGACGAGGTGCACCTGCTGCCCGCCCCGGTGTTCCGCATGACCTCCGATCTGCAGTCCAGGCGCCGACTGGGCCTGACCGCCACCCTCGTGCGCGAGGACGGCCGCGAGGGCGACGTGTTCTCCCTCATCGGCCCGAAGCGTTACGACGCCCCATGGAAGGACCTCGAGGCCCAGGGCTTCATCGCCACCGCCGACTGCGTGGAGGTCCGCACCACCATGACCGATGCCGAACGCATGGTCTACGCCACCGCGGAGACCGCCGACCGCTACCGCCTGGCCGCCACTGCCCACACCAAGACCCGTGTGGTCCGGAGGATCCTGGAACAGCATCAGGGGCAACCCACCCTCATCATCGGTGCCTACCTGGATCAGCTGGAGGAACTCGGGGCGGAATTCGATGCCCCCATCGTGGACGGCAAGACCTCCAACAAGAAGCGCGGGGAGTTGTTTGATAGATTCCGTTCCGGCGAACTGAACGTGCTGGTGGTGTCCAAGGTGGCGAATTTCTCCATCGACCTGCCCGAGGCCGCCGTGGCCATCCAGGTCTCCGGTACCTTCGGGTCCCGCCAGGAGGAGGCCCAGCGACTGGGCAGGCTCCTGCGCCCCAAGGCCGACGGTGGCGAAGCCCACTTCTACTCCGTGGTCAGCCGGGACACCCTGGACACCGAATACGCCGCCCACCGGCAACGGTTCCTCGCCGAACAGGGTTATGCCTACCGGATCATCGACGCCGACGATCTCCTCTTCCCCATTACCGAGAAAGAAACATAGATGACGCACTTCTCCTTTGACGTCGACGAAGCCTACGCCCGGAAGAACAACGAGTTCCTCCGCGACACCAAACGCCTCCAGATCTCCGCATTCTTCTTCGGTCTGGTGCTGCTGGCGATCGGTGGGGTGTTGTACTACCTGGCCGACGGCGCCGTCTGGGGCTGGATGGTCCTGATCGTCATGGGCATCATGGCGGCCCTGAGTTTCGTCATGATCCCCGTCCTGCCCCGCCAGGTCGGTTCCGCCGAATCGCTCTACAACACCTATCCCCTGGTCCCGGCCGTGGTGGCTGAGATCAACCCCCGCGATGTGGTGCTGCTGGCCCTGGTCAACACCAATGTGGATGAAACCCTGCCCCCACGCTGGGGTCTGGCGGTGCGCACCATCAACCGCCTCGGTGTGCATGACCGCAAACTCGGTGAGCGCGTGCCGTCCGTGGCCGTCAGTGGCCGACGCACCATCCGCGACCAGGACCACTGGGATGAAATCAGCCCCATGCCCATCACCTGGGGCACCACGGACGCCGACGTGGTCCGACGCGCCGAGAAGACCATCCCCCACGACCTGTGGAACAAGCTGGAGAAGAACCGCAACAGGCTCGACGAGGTCAAGAACACCCGCATGAACCTGCTGGTGCTCTAGGAAGTTCTTCAGGGAAATATGCTGCCGGTGGTAGCCACTGAGAAATCGGTGGTGGCCACCGGCTTTTTGTCTGCCTGGGTAGGCTCCGTCGTTATAGGGAGCCTGCCGCGCGCAGCCGCTGTGCCGCCTCCCGCAGTGTGTCCTCCTGCTTGCAGAACGCGAACCGTACCTTCGAGGACCATTGTTCGGGCTTGTCGACGAACGCCTGTACCGGAATCGCCGCCACCCCGACCCGGTCAATGAGATCGAAGCAGAACTCCGCACCATCACGCTCGCCGATGTCTGCGACCACGAAATACGTTCCATGCGAATCATGGACCTTCAGGCCAGCCTGCGTCAGCGCGTCTGTGAGGATATCCCGTTTGTTCTGCAGCCCCTTGCGCATCTGTTTGACCCACGGTTTCTCATGGGCGACGGCATGGGCGACAGCGGGTTGGAACGGGGTAGCACCCACATAGGACATGAACTGTTTCGCCCGGATCACCGCCTCCAGGATCGGGGCGGGGGCCAGCGCCCAGCCGGTCTTCCATCCCGTGACGTTGAAGGTCTTGGCCGCCGAGGACACCGTGATCGTCCGATCCCACATGCCGGGCAGACTAGCAACAGCGGTGTGGGAGACCTTGTCGAAGGTCAGGTGCTCATACACCTCATCAGAGAGCACCAACAGATCATAGGCACGGGCGATACCCGCGAGGGCCTCCAATGACCGCTTGGAGAACACCGACCCCGTGGGGTTGTGCGGACTATTGACGATGATCATGCTCGTCTTCTTCGTCACAGCGGCATGGACAGCATCGGTGTCGAGCACCCAGGTATTGTCCTCCTCCTTCAGGGGCACGGCCACCCGCGTCGCGCCGGCCAGGGCGATGGCCGCGGCGTAAGCATCATAATAGGGCTCAAGGACAATCACCTCATCCCCCGGCTCCACCAACCCCAGCACCGACGCGGAGATCGCCTCGGTGGCGCCGACGGTGATGAGGACCTCCGTGTCGGGGTCGTAGTCGAGTTTGAAGCGTTTATGTCTGTCACTGGCCACCGCTGTGCGCAGTCCCAGGTCTCCCCTGCCACCGGAGTACTGATTGTTGCCCCCGAGGATCTGCTGCGAGGCGATCTCCAGCATCGGTGCCGGGCCGTCCTCATCGGGGAATCCCTGCCCCAGATTGATGGCCCCGGCTTCATTGGCCCGCTGGGTCATGGTGGCAAAGATGGTCTCCCCGAAGGGACGCAGACGCTCGACGACATACTTGTTCCTCATGTCGGAAACTCTATTTCATGCCATGATGAGATTCTTGCTCAGCCCGCCATAATTCCGGGTAGAGACATAAAAAGGGGGGTGTGTCCGGGGAACATCCCCGACACACCCCCCTGACTGCATAGTGGACGTGCAAAAGCAGGGGGTGGGGCCCGCACCACACGGTACGAACCCCACCCCTCTGATCAATCATTAAGTTGTTGGTCGGCGGTCACCTACTCTCCCACACCCTCCCGAGTGCAGTACCATCAGCGTAACCAGGCTTAGCTTCCGGGTTCGGAATGGGACCGGGCGTTTCCCTGCTACTATCACCACCGACACACCTATCACGGTGCACCAACCCAACCATGTTGGGTGTGTTGTGCCAGACACTGCATAGTGGACGCGAACAACGTGTTCAAATTGTGTGTTACATAAGCGCTTTAACATACCCCAACACCATTAGTGGGGTGTTTGTGTCGGTAAATTAGTACCAGTCACCTCCACATCTTACGATGCTTCCAGATCTGGCCTATCAACCCCATAATCTCTAGGGAACCTCAACAGAAACCTCATCTCGAAACAGGCTTCCCGCTTAGATGCTTTCAGCGGTTATCCCTTCCGTACGTAGCCAACCAGCCCTGCTCCTGGCGGAACAACTGGCACACCAGAGGTACGTCCGTCCCGGTCCTCTCGTACTAGGGACAGCCTTCCTTAAGTTTCAACGCGCGCGGCGGATAGAGACCGAACTGTCTCACGACGTTCTAAACCCAGCTCGCGTACCGCTTTAATGGGCGAACAGCCCAACCCTTGGGACCTACTCCAGCCCCAGGATGCGACGAGCCGACATCGAGGTGCCAAACCATCCCGTCGATATGGACTCTTGGGGAAGATCAGCCTGTTATCCCCGGGGTACCTTTTATCCGTTGAGCGACACCACAACCACAAGTAGGTGCCGGATCACTAGTCCCGACTTTCGTCCCTGCTCGAGCTGTCACTCTCACAGTCAAGCTCCCTTGTGCACTTACACTCACCACCTGATTACCAACCAGGCTGAGGAAACCTTTGGGCGCCTCCGTTACATTTTAGGAGGCAACCGCCCCAGTTAAACTACCCACCAGGCACTGTCCCCAACCCAGATCATGGGCCAAGGTTAAGACATTCAATCCGATCAGAGTGGTATTTCACCAACGACTCCACCACAACTAGCGTCATGGCATCATAGTCTCCCACCTATCCTACACAAACCGAATCAAACACCAATACCAAGCTATAGTGAAGGTCCCGGGGTCTTTTCGTCCTGCCGCGCGTAACGAGCATCTTTACTCGTACTGCAATTTCACCGGGCCTGTGGTTGAGACAGCAGGGAAGTCGTTACGCCATTCGTGCAGGTCGGAACTTACCCGACAAGGAATTTCGCTACCTTAGGATGGTTATAGTTACCACCGCCGTTTACTGGGGCTTAAATTCTCAGCTTCGCCGCTTAACGCAGCTAACCGGTCCTCTTAACCTTCCAGCACCGGGCAGGCGTCAGTCCGTATACATCAACTTATAACGTCTTCGCACGGACCTGTGTTTTTAGTAAACAGTCGCTTCCCTCTATTCTCTGCGACCCACACCAGCTCCAGAAGCAGATTCCTTCACCAGTGCAGGCCCCCCTTCTCCCGAAGTTACGGGGGCATTTTGCCGAGTTCCTTAACCACAGTTCACCCGAACGCCTTAGTATTCTCTACCTGACTACCTGTGTCGGTTTGGGGTACGGGCCGAATATGCACATCGCTAGAGGCTTTTCTCGACAGTACAGGATCACAGAATTCACCCCTTTAAGGGCTACGCATCACGCCTCGAACATAATGAGATACGGATTTACCAATACCTCGTTCCACACGCTTACACCACAATCCACTAAGTGGCTCATGCTACCTCACTGCGTCACCCCATCACTTAGCTACTACCAGATCAGGTCCCACGCACGCCACCACCACCAACCCGAAGGAAGGCACGTGATCTTGTGGGTGGTTAGTATCACTGATTCACCATGGGCGCGCACACTCGGGTACGGGAATATCAACCCGTTATCCATCGACTACGCCTGTCGGCCTCGCCTTAGGCCCCGACTCACCCTGGGAAGATTAACTTGACCCAGGAACCCTTAGTCATCCGGCGGATGAGTTTCTCACTCATCAATCGTTACTCATGCCTGCATTCTCACTCGCACACACTCCACAACACCGTCACCAGGCTGCTTCAACACGTGCACGACGCTCCCCTACCCAACAACACATACATGTCATTGCCGCGGCTTCGGCGGTGTACTTAAGCCCCACTACATTGTCGGCGCGGGATCACTCGACCAGTGAGCTATTACGCACTCTTTCAAGGATGGCTGCTTCTAAGCCAACCTCCTGGCTGTCTTCGCGACCCCACCTCCTTTTCCACTTAGCACACCCTTAGGGGCCTTAGCCGGCGATCTGGGCTGTTTCCCTCTCGACTACGAAGCTTATCCCCCGCAGTCTCACTGCTGTGCTATCACTTCACCGGCATTCGGAGTTTGGCTGATGTCGCTAAGATGTTGGTCCCGCTAAACCATCCAGTAGCTCTACCTCCGGGAAGAAACACACAACGCTGCACCTAAATGCATTTCGGGGAGAACCAGCTATCACGGAGTTTGATTGGCCTTTCACCCCTACCCACAACTCATCCCCTCAGTTTTCAACCTAAGTGGGTTCGCGCCTCCACGACGTCTTACCATCGCTTCACACTGGCCATGGGTAGATCACTCCGCTTCGGGTCCAAGACATGCCACTGATTCACCCTGATTAGGATTCGGTTTCCCTACGGCTACCCCACACGGGTTAACCTCGCGACATGCCGCTGACTCGCAGGCTCATTCTTCAAAAGGCACGCCATCACACCCCACAGGATGCTCTGACGGATTGTAAGCACACGGTTTCAGGTACTATTTCACTCCCCTCCCGGGGTACTTTTCACCATTCCCTCACGGTACTAATCCGCTATCGGTCATATCAAGTATTCAGGCTTACCGAGTGGTCCCGGCAGATTCACAGCAGATTTCACGAGCCCGCTGCTACTCGGGTACAACAACCACCCACCCACACTGACCTTCATGTACAGGACTATCACCTTCTACGGTAGGTGTTTCCACACCACTTCCACTAATCAATGCGCGATGAGCCAGTGTCCGGCAGAACACAACCGTCATTGCCCCACAACCACCTACATGCAACCCCTGCCGGGTATCACACACATAGGCTTTAGCCATCATCCGCGTTCGCTCGCCACTACTAACGGAATCACAATTGTTTTCTTCTCCTACGGGTACTGAGATGTTTCACTTCCCCGTGTCACCCCCCACACCGGCTATATATTCACCGGCGGGTAACCACACATCACTGCGGCTGGGTTTCCCCATTCGGACATCCTCGGATCAACGCTTAGTTGGCAACTCCCCGAGGCTTAACGCAGCCTCTCACGTCCTTCATCGGCTTGATATGCCAAGGCATCCACCGTGTGCCCTTAAAACAAACACTCCCACACCAACCCCGAAAGGTCGGTGTGGCGTTCGGATACTACTTATGCAAAATCACACAATAAAATAAAGATGCTCGCGTCCACTATACAGTTCTCACACAACACAACACCCACACCAGAAAACACCCAACCACAACAGGTTGCGCATCAACGATGATAAGTGCCTGGCTTGGAATAACACTTGTCATCCCAGACACCCAACAGCATGCCACCTACTTATCACCACCATCTCGGTGATGTGTTTGCCGACCCATGGGTCATGATCCACCCGATTACTACGTGTTGGTGGCAACCACATCCGGGTTCCAACACCAACAACCCACCACATGAACACAGTCCATGGTGGGTTTATTAAAGCTCCTTAGAAAGGAGGTGATCCAGCCGCACCTTCCGGTACGGCTACCTTGTTACGACTTCGTCCCAATCGCCGATCCCACCTTCGACAGCTCCCCCCCTTACGGGTTGGGCCACTGGCTTCGGGTGTTACCAACTTTCATGACGTGACGGGCGGTGTGTACAAGGCCCGGGAACGTATTCACCGCAGCGTTGCTGATCTGCGATTACTAGCGACTCCGACTTCATGGGGTCGAGTTGCAGACCCCAATCCGAACTGAGGCCGGCTTTGAGAGATTAGCTCCACCTCACGGTGTGGCAACTCGCTGTACCGACCATTGTAGCATGTGTGAAGCCCTGGACATAAGGGGCATGATGATTTGACGTCATCCCCACCTTCCTCCGAGTTAACCCCGGCAGTCTCTCATGAGTGCCCACCATCACGTGATGGCAACATAAGACAAGGGTTGCGCTCGTTGCGGGACTTAACCCAACATCTCACGACACGAGCTGACGACAACCATGCACCACCTGTACACCAGCCACAAGGGAAGCTACATCTCTGCAGCGATCTAGTGTATGTCAAGCCCAGGTAAGGTTCTTCGCGTTGCATCGAATTAATCCACATGCTCCGCCGCTTGTGCGGGCCCCCGTCAATTCCTTTGAGTTTTAGCCTTGCGGCCGTACTCCCCAGGCGGGGCGCTTAATGCGTTAGCTGCGGCACAGAAGACGTGGAAGTCCCCTACACCTAGCGCCCACCGTTTACGGCATGGACTACCAGGGTATCTAATCCTGTTCGCTACCCATGCTTTCGCTCCTCAGCGTCAGTTACTGCCCAGAGACCTGCCTTCGCCATTGGTGTTCCTCCTGATATCTGCGCATTTCACCGCTACACCAGGAATTCCAGTCTCCCCTACAGCACTCAAGTTATGCCCGTATCGCCTGCACGCCCGAAGTTAAGCCCCGGGATTTCACAGACGACGCGACAAACCACCTACGAGCTCTTTACGCCCAGTAATTCCGGACAACGCTCGCACCCTACGTATTACCGCGGCTGCTGGCACGTAGTTAGCCGGTGCTTCTTCTACAGGTACCGTCACAAAAGCTTCGTCCCTGTCGAAAGGAGTTTACAACCCGAAGGCCGTCATCCCCCACGCGGCGTCGCTGCATCAGGCTTGCGCCCATTGTGCAATATTCCCCACTGCTGCCTCCCGTAGGAGTCTGGGCCGTGTCTCAGTCCCAATGTGGCCGATCACCCTCTCAGGCCGGCTACCCGTCGACGCCTTGGTAGGCCATTACCCCACCAACAAGCTGATAGGCCGCAGGCTCATCCCACACCGATAAAATCTTTCCACCCCCTGACCTACCAGGGGGTCGTATCCGGTATTAGACCCAGTTTCCCAGGCTTATCCCGAAGTGCGGGGCAGATCACCCACGTGTTACTCACCCGTTCGCCACTAATCCACCCTGCAAGCAGGGCTTCATCGTTCGACTTGCATGTGTTAAGCACGCCGCCAGCGTTCGTCCTGAGCCAGGATCAAACTCTCCACAAAAGACGACACACACATAAACGTGTGTGTGCCAGGGCGTGAAAAGCCCGATAACCCAGCCAAACAAACAACCACACCCACTCCACAAAGGAGTAAGAATGCGGTCTGGCTTGTTCAACCAAAAATAATGGTTAAATAAATCTAAAACAATTTTCCGGTTCCCGCTTGTCCCGACGGGGAAAAGCAGCATGGGAACCGGTGTGTCGTAAAAAATATAACCATGCACACAATCAACCAGACACCCCGATGGGGCCTGGTCCATTATTTACAGTGGTAGGAGGTAATGCTCCCCCACCACCCGGCATGACCACCCCACCACGTATGGTGGGGTACGACAAACATAAAATAAATGGCACACTATTGAGTTCTCAAACAACATTCGCACACCCCGAACCCGCAACCGTTGTATGGTGGTTGGTGCTCGTTGGCAGCTTGATCGACAGTACATTGTTGGCAACCAGGAGTCAAAAACTCACTGACGCTCTTTTCTGTCTCACCGCCTGGCAACCTCGTGGCTGCCTTGCTGGTGTGCTCATTAATTTACCCATGGTTCATCTTTCTGCCAAATCACCAGCTAGAAGCGCTTTCTCAACCACTTCCCCACCGCCTGCCACCCCAACCTAGGCAGAGGTGGGCGGGGGTTTCGTCGCAAAGCGCAGAAAACCCCGGGAACCAATCAGGTTCCCGGGGTATACGGCTAGTGGTAGCAGGCGATCTTGCCGTGGGGACCGTCGATCACCTGGATCTCCGTGTTGAAGATGTCGGTGAGGATGTCATCCTGCATGATCTCCTCCGGAGTTCCCTCCTTCTCGATCTGCCCGTGCTTCACCGCAACGATGTAATCGGCGTAGCGGGCGGCGAAGTTGATGTCGTGCAGCACCACGATGATGGTGCGGCCGAATTCCTCCGCGGCGTGCTGCAGGTGTCGCATCATCTCCACCGAGTGGGCGATGTCAAGGTTGTTCAGGGGCTCATCAAGGAGGACATAGTCGGTCTCCTGGCAGAGCACCATCGCCACATAGGCACGCTGGCGCTGACCGCCGGAGAGCTGATCCAGGTAGCGGTCCTCCAGCTCGGTGAGGTTGAGGAAGTCGATGTAGCGGGAGATGATCACCTCATCCTCCTCGGTCAGCCGGCCCTTGGAGTAGGGGAAGCGTCCGAAACCAACGAGCTGACGCACGGTCAGCTTGGTCACGAAGTGGTTCTCCTGGCGCAGGATCGAGATGATCTTGGCCAGATCCTTCGAGGCGGTGGAGGACACGTCGTACTGTGCGACGCGGATGTCACCCTCGTCAATGCCGAGGAGACGGCCGATCATGGTCAGCAGCGTCGACTTGCCGGCGCCGTTGGGGCCGACGAGCGCGGTGATGCCACCCGCCGGGATCTCGAGGTTGACCGGTCCGATGGCAACTGCATCGGAATACTGCTTCCGGACGTTGGTTAACGTGATCACAGTCTGCCCTTTCTGAGGATGACGATGAGGAATACGGTGCCGCCGACCAGCTCGATGATGATCGAGACCACGCCCTGTGCGCGGAACACATGGTTCATGATGAAGTACGCACCGGTGAGGACGAGGTAACCGATGAGGGCGGCCATCGGGAAGATATAGCGGTGGTCGTAGGTATCGGCGAACTGGTAGGCCAGGGTGGCCACGAGGAATCCGAGGAAGGTCATCGGTCCGACCAGCGCGGTGGACACCGCCATGAGGATGGAGACGAGGATGAGGGTGTAGATCGAGGCGGCGCGGTGGTTGATGCCGAGGTTGGTGGCCGCATCCCTACCGAGGGCGACCACGTTGAGTTTCCGGGAGAACGCAACCAGCAGGACAGCCGCCACGACGATCAGGGGCACCGCGATCGGGAAGTACTCGGTCTCGGCGTTGTTGACGGATCCGAAGAGGCGCGCGGAGAGAACATCGAATTCGGACGGGGTGAGCATGCGCTGCATGAATGTGGACACCGACCCCAGGCCACCCCCGATGACGATGCCGACCAGCAGCATGGCGTGCATGTTGCCCCGTTTGCCGGTGAGCAGCCAGGTGTAGAGGACCAGCGTCAGCAGGATCATCACCACCAGCTGGCCCACGAACATCTCGAGGTTCCGGGTGGCCAGCAGCGCGGTGGTGCCGAAGAGGAACACCGTGGCGGTGTGGATCACGGTGTAGAGCGACTCGAAACCCATGATCGACGGGGTGATGATGCGGTTGTTGGTCACCGTCTGGAAGGCAACGGTGGCCAGGGCGTGACACACCGCCACGATGAGCATGACGAACACGCTCTCCATGCGTCGTTCTGCGATGACCGCAAACGAGGGGTGCCCGACGGGCATGGGGTTCTTGTACCAGATCAGACCCCAGGTGAACGCCAGTGCGGCGATGAACAGCGCGGCCATGATGATCCAGTATTTGCGCCTGGCCATCGCGGTCTGGAAGGGACCGGAGGTGCGGTTGGCGCCCACGGGGTTCGCCAGGTTGGTGCCCACATGTCCCTCGACGTCCGCGGATTCATGCAGGGTCTCCAGGCGGGCGAGGTGGGTTGGTTCGGTTCCGATGTGCCTATCCACGGTTACGCTTCCTCACAATCAGGTACACGAAGACGACGGCACCGATGATGCCGAGGACAACCGACACGGGGATCTCGAACGGCGCGATGATGGTGCGGCTGATCAGATCACAGATGGTCACCACGGCCACGCCGACGAGGCAGACCCACGGCAGGTTCGACCGCAGATCATCGCCGCGGAGCATGGAGACGATATTCGGCACGATCAGTCCCAAGAACGGCAGGCTGCCGACCACCACGGTGACCACACCGGTGGCCACCGCGATGAGTCCGGTGCCGATCAGGATCATGCGGTTGTAGTTCAGCCCGACGTTGGTGGCGATCTCCTCACCCAGGCCGGCGACGGTGAGGCGGTCGGCGAAGAAGAACACGGCGATGACGATGAACACGATGATCCACAACACCTCGTACTGTCCGCGGTACACCGTGTTGAAGGAGCCGGCGAACCAGATGCCCAGCTGCTGGAGCATGTCGGTCTGCAGTGCGAAGAAGGTGGAGACGGAACTGACCACGGCACCGAGCATGATGCCGATGATCGGCACGATCAGGGAGGACCGCAGCGTCACCCGCTTGAGGAACATGAAGAACACCATGGTGCCGATGAAGGAGAACAGCACGGCACCGACCATGCGGTCGAGAATGGTGGCCGCGGGAATGAAGTACATGACGGCCAACAGGCCCAGGCCGGCCCATTCGGTGGTTCCCGTGGTGGTGGGCTCCACGAATTTGTTCTGGGTGAGCAGCTGCATCACCAGACCCGACATGGCCATGGCGGCACCGGCCAGGATGAGGGAGACGGTGCGTGGAATGCGGACCGCCTCGAACATCAGCGTGCCGTCGTCACCGCCGAAGATGTCGTACTGGCCGGTGAACAGAGACAGCACCACCAGTGCGCTGACGGCGATGAAACCGAGGATCAGTTTCCAGTCGAAGAGCTTGGCACGGGTGCGTTTCCTGCGCGCGTCGGTGTTTGGTGTCCCGGTGGTGGCGGATGAGGATGTGTTGATGGCACTGGACATCAGTGTCGTCCTCTCCTTCCGCGTTGTGCACCGGCTGGTGCGTTCAACATGGGTGGTTACCTGATTTCTAGCGGGGTCTGGTTGACAGCTCAAACTCTCCGGGAAGACAAACAAGGGTGGGTGCCGGGGTCTTCCATCAAATCCGAACCGGTATATATGGGCGGTACATAGGGGTAAAGGCTGCCCTGTTTCTACAAGACAGCCTTTCATATTAAAGGCTAACCTAAGAAATCCATTCCCGGTTTCTCCCCCGGATCCCTGGTTCCGGTTCCAGGCTGGGGTTTGTGGTGCGGATTTCCGATTGCCTGCGGTCCGGTGGGGGTGGCATCTGGCACGTGTGCGAGGGGCTGATGCCCCACGCTTGTCGACGCCTCCCTCACCCACCTGTGGTGCAAGCCCGCCTTACTTCTGGGCGGCTTCCTCGAAGAGATCTGCCATGCCGTTGAGGATCTCGGTGTAGGTGATGATGTTCTCGTTGGTGTAGGTGTCGGCCGGTGCGATGAAGACCTTGCCGTCCTTGATGGCGGTGACGTTGGCCATGACCTCACTGTTGGTGATGATCTGCTCAGCCGGGGTGAAGTCAGCCTCGTTGCGGGTTTCGGTGCCGGCATCGCGGTCCATGACCAGGATGATGTCCGGGTTGGCCTGGGCAATTGCCTCGACGTTGATGTCATCGCCCTCGTGATCGTTGGAGGCGTTTGCCACCTCGAGTGCCGGGGTCAGGCCGACCAGGTCGAAGATCGGGCCGAAGGTACGGCCGACGGATGGGGCGATGTAGCCGATGTTGCCGCCGGAGACGTTGACAGCCATGACAGTCTGATCGGAGATCTCGGCGTAGGCGCTCTTGGCGCGCTCGAGGGCCGTATTGAAGTCCTCCACCAGGGTGGCTGCGTCCTCTTCCTCACCGAAGATCTGGCCGAGGGTCTCCGCCTGACGGATGAGCTCCTGGTCGAGCGGCTCGCCGTCACGTGGGTCGAGCTCGACCACGGTGGCACCCGGGGCCAGGGAGACGATGTCGTCGTAGTACTGGGCGAAGCGCTGACCGTTGATCACCAGGTCGGGCTGGGCCGCGGCCAGTGCCTCAAGGTCCGGTTCGCGGTGGGTACCCAGGTCCGCGATCTCAGGGTTCTCCTTGTAGTTGGTCACGGTGAACGGAACCAGGGGGACCGGCGCAGCCACCAGGTCAACACCCCAGCGGTCCAGCAGCTCGAATGCGCGGTTATCGGTGGCGGCGACGGTCTCGGTGGAGGTGATCTCCTTGGGGCCGTGGTTGTCCTCGATGGTGATGACCTCAGCGGCGGCGGCCGCGGTGGTCTCCCCGGTGGTCTCTTCAGCAGAGGAGGAACAGCCAACCAGTGCCAGTGCTGCGACGGTGGCGATGGAGACGAGCTTGAAACGAGAGTTGACCATGACGTCCTTTTCGGTTTTACATGCGCGGGCCATCAGTTCGATGACCTGAACGGTTTTAAGTAAAGGGCCGGTTGAGGCCCGCAGTTTGTTGTAGGCATTCCCCCGACATGCCACCCCGGGCACCCACCGCACCGCGGATCGATCCACGGAACAATAGGCTGCCCTTAGTGAGGTTAGGGTACCTAAAGAAGAAAGCTAACATAGGGATTTAACTTAGCCAAACCTTTGCGAAATACATCACACCCAAACTTCAAAACGAGCACGTCACACCCCAGATGGGGCACACCCGCCCCCGCGGTGTGACCCACACTGCTCCTTTCCGGAGAAACCAGTTTCAGCGGTGGCACGCTAGCTGAAAAATCATCGCCATGTGGCTGTGACATTGCCCCTACCCCACCGCCACGCGGACCCGGGGGCCTAAACTGATCCTCCGAAAGCCCGCATCACCGGATGGCGGCAGAAGTTTCCCCGAACCTTTCCTGTCACCGTCTTTTCATCACGTCGGAAGGTCTCCATCCGTGTCCACCCCAGCACCCGCCACCGTGTCATCTCACCAGCCCCAGCCCCCCAAGCCCCCCACCTGGCTGGGCTGGGTGCTGCTCATCGGAGGCATCATCGGCCTGATCTGTTCGGTGATCATCATGGCTGAGAAGCTCACCCTGCTGGAAAACCCCAACTATGTCACCAGCTGCGACATCAATGAGGTCATCTCCTGCGGCAGCGTGATGAAGTCCGGCCAGGCCTCCGCCTTCGGCATCCCCAACCCACTGTTCGGCATCGCCGGTTTCGCGGTCGTCGCCGGCATCGGGGCCAGCATCCTTGCCGGGGCCCGGTTCCGTGGCTGGTTCTGGTTCCTCGCCGAGATCGGCCTGCTCCTGGCCACCCTGTTCGTCCACTGGCTGGCGTATCAGTCCATGTTCGTCATCCGCGCGCTGTGCCCGTACTGCATGGTCGTCTGGGCCGTCACCATCATCATGTTCGTCATCGTGACCGCCTGGAATGTGAAAACCTACAGCGGTTATGACAACGGCGCGGTCCGCGGCCTCTACAAATCCCAGGCCGCCATCGCCGTGGGTTGGCTGCTGGTCATCGCCGCCATAGCGGCCTGGCAGTTCCGCTTCTACTTCTAGGCGCTTATCGACGCCCCACCCCTCCCCCACTCCCCGTCACCAGCGGGCCTCACGGCCCCCGGGTGGCGGGGAGCTCGTGTTATGAGGCTTTCGGGCGGGGACGGCTAAGGTGGTTCGGGACGCCGTCGCCAAGCCTGCCTGGCGACGTGTTCGATGAAGGAAGAGGAAACCATGACCAACCAACTGCTCACCCCCGCGGAATATGCCGCCGGTGATGTATTCCCCATTGAGGGCATCAACTGGGATCACATCCCCGACCAGGTCGACATGGACATCTGGAACCGCCTGACCACCAACTTCTGGCTCCCGGAGAAGATCCCGGTGTCCAATGACATTCAGAAGTGGAACAGCATGTCCGAGGCGGAGCACCTGGCCACCCTGCGGGTGTTCACCGGCCTGACCCTCCTGGACACCATCCAGGGAACCGTCGGTGCGGTCTCCATGATCCCGGATGCCACCACCCACCATGAGGAGGCGGTGCTGACCAACATCTCCTTCATGGAGTCGGTCCACGCCAAGTCCTACTCCAATATCTTCATGACCCTGGCCTCCACCCCGGAGATCAACGAGGCCTTTCGGTGGTCCAGGCACAACGAGCACCTGCAGTACAAGGCCAAGCGGATCCTCGACTACTACCAGCAGGATTCCACCCCGGCGCGCAAGAAGATCGCTAGCGTCATGTTGGAATCACTGCTGTTCTACAGTGGTTTCTACCTGCCGCTGCGCATGGCGTCGATCGGCAAACTCACCAACACCGCCGATGTCATCCGTCTGATCATCCGCGATGAGGCGATCCACGGTTACTACATCGGGTACAAGTACCAGAAGCACATCGCCACCCTCTCCCCCGAGAAGCAGGCCACCAACCACGATGAGGCGGTGGAACTGCTGCTGGACCTGTACGACAACGAGCTGGAGTACACCCGCCACGTCTACGATGACCTGGGCTGGAGCGAGGACGTCTCCGCGTTCCTGCGCTACAACGCCAACAAGGCCATGCAGAACCTCGGGTATGAATCCATCTTCCCGGTCGACCAGTGCAAGTTCGACCCGGGTGTCATGACCTCCCTCGACCCCTCCAGCAATGAGAACCACGACTTCTTCAGTGGTTCCGGCTCCTCCTACGTCATCGGTGACGTGGAGGCGACCAGCGACGAGGACTGGGACTTCTAACCTCCCACAGCTAGACAACACCCCCGACTGCGTCCTCCTTCATGGGAAGGCTGCGGTCGGGGGTGTTTGCTCTTTTCGTGGATCTTATGGTCAGCGCTGGATGGTCTCCCACAGCCCGCGCACTCGCTCATCGACCTCGTCAACAATGGCACGCACCCGCTCAGGGGTTTCATCCTTGGGGTCAGCCAGGTCCCAGTCCAGGTAGTGCTTACCGGGGTAGATGGGACATACGTCCCCGCAGCCCATGGTGATGACGTAATCCGCGCCGCGGACCACATCATCGGTCAGTGGTTTGGG
Source organism: Corynebacterium efficiens YS-314 (assembly GCF_000011305.1). Lineage (NCBI taxonomy): Bacteria > Bacillati > Actinomycetota > Actinomycetes > Mycobacteriales > Corynebacteriaceae > Corynebacterium > Corynebacterium efficiens. The sequence goes on along the minus strand of NC_004369.1, from coordinate 924,070 downwards.
GAAGGCACCGGCGAGATCAATGCCTCGTTCGGCGAGGACATCGACCACAACATCTGGAATCTCGGAGCTGGGCAGGGAGCCTGCGGAACGGACCTCAACCGCATCACCGGCATAGGACGACAGCAGAGCCGCGGCGATCTGAGATCGTCCGGCGTTGTGGACACACACGAAGAGGACCTGGGGAGCCGGGGTGGCGATCTTCCCCTCGGCCAGCGCCAGTGCCCGGAGTCGGTCCTTGGCGAAACGTTCCGCCAGCACCGGGAGGTAATCATGCACCTTCGCGGTACGTGCCAGGCTGGTGTAGGACTCGAAGATATAGCGTTCGATGGTCTCCGGGGAGAACACCCCCTGGTAGGTACTGGCGAGTTCGCCGGAGATGCGCTTCAGGAGATTGGTGTGCAGGGGCGGGGTCTGGGTTGTCATGACGGGGCGTTCCTTTCGGGGAATGCAGAAACCGGATCGTAGGGGGATCAGGAAGGGAGGAGCTCGTCGACAAGCACGGTGATCCGGTGCTTGATGTCGTCGCGGATGCGGCGGACATCGTCGATGCCCTTCCCCGCCGGATCCTCTAGCTCCCAGTCCTCATAGCGCTTGCCGGGGAAGATCGGGCAGGTGTCCCCGCAGCCCATGGTGATCACCACGTCGGAAGCCTGGACCGCCTCGGTGGTGAGGATCTTCGGGCTGGCGGAGGTCATGTCGATGCCATCCTCAGCCATGGCCGCCACGGCGACGGGGTTGAGCTGATCGCGGGGCTCCGATCCTGCTGAACGGACGGTGATACGTCCGCCGGAGAGTTCAGTGAGGTAGGCGGCGGCCATCTGGGAGCGGCCTGCGTTGTGGACGCAGACGAACAACACGCTGGGCTGGGTGTCAGAAGAGGTGGTCATGATGTCGAATGCCTATGAGTGGGTCAGTTCGTCGACAAGCTTCTGCACGCGGGCATCGATGTCGTCGCGCACCAGGCGCATGCGCTCGACACCTTCGATGCCGCGTTCCGACGGCTCATCGGTGACCCACCGCTCGAGGGTGCCGCGGGCGTCGTCAGGCATCTCCAGCTCTGCGTCGGCTCCGAGGATCACGACGCGGTCGACCTCGCGCAGCAGCTGCGGGTCGATGCCCTTGGGGTGGCCCTTCGACATATCGGCGCCCACCTCGGCGATCGCCTCGACGGACTGGGCGTTGAGTTTGCTACCCGGCTTGGTGCCGGCGGAGTGGATGGTGAGCTGGTCGCCGGCGTGCTTCTCGGCGAGCGCTGCGGCCATCTGGGACTTGCCGCCGTTGCCGACGCAGACGAACAGGACGGAAGGGGTGGTGCTCATGATTGGATGGTCTCCTTGTCAGATGCGAGGTGCTGAGTGGTGGGGCGGGTGGTGGCGGGCAGGGTCGGATCACCGGGGAAGAGCTTCGGGCCCAGCCACAGCATGGTGTAGACCAGGCCGACCAGCACGGGGATCTCGATCATCGGTCCGATGGTGCCGGCCAGCGCCTGGGCGGAGGTCGCACCGAAGGTACCGATCGAGACGGCGATGGCCAGCTCGAAGTTGTTGCCCGCGGCGGTGAAGGACACGGATGCGGACTGTGCGTAGTTCATGCCGGATGCCTTGGAGGCGGCCAGGGAGATGAAGAACATGCCCACGAAGTAGATCAGCAGTGGCGCAGCCATGCGGGCCACGGTCAGGGGCTGGGAGGTGATCGCCTCGCCCTGCAGGGAGAACAGCAGGACGATGGTGTACAACAGGCCAATCAGCGCCAGTGGGGAGATGGCGGGGATGAACTTGTTCTCGTACCAGTCGCGTCCCTTGACCTTCTCACCGATGATCCGGGATGCCGCACCGGCCAGCAGCGGGATGCCGAGGAAGACGAGCACGGAGCTGACGATCGCCCAGAAGGAGAACTCTGCGGAGGTGGTCTCCAGCCCCAGCCAGGACGGGAGCACCTGCAGGTAGAACCAGCCGAGGACACCGAACATGAGGACCTGGAAGATCGAGTTGATGGCAACCAGCACGGCGGTGGCCTCGCGGTCGGCGCAGGACATATCCGACCAGACCAGCACCATGGCGATACACCGCGCCAGGCCGACGATGATCAAACCGGTGCGCAGCTCCGGCTGGTCGGGCAGGAAGATCCAGGCCAGGGCGAACATGAAGGCCGGCCCGACCACCCAGTTGAGGAGGAGGGAGACCGTCATCAGGCGTTTGTCGGCGGCGATCTCCTTGGTCTTGTGATAACGGACCTTGGCCAGTGGCGGGTACATCATCACCAGCAGGCCGAGGGCGATCGGCAGGGAGATCCCGCCGACCTCGAGGGAGTTGAGGAAGGGTGCCAGCCCGGGCAGTGACCTGCCCAGGATCAGGCCTGTGGCCATGGCCAGGATGATCCAAATGGGGAGGAATCTGTCGAGGAAGGAGATCCGGGCGGGTACGGCCCGGGTCTGGGTGGGTGCAGTCATGCGTCACCTTCTCGTCGTATTGATTGTTATCAATATTGACGGTACTTCCAATATTGATGACTGTCAATATAGGATGGGGCACATGACCTCCGCGCAGATACTCCCCCTCACCGACCTCTCCGACTGCTGTTCACTGGGCACCGGTCCACTCGATGACGACGAGGCCGACCGCTACGCCACCCTGTTCAAGGTGCTGGCCGAACCGATGCGCCTGCGGATCCTTTCCCAACTGGCCGCCGGGGGCTGCGGGCCGGTCAGCGTCAACGAGCTCACCGAGATGATGGGCCTGAGTCAACCGACCATCTCCCACCATCTGAAGAAGATGACCGAGGCCGGCCTGCTGGAACGCACCCGCGAGGGACGAAGCGTCATCCACCGGGTCAAACCGGAGCTGTTCGCCGAGCTGCGCACCGTCCTGCAGATCGGTTAGGCAACCGGCATGATGGATGAAATGACGGGAGACGGTATGCGCAGCGAGCACGAGGCGATTATCATCGGCGGTGGTCAGTCCGGACTGGCCACCGCCTACTACCTGCTCAGGGCAGGGGTGGACACGCTGGTCCTCGATGACCAGCCGGCACCCGGCGGCGCCTGGCTGCACGTCTGGCCGTCGATGACGCTGTTCTCCACCGCGGAATTCTCCAACCTTCCGGGTTGGCCCATGCCGCTTTACGACGGTTTCCCCCCAGCCCAACACGTGGTGGATTACCTCACCGCCTACGAGCAGCGCTACAAAATCCCCGTGGAACGCCCCGTCCGGGTGGATCGCATCGAGCACGAGGAGGGGATCTTCCGCGTCCGGGCGGGTAATAAGGTCTGGTCAGCGCAGAATGTCGTTGCTGCGACCGGTACCTGGTCCGCTCCCTTCGTGCCGAACTACCCGGGCACCTTCCGCGGAACCCATTGGCATTCGGCCAACTATCCCGGCATCGAGCCTTTCCGGGGTACACGCGTCGCGGTGGTCGGTGGGGCGAACTCCGGTGCCCAGATCGCAGCGGAACTCACCCGCGTTGCCGAGGTCACCTGGTACACCCGCCGACCCCCACGCTGGATGCCCGATGAGGTCGACGGCCGGGTGCTGTTCCGCCGCAACCGCCTGCGCGCCCTGGCGATCCAGCGCGGGGAACCCGACCCCGGCGCGGACTCCGACCTGGGCGATATCGTGGCCCTCCCCGAGGTCCGCGATGCCCGCGACACCGGACGCCTACAGGCCACGCCCATGTTCACCTCACTCGATGAGGTTGATGCCGATCACCTGATCTGGTGCACCGGGTTCCGCCCCGCCCTTGGCCCGGTGCGCCGGCTTCTCGACGGCACCACCCCCCGCTATTCAGCCCTCCACCTGGTCGGTTACGGAGACTGGACAGGCCCCGGCGCGGCCACCATCACCGGAGTGGGCCCCTACGCCAAGCAGGCTGCCCGGGAGATCGCGGAGTCGGTGGGCAAGGTGGTGAAATAACTTCTCGAATCCTGGTCACTCACGGATGGAAAATGCCACGGGCTTCCCGTGGGCAATTCACCTCAGGGAGCGCTCTGCAGGAACTGTGACCTGCCAGAAGCCCCTTTACTAGTCCTGCGATAGCTGTCCTCGTTTTCGGTTGTCCATAAAAGGTTTCCAGGCAAGGAACACCCCCGAGAGAATAAGCAGAAGATTGGAGACGATTCCAAGGGTGGAGGTTACTCCCAGAATGAGTCGCAGCACCAGGAGCAGGGATCCTGCCAGGACGATGAACACCCCGAATTTGAACAATCCCGAACTGAAACTGCCGGTTTTCCCAGGTTCATCCCTTTTATCCATAGGCTTTACCGTACCTCTGGAGTCCAAGAACTGCTACCGGGAAATCTGCGAAGAACAGCAGTATAGGCTGCGGTTCCGCCAATCTCCCCCGCGGTATCGAACCCTAGAATCCAAGGGACATTGGGTTCCCCTTTTCCTGTTGTTGACGTATCCACAACATAACCGAGCGATGATGGCACGTCAAACACTGCGGCGTAGACCACATCAAACACTCCCGACGGTCAGTCCTCACAGATAGACTAGGGCTCATTGGTTCGCACTTCCCCCACAGAAAGAATATCGAATGGCCACCATCACCCTGGACCACGTGGACAAGCTGTACCCCAGCGGCTACCACGCCATCACCGACGCCAACCTCGACATCCGTGACGGCGAGTTCGTCATCCTCGTCGGGCCGTCGGGATGCGGAAAGTCCACGCTGCTCAACATGATCGCCGGGCTCGAGGACATCACCGGCGGCGAGCTGCGTTTCGACGACCAGGTCGTCAACGACCTCTCCGCCCGCGACCGCGACATCGCCATGGTCTTCCAGTCCTACGCCCTCTACCCGCACATGACGGTCCGCGAGAACATCGAGTTCCCGCTCAAGCTCTCCCGCATGCCCAAAAGCGAGATCCAGGACAAGGTCGCGGAGGTCTCCGCCTCCCTCGGCCTCGACGAGTACCTCGACCGCAAGCCCGCGCAGCTTTCGGGCGGTCAGCGCCAGCGCGTGGCCATGGGCCGCGCCATCGTCCGCCGCCCGAAGGTCTTCCTCATGGATGAGCCGCTGTCCAACCTCGACGCGAAGCTCCGCGTCCAGATGCGCGCCGAGATCGCCCGCCTCCAGCAGGACCTCGGTGTCACCACCGTCTACGTCACCCACGACCAGACCGAGGCCATGACCCTCGGCGACCGCGTCGTGGTCATGCGCAAGGGCGTCATCCAGCAGGCCGGCTCCCCCGATGAGCTGTACGCCTCCCCCACCAACCTCTTCGTGGCCAGCTTCATCGGCTCGCCGTCGATGAACTTCATGCCCGGCCGCCTGCGCGGCACGGTCGTCTCCACCGGTTTCGGTGACATCCACCTCCCGGACGTGCTTATCGACGCCGCCTCCCGCGCCACCTCCGAATCTGTCATTCTCGGCCTGCGCCCGGAGGCCTTCGACGACGCCTACCTCGTCGCCCCGGAGAAGCGCGACCAGGGCCTGACCATCTCCGCGACCCTCAGCCTGGTGGAATCCACCGGCGCCGACCGCTTCGTGTACTTCTCCCCGACGGAGAAGGAGCAGCCCAGCGAGGCCGCCCGCGAGGCCGCCCGGGAGGCCGGCGTCGATGAGCTCGGCGGCGAACTCGTCGCCCGCCTGACCAACGCCACCCGCGTGGTCACCGGCGACACCATGGACCTGTGGTTCAGCCCCGAATCCCTCTACCTCTTCGACGGTGAGACCGGCGACGCGCTCCGCAGGGATGAGGTGGCAGTCCAGTGAGTGGCCTGAGAATCTCGCGCCGCCGGTTCCTCGGCGCGGCCGGACTGCTCGTCGCGGGTGGAGCACTCGCTGCCTGCGGCAGCGGTGGCGGTCAGGCCGCCGGCTCCGGTGCCCTCCTCGGCGGTCCCCGCCCCCTGACCATCTGGGCCTCCCAGTACGAGGTCCCCGGACTGGAGAAGGTCGCCGAGCGTTTCCAGGAGGACACGGGTGTGAGCATCCGCGTCATCCAGCGCAACTACAACGGCCAGATGCTCTCCGACTTCCTCACCCAGGTCCCCACCGGGGAGGGCCCCGACATCATCGTGGCCCCGCACGACGTGCTCGGCCAGGTGGTCAACAACGGTGCCGTCTCCCCCGTCGACCTCATCGACCCGGAGGACAACTTCGTCGACATCGCCCTGCAGGCCGTCACCTACGACGGCCGCTACTACGGCGTGCCCTTCATCATCGAGAATGTCGCCCTCCTCCGGAACAACGCGATGACCGATCACACCCCGGAGACCTTCGACGATCTCCTCGCCGAGGGCCACCGGCTCATGGACGAGGGCGTCGCGAAGTATCCCTTCACCACCAGCCAGTCCGAGGCCTCCGGCGATCCGTACCACCTCTACCCCATCCAGTCCTCCTTCGGCGCCGAGGTCTTCGAGCGCGACGCCGACGGCGCCTACACCGCCGAGCTGGGCATGGGCGGCGACGAGGGCCGCGCCTTCGCCAACTACCTCGCCGAGATGGGTGCCAACCGCGACCTCATCGTCACGATGACCCCGGACATCTCCAAGCAGGCCTTCATCGACGGCGAGTCCCCCTACTTCATCGCCGGCCCCTGGAACCTGCCGGACATCCAGGCCGCCGACATGGACATCGAGGTCCTCTCCGTGCCCTCGGCCGGTGGGCAGCCCGCGATCCCGTTCGTCGGCGTGTCCTCCTTCATGATCAACGCCAACTCCTCCTCCCCGCTCGCGGCGCGGGACCTGGCGCTCAACTACCTGTCGCAGCCCGAGGTCCAGCTCGAGCTGTTCTCCAACAACCAACGTCCCCCCGCCAACAAGGAGGCACTCGACAACATGGGCGATCCCGTGCTCGCCGAGTACGCCCGCATCGCCCAGGAGGACGGCGCCCCCATGCCGTCCATCCCGCAGATGGGTGCGGTGTGGAACTTCTGGGGCACCACGCAGAACGGCATCGTCACCGGTGCCCGCGACCCCGAGCAGCTGTGGGACAACATGATCACCAACATCGAGAGGGCGATTGAATCGTGACCACCACACTGGACACCCGCCCAGTGGCGGATGAGGCGCCGGCCCCGCGGCGTCGTCAAGCAGGAGCCGGTCTGGCGATCAAGCTCCTCATCATGGCGGCCATCAACGCCTTCGGCTTCTACGGCATCGCCGCCTCGTGGCTCGCCGGGCAGTGGGGCATGCTGGCCTTCCTCGTCGTCGCGCTCATCGGCGCGAACGTCATCTACTTCTGGAATGATCGCCGCACCCTGCCCTGGAAGTACCTCTACCCGGCAGCCGTCATGCTACTCATCTTCCAGGTGTTCGTGGTGATCTACACCGCGGGCATCGCGTTCACCAACTACGGCGACGGCCACAACTCCACCAAGGACGACGCCATCACGGCGATCGAGCTCAAGTACGACGAGCCCGTTCCCGACGCCCCGTCCCGCCCCGTCGCCGTCATCTCCGGCGACGACGGCCTCGGCCTCGCCGTGCTTCACGACGACGACCGGGTCCTCGCCGCCACCACCGGTGAAGAACTGACCCCCGTCGAGGCCACCGTCGAGGACGGGCAGGTCACCGCCGTCGAGGGCTACGAGGTCCTCAGCGCGCAGGACGCCATGGCCCGCCAGCAGGAGGTCCTCGACGTCCGCGTGCTGTCCCCCGACGAGGGCGATGTCGTGCGCACCAACGACGCGCGCACCGCCACCACCTACATCTCGACGATGCGTTACGACGAGGCGCAGGACGCCATGATCGCCGCCGACGGCACCGTCTACACCCCCAACGACACCGGCAGCTTCGCCTCCGAGTCCGGCGAGGAACTCCTCCCCGGCTGGCGCGTCAACGTCGGCCTGTCCAACTTCACGCAGGTCTTCGCCGACTCCACCTACGCGGGCCCCTTCATGAAGGTCACCGCCTGGACGTTCGTCTTCGCGTTCCTCTCCGTCGCCCTGACTTTCTTCGCCGGCCTGCTCATGGCGCTGCTGTTCAACGACCCGAACATGAAGTTCCGCGGCTTCTACCGCGCGCTGGTCATCATGCCGTACGCCTTCCCCGCCTTCCTGTCGATCCTCATCTGGGCCGGTCTGCTCAACACCGACTTCGGCTTCTTCAACCAGATCCTCTTCGGCGGCGCGGATATCAACTGGCTCGGCGACCCCTGGCTCGCCCGCTTCTCCGCCGTCATGGTCAACCTGTGGCTGGGATTCCCCTACATGTTCCTCGTCACCACCGGTGCGCTGCAGTCCATCCCGGACGACGTGTACAAGGCCGCCAGGATCGACGGCGCCGGGGCGTGGACCACCTTCCGGAAGATCACGTTGCCGCTGCTCATGGTCGCCGTCGGCCCGCTGCTCGTGGCCAGCTTCGCGATGAACTTCAACAACTTCAACGTGATCTACCTGCTCACCGGCGGCGGACCCCGCGACCTTGACTCCCCCACCGGCGTCGGCGCCACGGACATCCTCATCAGCTTCGTCTACAAGATCGCGTTCGCCTCGGGTGAGAACCAGTACGGCGTCGCCTCCGCCATCTCCCTGATGATCTTCATCATGGTCGCCATCGTCTCCGCCATCACCCTCGTCCGCTCCAATTCCCTGAAGGAGATCGACTGATGTCCCAACAAGTCACCGACTTCGAGGTCAACCGCCGCTCTCCCTGGCTGCAGTTCAAACGGGGCGGCTGGCGCCACATCGTGGCGTGGCTCATCATCGTCTACGCCCTGTTCCCCATCCTCTACGTGGTCTCCGCGTCCCTGTCCTCCGAGGGCACCCTGACCGGATCCAACCAGCTCTTCCAGTCCATCGGGCCGGAGAACTACCAGAACCTGCTCACCGACGAACAGCACCCCTACATGCGCTGGTTCATCAACTCGATGATCGTCTCCTCCGTGACGGCCGTCGGCACCGTCCTCATGGGTGCCGCGGCGGCGTTCGCCTTCTCGCGCTACCGCTTCAAGGCCCGCCGCCCGGGCCTCATCGCCCTGCTCATCGTGCAGATGTTCCCGCAGCTGCTCGCCTTCGTGGCGATCTTCCTGCTCATGTTCTCCATCAAGTCCGTCTACCCGGGGCTGGGCCTGAACTCACTGCCCGGCCTCATCCTCATCTACCTCGGCGGCTCCCTCGGCTCGAACACGTTCCTCATGTTCGGCTTCTTCAACACCGTGCCCACCGAGATCGACAAGGCCGCCGTCATCGACGGCGCCTCCCACGCCCAGGTCTACTGGCGCATCGTCCTGCCCCTGATCACCCCGTCCCTCGTGGTCGTCGGCATGCTCGCCTTCGTGGCCAGCTTCTCCGACTTCCTCATGGCGCAGATCGTCCTGCAGGATCCCCAGAAGTGGACCCTGGCCGTCGGCCTCTACCAGTTCGTCTCCGTCCAGTTCGGCGAGAACTGGGGCGTGTTCACCGCCGGCGCCGTCATCGCCGCCGCCCCCGTCGTGCTGCTGTTCATCATCCTGCAGCGCTACATCGTCTCCGGCATCACCGGTGCGGTGAAGGGATAGCCCGTCCGCTCCCGGTGCCGCACCCCTTGGGCACCGGGAGTAATGGCACCACCCGCCGCGTCCCTGAGTGATCAGGGGCGCGGACTGCGCAAGAGTAGTGAAGATGGTCCGAATTCGGGCCCCGTAAACCCTGATCTTTACTACTCTTGCGCAGTCCGTGTGCCCGGTGCCGGTAATTAGACGCCCGTCAGGCGCTCGAGCGCCCGGTAATCCGGATCCGCCTGGCGACCGGGGTTGAGCACGGGCAGCGATTCCCCATCCACCACACCTTCACCCGCCAGGAACAGGTACAGGAACGAGTCCCACCCGTTGCGAGTGAGTGCCTCCCGCACCGCCGGGGCACCGAGGGCCTCCACCAGAGCCTGGCGGAGCAGCGGGCCGAAGCTGGCCCAGCCCTCCTCCGGCCAGGCCGACGCGAGATCATTGGTGCTGTTGCTGGCAGCATCCAGGCGCTCGTTGCTGATCTCCTCCCCGGATTCCTCCGGGCTCCACTGGCCATAGACCTCTTCGATCGGGGCGTCCGGGTCATCCGTGTCCCCGGCGAACACCACACCCAGGTACGGCACCAGGTGGTCATCGGCGGGGCACAGCGCCAGTCCCGTGACCTTTTGCCCGTCGAATGTCCCGGCGTGGGCGTCCACCACCTCGGCGATGGACGCGGCAAACTCCCGGGACAGATCCTCGAAAGGCTTCTGCATGTCCAGAACTTAACACCGCAACCGACGTTGCGCCGGGGAAGCCCGAGCCCTCTGGGCCCGGGCTTTTTGATGAATGCCAGGCCTCCATCGAATCGGGTTTCCCCGCCGCTGGGGGCTTTCCGGGCGCCGCGGCGATGCTGCTTGCCGACGACACCGTGCTGGTCGGCACCGCCCCCGAGGTCCTCAACGCCGGTGTGGAGTTGTGCCATGAGACCGAGCCTTTCTGCGCCGCCTACCGCATGGGCCAGCGCCTCGTGGCGTCAATCTGCCTGGCTCGGCACCCTGACGGCCGGTACCTGGTTCTCAACCCCTGCGGGGTCTGCCGGGAGCGTCTCGCGATCCACGGTCCGGGCCTCATGGTCGCCGTGGCACACCCGGACGATCCCACGACCCCGACGTGGAAGAGGCTCAAGGACGTTCACCTCGACTACTGGGTGACACCGGCAGTGTAAAAGAGGAAAACCCCAGACCAGTGATGGTCTGGGGTCTCCCTCTTCGGTGGAGCTGCCGGGAATTGAACCTAATAGTGCATTCAAATGGTCATAAACATCCTGTTGTAAGGTTCATGACTAATTTATGACTTAAGCGATCATTAATAATATGGACTTTGAATCGCTGAACCTGTCCGGGGCAGTAGAGTATCCACTATGCAATTTGAAGACAGTCTCAAGCTTGAACAAGCCCACAAGGAAAACGGGTCTCCAGAACATAAGCATCACTATGTTCGAGAGCACCATCTAGGATCTGGGACAGGCGACGAAGCCTGCACAATCTGCGGAGATCAGCGTCCGCGCAGATTGAAATCTCAAACACCTGATCCCCTTAAGATGCGCGCCCAGAGCATCCTAGAAGAAGCAGAGTTCAACGGTGATCCTACTCATCTTGCAAACTGGGCAGCTCAAATTTCGGCACAAGGCGAGGACCCTCATAGCATCGCAGCTCTCGTTCTCGAAGATGGAAGTATATGGGCTGAAGTGGGCGCATCTAGAACACAAGGTCGGCGCGACCAATTCACATTTAGAAACAGTCCGCGAGATGCAGCTTTCAAGTACATCTTCGTGAATGCATACGAAATGCTCACCGACCATTAGCTGTGTCCTTATTTGAAGCGAGCTCTCCCCTCATATTATTTCGTTAAAGCGGGTGTCGGAGGTTCGATTCCTCTCCAGGGCACAACGCAGAAAACCCTGCCCACCAGCACGGATAGTGCCTGATGGGTGGGATTTTCTTCATCTATACATCCTGCCTTATCCTGCGGTTTCATGGGGCATGCTGCAAGTAGCTGAGCCAAAAATGAGCCAAAAAGGCCGGCCCGAAACCCCATAATCGCTACCCTGCCCTAAGAAGTCAAAGGACTTAGAGCTGCCGGGAATTGAACTCATTTGGGACTTCACCCGGAGCCGAAAGGTTCCCTGGGAACGGAAAATGCCCCCACCCGGCGCGATGGCCAGGTGGGGGCTTAGATTTCCTCTGTAACAGAAGGGGCATCATGTCGGGAAACAGGCTTGAAAACGAACTTATTACTAATCGACAAGTGTTACTTTATGGTCGGGATGTCACAAGGCTGCGTTTGGGTTACTGACAGCTGTGGGACGGACGTAAGCTGTCAGGTTTCCCAGTGCGGCTTATTCATTTCAGCTTCGGCACGCGGTAGCAATTCACTCACGGCTGTGGCGATCGCCTGTACGTTAAATCGTTCACTCCAGAACACGATATCGTGGGTAGTTGGGTCATAGACACGAAAACGATCGATGTCATTAAATCCGCTTACGCTATCGGGAGGCCCTAATAATCGGTCCAAGTAAAGGCGCTGAGGCGATTCTTGCCACCACTTGTCGAGTCGTTCATCGTAGTGCTCGAAGTTGTTCCGCATCCTCACGTCGCTAAGGGGGGAAGAATCCTCCACCTGCAACGAGCGCCGCAACGGCTCACGCTCCGCCGAAATTTTATCCCTTTCCCGTCCCCCTCCCCACAAGGCCTTGGAAGTATTCGCAGCCCCGGTAAGGAGCACCTGCACCCCGATCCAGACCGTATCGTCGTTATCGTTCTGAAGGCCATGGTTCAGGAGACTAACTCCGTGCAACGTGACCTTGCACTGATCAGCGACTTGTCGCTGGAACATGCGCATCAGCATTAATTCCATCGGTGAAATGACCTCCTGAGAACAATTGGGGCTGGTTGGTTCAACGATCCTCCTAGTAGTGCTTTGTTAGCTCTCGCCGGGCGGTGGGCTGCGTCCAACAACGTAGAAGTCACTTATGTGCCCTTCTGCAGCTCCTGACTGAATCGGGATCCAGACGCAGTTCACTGTTCTACGGCACTTCACCCTGAATGGTAGCAACTTTGCCAGCCACCGGGAGCAGATGAGGATGATCCACCCTAGCCTGCGAGACCATCCCCGGTTCTGCCAGCGCCGTGATCAACCACAAGCACCCCACATAAGGAAAGCAAAAAAGCCCCCACCTGGCACATGGCCAGGTGGGGGCGGTTTAGAGATCTTCTTGGATCTGGTGAGGAATGAACACCGTCGAGGACGGGTGAGCCTGTCGGAAACTTGCGATGGTGTTGAGCGCGAGCGGGTATTTGAACTTGGCGATTGGTCGATATTCAGCGAGCTCAGCCTCACATGCAACCACTCGCGCTGACAACGCATCCACCGCCGGTTGCAGATTGACGGCTTGTTCAACTTTCTCCAGGACAGGTTTGACGTCCTCGTCTTTTTTGTCCGATGAGGATTTCACCTTGACAGCCAGATACCCGAAGTAACTGGTGATCAGAAGCGCCCCCAGGGCGCCAGCAAGCGACCACCCATCACTGGCCTGCAGGGGGTCCATAGACTGCCTCCGTCCTCACCCTGACCTCACCGCGCCTACCACGCCACACTGACCACACGATCACGGTGGCCAGCGCGAGATAGACAATGCCTCGCTGTGCGAACGCCGCCGGCGGGGCGAAAAGAAACAAGCTGCCCCAGGCGGCGAGGGTGCCGATGCCGAGCATGAGGATCACCCTGGCGGGTGCGGTGGCCTGCCACTTTGATGCCACCACCAGGGCCACACCCACGCTGATCCACCACCCGCTCGTCATTGCACTGGGCAGGCTGGTGTCCAGCGGGTTAACTAGAACATGCGCACCGAGCGACCAATACGAGATGCCACGGATGATCATGGTGACACCGAGAATGAGCATCACCCCCGCATCCGTCATCATCACATTGCGGACCCTTTCAGCTGGGGACCGTAACCTCACGGGGAGGTGATCAATCGGCATGGCTTACTCTCCCGGTTCGGGGGCCCGGTGCTCACCCACATAATCCGGGCGTGGTGCCACCAACGACGCGGACTCCGGGTTCCGGACACCAGCGGACGCGATCGAGGTGAGCACCGAGACCAGAGCAGCGGTCGCACCGATGGCCAGGGTGTCGACCCAGTCGACGGACATGATGGTCACCCCGGCTACGAAGACCGCGAGGATGGCCTGCGCGGCGGTCTTGGTGGCGCGTTCGGCGGCATCCTTGATGAACTGGCTGCTAAACATCGGTGGCCTCCTTGCGAATCTGGGCGAAATTTTTACCCTCACGCAGCTTCTCCACGACCTGCTCTGGTGTCAGGCCGGTGTCCTTCGCCGCGCTGATCACGGCCTCCTCATGCTGGCGGCCATCGACGTTGAGGACGAAACCCGCGAACGTGTCGACCAGATCATCAGAGGTGCGGTAGGCGGAGCGGGACGGGAACTTCTTGGTCAGCTCAGCGTGGATTTCGTTGAGCTTCCTACGGTCTTCGTCGGTGAATGACATGGTTTCTCCTTCATTGATGAGTTCCTGGGCGCGGTTGAGTACCCAGTCGTGGGGGTAGTGATCGCCCGGGTCGGACCGGTATGCCGGGCCGCCCCTGCCGTGGAACCAGTTGCCGTGGGAGGTGAACCCTCGGCGTCCGGCGGCAACGTCGTGGGGTTCGAGCCACACGAGAGGGCGGCCGTACCGCAGGTGCTGGTCAGCGGCCCAGCGGGCGTTCTGCTCCAGCTGCTTTGGGTTGTTGAACCAGCCTTGGCGGGAGCGGGCGGCCCGCCCTACGTTGGAGAGGTGGATCGCGTCGGTGTTGCCGGGTTCACCGGCAGACCAGGATCGGCGGTCATCCGGGTTGGCGCGGATGGTTTTCGCACCGGTGGCATCCGCCCCGACCAGGACGTTGTAGGAGGACTGGTTCGCTGGGTTCTTCTGCCAGTTGGCGACATTCTCAGGCGGGGTGGTGTCACTGTTCTCGGTGGTGTGGATGACCGAGGCCTGCGTCTTGTGCGGGTCACGCCATCCGGAGTCCGGGGTGTCGATCGTAATGTCACAGGGGAACTCCACGCCGGTGATCTGCACAGGCGTGGTACCGGGGCGGGTGCGTTGGTCGGGTACACCGCGCCAGCCCCAGTGATCGTGGAACACCTCATTAATGTCGACCTGCACACCACCAGGCCCGGGTACGTCGTGAGTGTGCTGGTGCAGCGTGGCGTAGTCCCGGGCGATGACACCCTTGGACCAGGAGCGGGTCTGCCACCCGAGGACTCGCCCGAGGGCGACCTCGGCGACGACCTTGTCTTCCATCGCCCAGTGGATCACGCGGGAGTGACCGTAGATACCGACGCGGTTCAGGCCAAGCTTGGCAACCGCACCCTTGAAGTAGTTGACCACGCGGGTGTTCCACTCGGGCAGGGTGATGTCCCAGTCCACGGCGAAGTACACCGGGAATGCGGAGCACCGCAGCTCGTTGAGCTTGGCCAGGGCCTCGGCGGCGTCAGCGTATCCACCGTCGTAACCACGGCCGGCGTCACCAGCGTTGATGGATCCGCCCTTACGGAACTGCCAGACGAAGCCGTACTTGATGCCGGCATCGTCGAGGGAGTCGAGGTAGGCGCGTGATGGAGACTTGCCGGTCATCCACGGCTCACGCGGTGGTGAGACATAAAGCATGACACCGTCCACACCGTCAGCCTTGAGGGCTTGCGCGGTGGGTGGGCCTGCAGAGAAATCGAGGATCTTCACGGTTTCCTCCTTTCTGGAGGTATGAGAAAACCCCGCGACCAGGACGGCTGCGGGGTGATGTCAGTTAAGGATGCTTACTCGGGGTCAGGGGTGTCGGTGAGTACTTGGATCAGGTCAGCACGGTTACCACCGGATTCGGTATACGCATCAGCAAGCGCCCGCATATCGTGCGGAATCCGCTGTAAATCATCCCGCCTTTTCCGTTCAACCTCCACACCAACGCGGTAGTCTTCAAACTCTTCATCACTAAGCTCACTCAGATTGATCACAATAACCTCCCTTGTCACGACACAGCCCACATCACGTCAAGCTGGCCACCAGTGCTCTCCCTACTGATTCGCATTCGATTCGGCTCGCTTGATACCACCCACACTCGCGCATTACCCAGCGGTGTCAACGCGATCTCTGCCGGTGCCCGCCCACGATTGTGAGTGACCCACAGCAGCTGTGCACCCTCAGTGAATGTGGCAGTACCCCGAATCCTCGAAGAAGGGGAATTAGCCTCAAAGACTGTCTTCTCCGCCGGGTACTGATACGCATTAGCTAATGAATACCCCGGGGCGTTATTACCAGACATCACCACTCGATTAGCTGCGGTATCTACCTGGATTCCCACATCCTGGGTCTTTGTCTCCTGGTCATCAAAAACGGTGTTCCCTGTCAGCGTGACAATGTCATGCCCGCCGTTCAGGAAAAGCCCACGACGGTGTGCTGAAATTGTTGCTTTATGGCCATTGGAAAAAGCCCGGCAGTTCGCCACCGTCAGGTTGGAAATCGGACCGCCAGTTGCGATCCCAGACCACCCATTACGTGCTGTTTCACACCCGGTCACCGCAACATTTTTCATCCGATTAGTAGAACCACCCAGGTTAATGAGCATGCCGTAATTACCGTTCTCGTTCGCTTCAGTCGCATCAATCATGATGTCTCCTGTGTACGGAGCAGAAACAGCAATTCCGGTGTACCCATTCCTGCTGGCCACACACCCCAGCACCTTGTCTCCATAGGCACCCTGAAGCAGCTCGAACCCGTAGGTGGTGTTCTCGACCGCGGTGCATCCAATCCACTGCGTCGGACCCGAGCCTTTATTCCCAAACCCCCTATAGTTTCGCTCTGCATGACAATTGACAATCTTGGCGTACGCGGAGCGATACGGGTTATCCGGGTTGTTCTGTGTCTCCACGAAGATCCCGTAATTTCCGCAGTCATAGACAAAACAGTTCGAGACGACCAACGGCTCCTTTGACCGGGCCGCGGTGCCAATACCAATACCGGAGTTACCTCCGTAGCCGGTACGGGTATTGCGTCCAGCATTACGGACCACTATGGAATCGACCGTGGCGTCGATGAGGAAGTCACAGCCCAACCCGGTTCCAATAGTGTTGACGATCACCAGGTCGCGGAACACTGGTTGCTTCATATACAGCAGGAAAAATGCTTTGCCCGATACACTTGGATCGGGAGACGATAGGCCACGGTTGTCCACGGCGAAATCGGTAAATTTCACATTTTCCAGCCATTGGGTATTGGGATCATCACCACCGGCTCCTGACGATGGCAGTGACGTGTCGTAGGTAAACACGGAGAAAAGGACCCCTTCAGCGCAGACCCTGGTCACAACCTTGCCGGCCCCGCGCATCGACACCCCTGTTTTCCAGAGCACTGCCTTCCGTGTCACGATCTTGCCACGGGGCAGTTCGATGGTCCCACCACCGATATTGTGGGTGTAATCCACCAGGGCCTGCAGCGCTGGGGCGTTATCGGTTGCCGGGATTGTCATCTCCGCGTCCTGGAAATACTTAAACCGAGCGGGGTCGTAATAGTGTCCGTCTGCCACCACCGGGGTAAGCCCCGCCGGCGGGTTCGCTGCATTAATTATTCCCGGCGACGTGACAGAGAGAACTGCGTTGATAGCCTTTCTCGTCAAGCTTCCTACCTGGGACACCAGCGTGGCGGTCTGGCCATCAGCTGGCGTGCCAGGAGATAAGCTTGCCAGGGCTTCGATCGCTTCGACTCGGGTGCGGATCCCTGCATAGGCGCTCTCGGCTGCGGTTGCGCGGACGTTTGCACTCAAGGCAGCCCCGTGGGCAGCGCTCGCAGATGCTGAGGCTTCCTGGGCTGCGTCCTCCGCGGCGCGCACCAACCCACCGAACTGGCTTTCGACAGCCTGAGTAATTGCCTCGTTAACTGAGGAGTTAACCGCGATCAAGGCCGTGTTCATGGCGTCGATGATCATCTTCAGCCCAAAACTCAGCACCGGTGGAGTCCAGGTGTGTTTCAGCTCCAGGACATCGTCGAGGGTGACGACACCGGAATCGGGGACAATGCCACGCTTTTCGGTGGTGTCCGCGATGCCGAGGCACTCAAAGCGTACGATGATCGGCCCGGGTTCGACGTTCTCGACGGTGGCCTGACCGTCGACCAGCTCCACCTCCAGGGGAGCAGTGGAGACCAGTCCACCGCCAATACGGGCGCGGATCTCCGGGGCGTAGAGAATCACCCGATCATCAGGGTGCGCGCTCGCACCCATGTTCCGGATATCAATCTTGAGAGTGGTCACATCTAAAGTCCTTTCATCACAAGACCCCACACGTCTGTGTGGGGTTAAGGGTCCGGGGTCACCGGTGGATCAGGCTCAGGCGGGGCCGGCTCATCAGGTACCTCATCAGTGCCCCTGTGGTCTGTGCCCAGGGCAGACCGGACCACGGCCAGGCCGGAGTAGCGGGTACCGCCGGGCCACCACCGCCACCGTCCAGACCGACACACCACATCCACCCACATGCCAGGCTCGTCAATCACCACCGGTTTCGAGCACGTCAGTGATCCCTCTTCGTCACCCGGCGCGTCGCGGACTCGCCAGCGGGAGTAGAGGGTGCCGTCGGGATTTCGGACGAAGATGTCGATGTGGACGCGGGGGTCGCCGGTGAAGATGGTTCCGTTATAGGAGGTGAGGACGTGGATGGTCCAGGTGCCGGTGATGTCGAAGACGATGCGTTCGCGTTCTTCGTCGACGTGCGCGCCCTGGGCGGGGCCGAGCTGGGCGCGGAACGGCAGGCGTCTTTCCCCGCCGCTCCATTCGAGGTTGACGTTGCGGTCCATGTAGGCCGCGCAGTACCCGATCGGGATGAGATCGGTGCGGTTTTTCAGGTCGAGTTGCTGATCACGGAACGCATCCTGCACCGGGGTCCAAGGGGACCCACCGGGGAGGACACCTCGGATAGCGTCGGCGATGCCGCCGAGGAGGGAGGTGACACCGTCGACGATCCATGACAGCACCCCGACTCCGAGGTCCACCGCGCCGCCGAGGATCCTTCCGATGCCTTCGATCAGTCCGTGGAAGATCCCGCCGACGGCTGCCCCGAGATCCTGGAACCCGTGGGATGGCACGGGTGCGTAGGTTCTTCGTGTGGGATCAACGCTCATCGGGGGCCTCCTTATCGGCTTTAGCTGCGAGCGCCTGGGCGATGATGTCATCGAGCTCGGTGGGATTGAGCTCATCGAGGCGGATGCCGGCGGCCGCGCGGACGGGTGTCGAGATGGGTTCGTCAATGGGTTTCCACTCCCCCGGTTCCAGGGGTGCTCCCCCACTGCCGAGGGCGTCGTAGTGGATGGCCGGACCTACGATGATCTCGACTGGCCAGAACCCGGAGACGTTGCACACCCCGACAATGTGGCCATCCTCGATGGCCAAGCCGGGAGGTAAATCCCCGGCCACCCAGCAGTAGGACGTGTTCCCGTCGGGGATCTCCCACCGCACGGGTTCCCCGGGTTGTGCCAGGATGTGTGCCTCTCTGTCGGGCATCCCGATATTGATCAGTAGTTCTCGGCGGATCTCGGTGTCACCGTTGTGGATGAAGCCCACCTGCTCGATGTGTTCGCAGAGGACGTTGATGGCGTCAGCATCAAAAGTCATGCCACCGGCGTGGACCAGGAGCGGGGCCCACCGGTGTGCGGTGGGTGGTGCCCCGTACCCGTTGATTCTTGAGAAGGTCATGATGTAGCTCCTACATACGATTTCAGTCGGCCGAGGATCCCGGAGATGTTGTCCAGGTTCCGGTTGAGCATGGCGGTGGGGGATTCACGGGCCCGGGGATCCCCGATGCCGACGGTGACACCGAGTTCTCCACGGGCACCGATGCGGTGTGCTTCTGAGACATAGGAGGCCAGGATGATGCCGAGGACCTCCACGCCGACCTGGTCTCCGACGGCGTAGTCCCGGTCCAGCTTGTAGGGAGCATCGTCGACCACGGCGATCTCGAATGAGATGCCACCGCCGGTTTCCTCCATGGCGGCCACCCCTTGCTGTACAGCGGAGATGGAATAGGCCTCACCTGGTTTGGAGATCTCCCGGTAGCGCAGGCGCCCGTGGTGCGCGCGGCGCCGGTGGTGATCGAAGGACTGGAATGCCAGGATCCGGTCCTTGATCATCTCCGATCCAATGTCCCCCACGATGACGGCCAGCGCAGGACCAATGCCGGGAAAAAGGGAACCAATGCCCGCAGCCAGCGCCCGGATCCCCGTGCCCAGCACCGTGTTGAGTGCGGCCGGGGATTGACCGCCGATGGTGAATTTCGAGTCCGTGGACTTGGAGATCACAAAGCGCGAGATCGCCTGATACTCGGTTGGTTTCCACACCACCCACGGCTGCAACCCAGATTCGGTCGCCGCGGCACCAGGATCGAACTGGACGAGATCCGCCAGCTCGCCTTCCCCCGGGGACAGGAACATCCGTTTCAATGTGCGGAGGGGCTCACGGATATCACCGGTGGCACCACGGTGGATCGACCGATCCACCACATCCAGAACAATGGTTGGCTGGGTAAGCGTCCAGAAATCCGGGGCTGGTTGAGGCTGTCCGGGGAACCAATACTCAGCCTTCAAGATCAGACCGGCAGCGGTGGCTGTGGCATGCAGTGCATCCCAGGCATTGTCATACCTGGCCTCAATCACGGCCCACTCCGTGGCCTCCGGAGGGATCCGGGGATTCATAATCACCGGCCAACGGGAGGTATCCACACCCGACC
Organism: Corynebacterium efficiens YS-314; assembly: GCF_000011305.1. Classification (NCBI taxonomy): domain Bacteria; kingdom Bacillati; phylum Actinomycetota; class Actinomycetes; order Mycobacteriales; family Corynebacteriaceae; genus Corynebacterium; species Corynebacterium efficiens. Next base: position 903,881 of record NC_004369.1, on the reverse strand, counting down.
AGGCTGATGGTTGCGATACATCCCACTGTCCCAACAGCACCAGGGGCTGCATCTCACGCTCAAGATTGCGGTGGATGTACTCCTTGATGATCTTCATCGACTGCCCCTGGCGGATATCCGACCACAGCAGCTGAAACTCATTGGGGGAATTCGGATTGCTTTTCAGCACCATATGCTTCCAATGTTCCAGCGGACGCAACCCGATAATCTCCACCGTGCCACCATGAGAACCACCGATCTCGATGGAGAGCTCATGGACCCGGTAACCCCACTGCGTGCCATCAGGCTCCTGGACCACCATGTGCACAGCCTCATGCAGCACAGCATCCATATCCGGGGCATCCCCACCAATGAGCCCCTGATCCCGACGGGCCAACAGCCACGTAACCACCTCATTGTCAGCGAAAATCGTCACCGACCCGGTAGCCACATCGAGCGCGGACTCACCGAAATCATGGGTAATCCACCCACGGACCTCAGAGTATGGAACCCCATCACGGTCAATCAGCCAGATCGCGCGACCAAACGCCAACGCCGACAGGCCAATATCGGACTGCCACTTCTGCCAATCAGCTTCACTCCACATCGCTACCTCCTACCACGGGGTCTCATACCTCGGAATGATCTCCAGCACCCCACCATCCGGCACCGTGGCCACCACCGACTCACCCGGCGCGACCTGCAGCGGGTTCCAGTGGTTGCGCCACGTGGACCAGAATTCAGGGGTGGCCACGCCGTCGACGTAGGTTTTCATCCGTTGGTCGGGGTCCAGGTCGACAGTGGTGCCTGGTGGCATGGCTGGGTGGGTGGCTGACCATGAGTGCGTGTCGACGCTCAGGCCGACGGTGCCCGGGGTGGTGCCGGGTTTGTAGGTGATCAGTGGGTAGAGATCACCGTCGTTGGTCCACTGGTCATTGTTGCCGAGGGTGATGGGTTCGCCGATCCATACCCCTCCCCAGGCGTCCAGGGAGAGGGTCTGTTCGACACCGCCGACCACCCCGGGGTCACCGGTGGGGCTGGCACGTCCGGCAGCGCGTAGGACCTCCAGGCGCTTGGGGTGGCGCCTGCGTGGGGATTGGCAGTACAGGGTGTTCTCGTACCCCAGGTGTTGGGACCATGCCTTCGTCCATTTCTCGAATGCCCCCGGTCGGTCCTCCTCCTGGATGTAGACGGAGAGCACGGGGCTGAGCTTGCCGTAGGTGCCACCACCGGGGCGTTGGCCCACCTGTGTGGCTGTGGCGGACGCAGCACGTTCCACGGTGGCTTCCACCTGATCGATCATGGTCATGTGCACGCCCTCCTGGCCCTGGACGTCGCCGTAGATATTCCACCTTTTCCCGGTGTGGTCGATGACCCACCAGTCATAGGTTGGGCGCCCATCAAGCATCCGTCCCATGCGGGTACCTCCTTTCTAAAGATTGCCGCCGCGTGAGGTTGCTCCCGGGCCGCGGCGTTCGCGGTTGATATCGGAGAGTTCCTCATTGTGGCGTTCGACCTTCTGTCCGATCTCTTCCAGAGCGGACTGAAGATCATCGTTGTTGGTGGCAGTGCCATACAGGTGGAAGGTGTTGCCACCGGTGGATGATTCCGTGGCTTGGGTGGCCACCGACTCAGGTTCCTTCGTGGCCACCGCTGTGGAGGTTCCACCTGTGTCCTTCTCGAACGGGGTCCGGAGGTCCTCACCCAGGAACCGAGGTAGGGACAACGACCCGCCCAGACCGATGAAGCCTAGGGCCTCGTTGCCGAGATCCTCCAGCATCATCGTTCCGGCATCACGGGCGATCTCCTCGGGAGTGCCGATTCGACCACGGGTCTGGACACGTTCACCCTGCTCGTTGATCTCAAACCCGGACACGTGATCCGCCAACCGGATCGTGGCCGCGTTTGCAGCCAAGGCCGCAACCGTGAGCGGGGAATCCTCGGAGAACCACTCATTAGCCAGGTAGTCGCCCGTCTGGGAAATGTGCGCCAGGTGCGCTGCGGTTTCCCGCCACGCCCTGGGGCCACCCCGGGCGATCTCCTGCAGAGACGCCCCAAGGTTCCACACATCACCAAACCGTGCGTGGGTGTACTCATCGAACTCACCGCGCTGGACAAACCCAGCAGCGGCCACGGAGTCCACAATCAGGTGAGCCAGATCTTCACTACCCACCCGGCTAGCCAGCTCACCGTAACCCCAGTCACCACCGCGGAAAGCCTCCGTGATTTCCTTGGCGATGACCGACGCGGATTCCGCCTGCGGGACACCCGACATCCAATCAATGAATGCCGCGGTGGCCGGCGGCGAGAGAACCATTTCTGGTTCAATCGCCGTCTTGTTGATGATCCCCTGGCCACGGCCAGCAAGGCCACCCTTGTGGTAGCCCTCCCCCGCGGCCCGGGCCACATCATCGCCGCCCTCAAGCGATTCACGGATCAGATCCGGGATGTTGCGCACCGCATTCCACACAGTTGCCAGACCATCAGTCAGACCAGCCACGCCATCAGCGATGCCCTCCACCATCTTGTCCCGACCGGTGTCGTAGACACCACGCGGGATGCCCATCCATTGTGGGGGTGGAGACGGCAGCAGAGACACCAATGGGTCCATGATCGTATCGACCACGCCACCCAATTTGTCCGAGATCCAGTTACGCATCGCCGAGGGATCGACGGACCCACCCGACTCGAAAGCGCCATCGGCACCAATCGCCAGATGGAACTGTCCAGGGTGCACGCCAACCCACTGAGGGGAATCAGCTCCGACAGCGGGGCCACCATAAGCGACGTATCCATGTGCACCACCGGATTCCACATTGGTGGTCATGTATGGCCCCACCCCGGTCAAGGTGCCGGAAGTGTGGCCACCGCCCGGGCCGCCGGGATTATCGTGAACGCCCACTGAGAAACCAGGCCCCAGGCCCGGCACCCACGGCTGCCCACCGGGGAACGAGCTCGTCGCCCAGCGTCTGACGCCGTCGCCGCCATTGATGATGGCGTCGGCAATCATCGACATATACCCTGAGCAGTCCTCGTGCGCCCACGTGTAGGCATTACCATCACGCATCTTTGCCGCTCTGTGCCCATTTTCCAGCTGGATTTCCCACATCGGGCGGATCTCGCCGCCATCCTTGTATCCCGGAATCATTAGTCCCGGTGCGGCACCAGCGAGATCTCCGGCGCGCTCGTCCGTCTGGGGCAGGATGGCCACGCCGCCCTTACCGTCAAATACGAACGGGCGGCCAGTAGTGACCGCATCACGCATGGAATACATGGCACCATGGCCACCCACCAGCTGCGTTTCGCGGGCGGTCCACATGTGCTCGCCATTGGAACCCCACATCAGGACATCATCTGAGGTGCCGGTGCCAGGGCCGGAGATCCGGCCACCGGTAGCATGCTCAGGGATACCAGAAAGTGGAGAACCCGTATTGAGGCCGGGGAGGATACCTGCGATCACATTCCAAGCTCGAAGGATGCCCTCGTTATAGACCGTGTTGATCATGAAATTTACCGGTTTTGCCAGCAGTGACTTCAGCCCAGACCATTTATCGCCCAGGGAGTCGACGAAACCGAAGAACCGGTCCTTCGCTGATCCGATGGTGTCCGTGAATTTCGAGAAGACGTTATCCCGGATCCAATCCCAACCAGCACCTAGGGTGTCTTTAAGCCAGGTCCAGGAGTTGGATAGGGCTGTGGTGACCTGGGAAAACTTATCCTGTGCGAATTGGATAGCCGAATTGAAAGCGTCAAATACAGATGAACGTATATTTTCGTAGATTGAAACGAAAGTATCTCGTGTCCACGACCACGCGGAAGATAAAGCGCCGGTGACCAGAGCCCAGTTTTCCTGTACCCGAGCAACGTAAGAGTTCCAGGCGTCAAATACCGCAGAGCGGATATTTTCATAGATTCCGGCCAGATGATCTTTGAAGCTTTGCCAAGCTGCCCCCATGGATGAGGTCGTGTCAGACCACCAGGAGCTTAACTCCCCGATCTTGGAACCGAAAGAATCAAAAATTCCGGTGATGGATGACCAGATCTCGGAGAATTTCGCAGATACCGATTCCCACGCAGATTTCAGGAAATCAGTGAATTTGCCCCAGATTTCCTGACCTGTCTCGGTCTCTGTGAAGAACCAGGTCAGAGCGGTGACCACACCGATGATCGCGGTGGCCACCAACCCCCAGATCGATGCCTTCGAGGCCTTATTGAAAGCATCGGTAGCCGTCTTTGCCAGGGTCGTGGCAGCGGTATAGCCTTTCGTCGCCAAGGTCCACAGCGTGATTGCTGTGGTCAATCCACCGATACCCACAGCCAGGGGCAGCAACCACGTCTTGTTTTCCTTGGCCCATTCAGATAGCTTCAGCGCGGCATCCCAGGCAGACATGAACCCCTCGGCGGCCAGGCTTGACACCGTGCCCTTAAGTGAGTTCATCCGCCCCTCAAGTGAATTAGCCATCTCGTCGGCAAGTGACTGAGAGGCCCCCTCGGTCTCACCGAGGGTATTACTCAGATCAGTCAGGCCCTCCAAGAATCCGGGAATCTCATGGATGCCCAGGTCCTCCATCGGGGTGCCGAAAAGCTCGATGGCCTTTGCCGCCCGCGCCCCGGGATCCTCCATCGCCAGGAGTCGCTGCGCGACCTCCTCGAGGCTTTCCCGTGCCTCGTCTCCACCAGATGCCACGGAGGCGGCCATCTGCTGGGCGTTGAAGCCTAGTTCCTCGAATGCTTCCGCTTTGCCTGGGTCAACGGCAATGTTGGCGAATTCTTTTAGACTGTCGCCAGTCTTATCCAGCGCAAACTTTCCTTTGTCTGCCTGGTTAACCAGAAGGGAGAAGGCTTCTTCCCCATCCAGGCCAAGGTTGGCAAAGTTGACGGAATACTCCTGGAGGATTTCAGGAAGTTCATCCTGCATGGCCACCGGGACCCGCTGGTATGCCGCGGTCATCAGGTCAACCGCAGACTCCATATCGCCAACCAGCCCGGTATGCAGCAGCTGGCCAGCGGTCTGGGTCACCTCCGACATATCAGCGTCGAAGGTCTTGGTGAACCCGAGGAAGTTATCGGCAAGCTCCGAGGCCGTCTGCTCCCCTTCAGAACCCAACCAGTCGATCTGGGAATTGAGGGCACGAACAGCCTCGATAGCCTCCTCTGCACCAGAGGCAACACCACCCGCCATCGTGGTGGCCACCTCGTCGGCATACTGCTCAGCCACAGGTCCGGTGGCACCGAGCTGACGATTCATCTTCGCCACAGCACCGGAGACATCCATGCCCTCCTCGATGAGAGAGCCAATCGATGCGGCACCACCCATCGCCAGAGCAAAGGCACCCAGCTTGCCGGGCATCCCATCCAGGACAGAACCCAGCCCCTGGGCGGAATCCTCCATCACACCCAGCTCAGATGCCAGGTCAGCAGCGCCCTTCTGGGACTTCTTGAACTCCTTCGTTGTCATCCCCTGCTGAGCTTCCAGACGGGACTGAGCAGCGGTCACATTATCGGTGGCATCCTTCGCCCGATCCTGTGCCCGGTCATACGCCTGAGAGGCATCAGTGAGCTTCTCCGTGGACTTGCGAAGCTTGATCTTCCCGGCATCCAGAGAGTTCTGGGCAGACTGCTCTTTCGCCGCGGCACCAGCACGGACTGACTCAAGGCGCTTTTCCAGCGTCTCGATTTCAGCCACGGTCTTCGTGCCATCCTGCCTGGCCTTCTCCACATCAGCTTCCGCCTTGGCCACCGCGGCCGCGGCGTCCAGACGGGCCTTCTTCAGCTTTTCCTCAAGAGGACCAATCGCCTGAGCTTTCAACCGCTGATCATCACGAGCATCCGTCAACCGCTTCTCAGCGGCAGTCGCATCCTCAATCGCGGCCTGCTCAGTCTTCTTCGCCTTCGACACCGCGGTTGCGGCACGCTCAGCGGCATTCGCCATTGCCGACTCAATAGCATCCCCGGCGCGCTTTGAGGCGGCCGCGGTGGGCTTTTCGAGTTGATCGGAGAGTTCCTTGGTGACGCCCCGGAGGCTGGGGACGATGGGGAGTGTGGCGTATCCGACGAGCGACATGAGTGCCTCCTATTTATTTGTTGCCGTAGCGTTTCGCGCGGGCGGCCATGCGTTGGCGGACCCGGTCAGCAGCCGGGGCGCGTTGCTTGGCGCGTTGCGCGTCGTGAGCCTGCTTGCGGATGGGATGGGGTTTGCCGGTCAGGGCCTCGGGGATGTCCATCAGGCGTTCTTCGACATCGGTGATGCGGTTTTCCTGGCGGACGGCGGCGCGGAAGGCCGATCCTTTGGGCAGCCACTGGACCATGCACAGCAGTTCCCAGGTGGAGATTTCCCGGGCCCACCACTGAGTGAGTGAGGTGCCCGGGAAGTAGTGGCGGAGGTCAGCTGCCAGCTCGTCCTCGTAGAGCAGGACGGCGGGCAGCCACTCTATTTCCCCTCGAGTTTGGTTGCCTTCGACCAGTCGTCGAGGATCTGGAGGAATTCGTACCCGCTGGGTTCGAGTGCCTCGAGCTTTGCGGACTGTTCTTCACCGAGCAGGAGGGTGATGAACACCATCTTGTCGTTGTTGGCTTTCGCGCCGATGAAGCGCACCAGCTGCCATGGCCCGTCGAGGGGGTCTCGGACGGCAGTTAGTTCGAGCTCCTCACCGGAGATGGTGGAGGTCCAGGTGACGTACTTTTCTTCGTCGGCCACTGCTTTCGCTGCGATCTCGACGTTGGACTTGCGGACGGCGGCTTTCTCGCTCACACCCATAGCTGTTACGTTCCTTACTTCTCGTTGATGTATTCCACGCCGGCTTGCGTGAGGTTGTGGACCAGGGCGCCGACGGCGGCGGCGCGGACGAATTTGTCCACCTTGCCGTCGTAGAGTTTCTGGTCGAATCGGATGACGACGTCGTGGAGATCTTCCACAGGCTCAGCCGGGGCCTCTGCCTGGCTCATGAGGGTTTTGGCGATGGCACTGCGGTGGGATTGCAGTGCCTTACCGTTCTTATCAGCCAGGCCGAGGGTGACTGCCTGTGCGTTGATCTCAGCGTCGGTGGGGACCCTGGCCATCAGTAGATGTCGTCATCGGGGGTGGACTCCACACCGTAGGAGGCGGGTGCCTCACCTGAATCCTCGGAGGAGATACTCATGGACTGGCCAGCGGCAGCACCTTCCACCGGGTCAGTGGTCATAGGGGTGCCATCTGGCCCCAGCGGGGTCTCAGGGGTGGAGAGATCCTTGATGCTGATCGGCGTGAGCTGCTGGAGGGTGCCATCGGACTGCGCCTCGTAGACGTCGTAAATAGCGCCACGGGCATCCGCGAAGACGGTGACCTGGAATTCCACGCCAGCGACTTCCTGGCTCTTGGGATCACCAGCAGCAAACACACGGGCTTTACGACGGGTGATCCAGATTTCCAGGTTGCCGTCCTGGTTGATGGTGGCCTGCGCCAGCTTCACCCGGACCGGCTTCGGTGCGACGATGACATGCTTGGTGGATCCTGGCCACTTCAGGTAGCGGGTGGCGGAGTTGTTTTCCAGGGAGGTGAAGCTGGTGGAGACCGCGACATCGCGGTCGGTCTGATCCACGATGCCCTTACCCCACGCGGAGACAGTCGCGGACTGCACCTCACGGTTGTTGCCGAAACCGGCAGCGCCATCGAGCAGGCCCACCAGGTTCCATTCAGGGCCGAAGATCTCGTCCAGGGTGGTGGCCTGGTTGATCTGTGCACTTTCGTTCAGGGAGTAGTAGCACTCAGCATCAACCCAGATATCGACTTGGGTGTTATCCATTAGATAAGTCCTTTCTTTTCTGCGGTGACGGAATACCCGGCACCAGCGACATAACCGCCGGCCTTAGAGTCGCGTTCGACAAGTAGGTTCTGGCCTTCGGAAATACGAAAGCCCACCCCGGAACGGGAATGGGCTAAGAGGAGAGCATCCAGGCGATCCATCAGCTCATACGCTGTGGGACGATCCAGTGCATGTACCCTCACTCGAATTATCTGCACCGTGTGTGACCTGGTGTTTATCGGGGTGCCGTCCGACTCCACCACGATGACGGGACCATCATCAACGGTCCACCTATCCGGCAGGGAGTCCGCAGCGTCGACGTCAGCCACGATCCGGCGGATGAGATCGACGATGTCATTGACCCGGTCCCCGGCAACCCGGGGGCCACGTCTAGACACGGAATCGGGCACGACGCACCTCCAATCCAGCCTTGGCAGCACCCTTGGTCATCACCCCGGACTTCAACTGCCGGGCAATACCGGACGGGTGGGTAAGCGTGAGCAGTGCCACCGCGCGTCCCTGCTGGTTGTTGAGGATGGTGATCTTCACCGGCAGCTGATCACCGATATGGCCACGGGTGACCACCGCTGCTTTCTCGAGCTGAGGTTTGACCCCCTCGGCCAGGAACTGACCGAAGGCTTTGTTCGGAGCGCCGATAGTGAGACTGGCCGGGATTGGCTTGGCCATCATCCCTCCGATCTCACCGCGGTGAACATCGTCCCGCAGTTGGAACGACGACGGCGGGCCGGTTGCCAGTCAAAGGAGTTCTTCTCCACCACGAACTTCTCGCCACGGATAATGACCGTGTCGCCTCGTTTGATGGGGAAAAACTGCCGGGAAATATGCACATCCCAGGAGGTGATCTGGCCGTCGCGGGACACCGAGGTGAGGTTCTCCACGGCAGTTTCAGAGACCAGGCACCCATCAATCAATTGATCAGGGAACACTTCCTTCTTCAGCCGACCGTGCGGGTCCTTGAATTCACGGGGGCGAGGTTTCCACACTATTGATTCCATGGCCGCTCCGGATACCTCAAGGGTGGTGGGAAAGACCACCTCGGGCCACCCCGGACAAGCCCGAGGTAATCCAGGTGAGACTCAGTCAGGTCGACTTCTCCCCACAGCTCCGGCAACGGGATATCACCGCGGTAACTTGCGCTATCGCTATACGGGCCCGTCCCGGTGCTCCAGGAGGACTTGCCGATGTCCTCGCCGATCAGGATGGCTTGGGCTACCATCGCCCGGGCCACCTTCACCGCCCGGCGGCGGTTTCGCCCAATCGCGATCCATACCGCGGGAACCCTCCCGGTGTCGGTGATGGCATCTTCAATCTCCGCCACCGCATCACCCAGGAGGGCGATTGCGCGATCCTTCTCGTCGGCATCCAACTGGCGTGGAAGGCGGACCTCCAGATCCTTGATATCAATCATCATCATGGCGGAGCCTCCCATCAGGCGAAGGCAGCGATCAGCTCAGCGCGATCCTTGGACTGAGCTTCTTCTTCCGACATGCCCTGTGTCACTGCATAGGCACGCCACTGGTCTTCCGTGGCGGTCTTCCGGGGCTTGTCCACCACCGGAGGAGTAACCACAGGGTCCTCATCGTCAGCGGTGATCACCACCGGCGGGTCGGCCGGTGGATCAGTTGGAGGAGCATCGTTGCCCTTCTGGTCTGCGACGTTGATTTTCTTGCGCACCGCTTTCGCGGCATTCACAGAGATCAGTCGCTTGGCGTCCGCATCGGAGGCGTCGAGGACGTCACCGGTGTAGCGGAGGATCCGCGATCCATCCTGCTGACGCTGCGCCCACATCTTGGCGGTGATTTCGATGATCGGCATTAGGAGATCACCCCTGTCAGCCAGCACGCGGAGTAGGGCTCATCGATGCCGATGAATCGGATCTGGGAGATGCGGGAGCTGTAGGACTCGTTGTCGCCACCCAGTGGATCGCCACCGTTCCCGCGCATCGGAGTGGCTTCGAGGCGACGAGGATCCTTGAAGAATCCCGGTGCGCCCTTCTGCAGGATCAGCACGCGGTTGCGGTTGAGGTAGCGAACGCCGAGAGCATCCAGGCCCATGGGCTTGGTGGGAAGCAGCCCGGTGTAGCGGATGGATTCGCTGGAGTTGTTACCGGTGTAAACATCGTTCCACTTCTCGGAGCCAACCAGCACGGGGGCCAGGGCCTTGTGCATGACGATCATGTTCGGATCCCACGGTTCGTTGAGATCCTCAATGCTCGTGGCGTTACCGGAGGCGACGGTCTCCATTGCCAGGGAGATGTCGTAGCGGGGGTCAGAGCCCTGCTGGTTCCAGGCCACAGAGACGGGAATCTCTGGGATGCCGGCATCCAGCAGAGCGTCCCACAGCTGGCGTTCGTTGTAGCGACGGAAGGTGTTGACTGCCTTATCCAGGCGCTTGTCAACTTCCTGTCGCTGGTTGTAGTCCTTCATCTCACGGGAGACTTCGATCTTATAGCCGGTCTTCTGCGCGCGGCCGATGACCTGCTCTCCGGAGGTGGGGGAGGCGGTGGGGAAGAAACCGAACTCAGCGATTACTTCGGGGTCGGAGTCCATGTAGGACTGAGTATTGCGCTCGAACTGGAATTCCAGGGAGTTTGAGGTTCCGCCATCGGTGAGGATGTCCTCGGCCGGGAACTCGTTCTTGAGGCGTTCGATTGCGCGGGTGGGGATAATCTCGGGGTTACCGAGAAGGTCCGAGACGGTGACTTCCCGGCGGTTGTCATCAATGGAAATGACTGTACGTGCCATGTGATGTCTCCTTAGACGTAAAGACGGATGCTGACGATGTTGTTGGACAGGACTTCAATGACCCGACCGACAATCTGGGATGCTGGCTCGGTGCCAGTGGCCGCGGTGACGGTGCCGCCAGCGGCTGCAATGACGAGATCACCCACACCGGCCGTGCCATCACCGGTGACCGGCACCTGGGCGGGGGCACACGCCACCGACGCATGGTTGGGCTTACCGGTGTACGGCTGTCCCTTGGGCACCGCATCGATGACGGCGACACCGAGAATGGTCTCCGAGGCGGCGCCTGCAGGTTTGATGCTGCGCGGGGTGGTACCAGCCTCGACGACCTGGCCGCCGACGACGGGGGCTTCGGCCTCAAAGGTGATGGGGCCCTGTGCGAACTTGATTGCGATAGCAGACATGTTCCTACTTCCAGTTCTTGTAGATCTCGGACTCACGGACATCGTCCGAGGTTCGGGTATCGGGGTTGTGGTTGTGGCCAACCTCAGCGCCGGCCATGGTGACCAGAGGCTTCATCGCATCCAGATCAGTGGCGGTCAGCAGGCCGCGCTCCATCTGCTCAAGCGCGCGACTGCGAGAGGCCGGCATCAGCTTCCCGGCGCGCACTGCATCATCGACCAAACGAGTATTCTCGCGGGTGGCCATCTCGCCGAGGCGCTTCTGGGTGGATTCCCAGGCGGCGGCGTCGATGAGCTTCATGCCGAGGTGCTCCGCGCGGGCTGCGATGGTGGCGGCGGGTTCGTCGTCCTGGGAGGTGGTGTCCTTGGACAGCTTCTCGACGGCGGTGACAATCGCTGCGGCGTCGGCATCAGCGGCCAGACCGAGGGCGGTGGTCAGTGCTGTGACCTGTTCGGTGGTCAGTTCCATATCGGTGTCCTCTTCTTCCGCTTCCGCGGCCTTGATGTTCTTGCGGGATTCGTTCTTGGTCCAGGACGCTGCTGCTACCTTCTTGGATGCCGCGACGTATTCCCGTTTGACGGCCTGGGGTTCCCCCCAGGTGATCGAGTCTTCGGAGATGGTCAGCGGGATTCGGTAGAGCTGGCCGTTCTCGTCGTCCATGGCAATGGCTTCGGGTGGGTCCAGGAACAACTCCTCGATCCACCAGTAGGTGTCCTTGCCTGGTCCCTGCTCGTAGAAGTTCATGCGCACGTCTTCGACAGAGGTGGATGCGTTAATGGTTTTCGGCATGATCCAAAATCCTTCCTGTTGGTTTCCCGACGCTGTGACCTCGTAGAGGGCGGCGACGTCGCGGAGTGATTCGAGCGGCCCAATCGCCGGGGGACTCACGCCGAGCAGGGCCACAGCAGTGAGGGCGAAATCGTGGCGGGCTCCAGATTGATCGGTGTAGTTGTATGCACCTTCGATGGAGCGATTGGGATACGCCGAGGGCATGATGTCGGCCAACCAGGCCGGCAGACCTTTAAGGTCACCGACCAGGGTGGACCCATCATCGGAGAGTCGGATGGCATCTACCCAGCCGACGGCGGGTTCCCCATCAAACCGGGGGTCTGTGTGCCCCAGCTTGATCACCGGTCGGGACAGCGACGGGGATTGAGCTGCACGCACTGCGGCAGCGAGATCCTCTGCGGTCACGTCCCAGGTGCCGGTCGATGCTGGCCACTGCCCCACCTTGATCAGCTCCACACCGGGGATGGTCCGGAGCTGTGGTCGCTCCGGTGCGATGATCTCGGTCATTGTTCGGCGCCTCCTTCCGTTTCGGTCTCGGGGGTCCACGGTTGCTCCGGTGGGGCGGTGTCCTTGGCAGGTGCACCGAGATCACGACGCAACCACTCCTCAATCGAGCGGTCGGGACGGATCAGACCAGCATCAGCCAGGGTGCGCAAAGAGTTCGCGATGGAGAGCGAATCAGACCGAAGATCGTCAAAGACGATACGAGGTGCTGGCTCGTCGGGGCCCCAGTTCCAATCCACGAGATCTTCCACGATGTGATGGTTCGCGGTTCCAGCGATCTCGGTGCCCAGCGAGTTCTCGGCGATGGTGTAGAGATCCTGGTGAGTAGTGGCCAGTGCATAACTGCCGCCCTTCCCGTCCAAGTTGAGGAAGTGCGCGAGCGCCACCCGGGCGATCTGAGAATCGTGGTATTCAATCACCGGGCGTGCCGACATGATCTGACCGGTTGTGCCCAGCAGCTGGAATTTAGATCCGCTTGGCCTGGACATTCCAGCAGAGGACCCGGCGCGGTAGGACTCGGCCATCTTCCGGCCCTTTTCGATCTGCTCAGGGGTTGCGCCTGGTGGGTTCTCGTAATCCGGAACGCCCACTCCGTTGCGCTCCACAGCCAAGGCCTCGATCTTGAGCAGGGGCTGTTTCAGTGCCCAGTGCGGGTAGGCGGGCCTGAGAATTGACCGACCTGCCCAGTTTCCTCCCTCGCGGCGGTAGGAGTACGCCACCAGGCGGTCAATGGGGATGGTGGTCTTCGTGGCATCCGATGCGCGGATCACTCCGATATCACCCGGTGGTTTCTGATCAATGCTGATCAGGCCACCGTCGCGGGCAACGTTGATGGCTTGGAGGGTGTCAGGCATACGCGGTGCGATCTTGCGGATTCCCCACATGCCTTCCGGGGTAGTCTCCACGACCTGCTCGAAGAACATCGCCCCGAAGGGGACCATCAGGAGTGCGTGGCGGAGGTGTTCTGCCCAGGAGAACCGGCGACGCCGCCGTTTCTTCTTGTGCTCGCCTTCCTTACCGATGATGGGGAGGTCAAGCTGCTGGGCGATGAACTCAGTGACCTCATCGGATGCACCGTTGGGGTCCAGACGCCAGGTGGTGGCCTCGATGGGCAGAGCGATTGCGGAGAGCACGGCAGAGATCTGACTGTCATTGCGCATCCGGTCGTAGACGCTCAGACACTGTGGCCACTGGAGCTCGGGGATGTTCTCGAGTTCGCGGCCATGCGTGTAAAAATTTTCCTGGCCACCATTGACGTACCCGACCTCTTGAGGTGTCGGTATTGCAATCTGGGTATCCACAGTGGAATCTCCTTTCACCAGGTGATCGACCTGAGGTCATCAGCGGGGGTAAGCATGGTGTCGGCCGGCATATTGCTGTCGATGAAACCGACATCAGCCGGAGGTGGCGCAGGCAGATCGAGATTGTCCAGCGCCCACACCGCATTGGTCAGCGAGACCAGCGTGGTGATGTCGCCGTCGGACTTCCTGCGTGTCCAGGCGATGCCACCGTCACCGATCTCACGCAGACGTGCCACCGCAATGGCGTCCGCCACCCGGGGATCGTTGTCATGGGAGAACGTTCCATCATCGATGTGCTGCAACAGGCCATTGGTTCCGGACACCACGCGGGAGGCGGTCATGAGTTCCGGCTCGATGCCCTTCTTCTGCAGCGGTCTGATCAACGCTTGCGCCGCCGACTTCGGGTCAATGACCACGGCGAGTGGGTCATTGTGTTCCACCGCCTGGACGATGAAGTCAACGAGTGTCGGGATGTGGGCTGGCCCGTGGTATCCCACCTGCCCATGGATCCGGTTCCCGGCGCGGACCGCGACGGCTACCGCGGCGGTGCGGTCAACCCGGTCGTTGGAGAAGTCCACCGCCAGGCAGGATTCACCAGTGGCCACGGCTTGGGGGTCACGTAGTTCTGCGAAGCGGTCAAGATCGATGACCAGGAGATCATCGTCAGTGAGCTGATTGAACTCGAAGTAGTCTCCGATGCCCAGGGCCTCGACGTCGAAAGACTTCTGGCCACGCGGTGAGTTCATATTGCGCATCAGGTTCTTGATCTTGCGTTCATTCTTGAGCACACCGAAGGATGGGTTCGACAGCTTCCACGTCTTCACGTTGTCCCGGCCGGGGTGGTTCTCCGGCGCCCGGTACTCCGCCAGGTAGATACCCGGGTCCTCTCCGGACAACGCTAAGTTGCGCAGGGAGGACAGCTGCACACCGTTTTGGTGCGCTGCCGATTCCTTATCCACAGCAGAGGATGCGTAGATCACCTGCGGGTCCTTGGCCACGTCTTGGGTTGGTCCGATGGAGGCGACCTCGTCGTCGGTGGTGTCAAAGGCCTCGTCATAGATGAGGGTGTCCACCTCGTCCAGGCCACGGCCTGCCTTCGGTGAGCGTGTACGGAAAACAACCTGGCCGGCCTTCGGGTTGCCCTTGGAATCCAGCTTGGGACGTTTCGGATCTCGTGGTCCCTTGAGAATGATCTTGGCTTCACCCTGGGAGTTGAGGATCTTTTTCACCCGCTTGGCCAGCGAGGGACGCATCTCGATCATCTTGATCAGACGCTCCGCAATGGGTTGCGCGGACTTCCACTCATGGGCGGTGTACAAGATCGTCTCGTCCTGGACAAACACCCGGTGCAAGATGATGTCGACCAGAATCTCTGACTTACCGTTCTGACGCGGCACAATCAGGATGCAGGTCTGATGCACCCACGTGCCGGCCGGAGTCTTCAACGAGATCCCGATGACATTGCCGCACTGCCACGGCAGCAATGATGACCCGGCGCGACGGCCCAGCTCTACAACCTCACGGCCCTCACGGTCATCGCCGTCGGCCATGACAAGGATCTCAGGTTCCTGGCGGCCCGTCAGCGTAGGCCACTTCTCCAAACCCATCGAGAACATCTGCATCCGCTGTGATGTAGGCATCCGTCCACCTCGCTTTGATCGATCCAATGAGCTGGCGAAACACGGTGAGGCTCTGGCGGGCTTCCGCGACTGCGCTGTCGATACGCAGCGTGAGTGTCCCGCCGGAGCTTTCGACGATGGTTGCCCAGGTTGCTTCATCACCTGAGATGATCTTCTGCAGTTGATCGAGCCGATCACGCTGACGGCCGGCTTCCTCACACAGGGCGATGTCCGCTAAGTCCATGCCCGGTTGGACAAGGGCTTCATAGACCGCGCGCCCAGGAGCTCGGAGCCCCTGCCCCATCCCGACATCGGCACCAGCGCCAAGGGATTCATGGGCAATTGGGGGTTGTTCAGTCATCATGGCTCCTATCTGGCAGTGGGCACGCTCTCAGTTTCAGGACTCACAAAAATGGGCTGACTGGCGGCCGAGGAAGGGTCAGCACGTATACCGCCAGATATTTGACCTAGGGCCCGGCGCGAGACGGCTCAAGGTCTGGCCAGGCGAACACCGACGCCGCCGGCGTGGCCTGTGGTGGCGCTGTGGGCTCCGTAGGCGGTTCAGAGTGGTTCAGGGCTGGTCGTTGGTCGTCGCGGGCCCCTGCTTGCCGTGAGGAGTTGCAGGAGAAGTGTAAGAGGCGGTTAGCGCGGTCCCCGCCGTTTGCTCGGGCATCCTCATGGTCAGCAGCCAGCGGCAGACCATCGAAGTTGCGGGTCTTGTCGTAGAACATCGGCCGGCCACACCACCAACACGGTGTGCCATCAACATGGACCGCGACGAGGTTCGCGCGTTGCTTCTGATGATCCCACCCAAGGCCACGCTCGGTCGTGGTCTTCGGCGTGGCCACCGCCGGCTGCTTGTCGTACCAGGCAGCCGCCACCGGCAGCATCACCCGTGGCCGCATCTGCTTGACCCGCTTCATCACCACGTCCTTACCCGGGTCGACCACATGGACCGTGGCGCCCATCGACTCGTAGCGAGACAAGGTCGAGGCGGCCGGGGTTGAGTGAATCAGCCAGACGGTGATGTCCTGCTTCATCGCTGCCTCCAGGGCTGCGAGCCTGGCCGCCTTGGTCACCGCCTTGATCTGCCTGGTGTGCTCATGGTTGTCAGCAGGTTCCCCCGCCAGCGCGTTGGCCAGCAGGTCGTAGTCTAGGACCACATCCCCTAGCCGGGCATGCTCACGGACGAAGGTGGACTTCCCAGCAGCAGGTGGGCCCGTGACCACATGTAACGTGGCCCGGCCTCCCGATACCTCAATATCATCCTCGTCGACGCCCGCGGTGGCCGGATCAAAGCTGGTGATGATCTCCGCATCATGTGGCCACGAATGCCGACGCGCGTACCAGGAGGCCACCTGATTCTTCCGATACCCAGGGCGACCAGCAGCACACCGTTCCAAGGCCACAGCCTCACCGGGGTCAATCACCACAAACCGAGCACCATATGCCCGGTACTTCCGCTCGAGTTCAGCCGAGAGATTCGAGTGAATGATCCACACATCGCGCGTGGCCACCAACTTCAATGCTTCTTCAATACCCGCCTCACGAGCGGACTTCGACACCTTCTTCACCGCAGCCGCATGCGAATGCTTCGCCGGAGGCTTACCCGTCAGGGTGTTGGTCAGCGCATCAGAATCAAACCGTAGATCACCCGGCTTCGCGACGGTGGCCACCCACGTGGACTTCCCCGCCGCTGGAGCACCTGTCACGACCGTGAGGATGATGACCACCTCCAGACACGACAAAACCCCGAGAGTTGCCAGGCAACTTCGGGGTTGGATCTATCGAGCGTCAGCTTACAGCACGGGGTGGCCCACTCTCAAGAAGTCCTGCTCGCGCGTGGTCCAGCACATTGGCCAGCGATATAAGGACACGACCATCCGGCGCAATCTCGGAAGGTATCTCTCCTCGGTCAATCCACCGCTGCACTGTTGACCTAGACACCTGCGCCCCCAGGTGCCGAGCCCAACTCACGATCTCTCTACACGAACCAATCTCAATTGGCTTCGGGTCATCCCATTCCCGCGGGTCCACCACGACATCCCGAACTAACCTCGAAGACGCAATGACCTCCTCCGCGCACATCTCACCCCACGGCATCTCATCAATGACGAATAGCTGCTGCTGCAACCACGCCGCCCGGACATGAATAGCACGATCACCCGGAGGTTGCCCCACATCAGCAAACTGCGACACCGTGGAACACCACCGCGCCAACAACACCTCACACTCAATCTTCAGATCAAGAATCGACGTCGACAACGGCACCTTCGACCCCTTCACCGCCACAGCCTTACCCGCATTCTCACCTGCAGCAGGCTGACGAGGAAAGAGCAGCTCATCCAATAAAGGGGAATAACTCTCCAGGTCAAACAAAGAATGACTAAACATAGTCAACAACTGATCATCCATTACGACTTCCGCTTTCCTCCACGACGGCCTCTCCTACGGCGAGAACCAGAAACCGACACCTGTCCTGCCCTATCCGACCCGACCCGTCCCGACCCGGACAATCCAGGTCTGTCACCCACCTGATCTAGATCCGGTCTAGGTTTTACCGAATCGTTACCTTTGGGTAGGGCGCCCGGCGGCGCCGCTGCCGTGGGGTGATCAGCTGTCGGCGCTCCACGTCCCTCAGGCGTTGCTGCCACATGGGCGCTGCTCTCCTGAGGACTGTCTGCTGCCATACCTACTGATCCACCTCCTGGCGCGGTTGCCCTGCCGAGAACCTTCTCTGCCGGTTGCGTCACCCAGTCCGGGGCGTCCTCCCATGGGTCTTGTCCCGCTGCTGCCTGGTTGCGATAGCGGTCTGGCGCTGCTCCATATGCTGCTGCCGTGGAGTGATCAGCTGTCGGCGCTCCACATCGTTCAGGCGCTGCTGCCACATGGGCGCTGCTCTCCTGAGGACTGTCTGCTGCCATACCTGCTGATCCACCTCCCGGCGCTGCGCTATGTGCTGCTGCCTTGACCGTGGTTGCTGCCGGCGCTGCTGGGATGTCCAGGCGAGTCTGCCGATCGGTTAGGTGAATACCGTTTTCTTGCGCGTAGTCGGTGTTGTTGATCCACGCGATTGTCTTTGGTGAGTAGTAGACCTCCTGGGGTGTGGGTGCTGGGCGGGGTGTGCGTTCCTTGCCTTCATGGCCGGCTGAGTTGCAACCATTGCAGGCCACGACGAGGGTCTCGACGGTACTCTCGCGGTGACTGGTGAGGCTGTCAATGGTGGCCGCGCGAGCAGATTTCCGGTCCTCCCAGGACACCGTCTTGCCGCACCAGCGGCACTGGTCGCCGTCGCGGACCCTGACGGGAATGATTAGGTCGTGGCGTCGGCTGTCGCGCTTGCGAGCCCGGTCGATTTCCACTTCCGCTTTGGTGCGCATGTGGATGAACTCTTCATCGTTATACAGCTTGTACATCCACCGCTCGTCCACTTTGACGCGCTCCAGGAGCCCGGCGGAGACGAGGATATCGATCAGCACCTTCTCTCTGCCCGGCGCGAACTGTGCGACGAGGCCGGGGCCGACCATGAAGTCGGTGAGGTGGGCTGCTGAGACCGCGGCGAGGGAGACCATGAGTCCAAAGGATTCATTTTTCAGGGAGTGGTCGAATTCGCATGCCTCGAGGAGGAGAGACATCTTCGGGTGCGTGGCGACGTTGTCGCCGATGCGCAGCCATGCCATGTGGGTACTCCTTCCTCTGGTTTGGGTTACTTACTAGTGGTGGGTTGTCATGTGGTTAGTCATCGTCGGTGTCCTCTTCATCCTCTTGGGTGATGGTGAAGGGACGGGTTATGTCCAGCCCGGCGAACTCTGCAGCTGGTATCGCGATGAGGGCAGCAACTGCATGAGGATTGCTGTAGCGGGCAGGCGCTTCCCAGTCGATCTTCTCGACTCTGCCCGTGCCTTGATACTTGGTCATGGTGTTCGTCTCCTGTAGGTGCGGTGCGGGCGGGGTGGCTTGGATCTGGTGTGGGTGACCTGTGCAAGAGTGTGGTCAAGAGGTGGGGTAATCATGTGTTCATATGCACGTTTTTTCTCCCGTTCCTGATAGGTGGTCAGGGCCTCTTCGATCTCATCGAGTCCCTCCCGGAACTTTTCTATCGCTTCTTTCCATGCCTCGACCACTGGCTGGAACCGTTGAAGTAGGTCTCTCCAGAACTCCCGAAGGTCCTTGATAGGGGCGTGTGTCATGCTGCTGTCCTCCGATCTGGGGAGTGGGTAGCGAACTGCGGATAGCACTCGCTGCAGAGACCTTCCCCGACGTGGCGTCGGTGGCTGTCCGGTACCGTGCGGGTTGAACCCTGGCGATGCAGCCTGACCTGGCACCCGGCGCAGTGCGTCTGCCGCTCTCGAGCATTGCTGGAATAGCTGACATCGCTATATCTGGCTGCCATCACTCCATCGACACCCTCGCTGTGCTTCTCGTAATCAGACAGGGCCTGTTCACATGCGGCCAGCAGAGGGCACTTCCGGCAAAGGATGCGCGCCTCACGGTGGCGCTTTTGCACGTCTTCCCAGGCCTCCCGCCCATGCATGGAGTCCCACAAGCCCGGGGCGCCCGGCTTACGTCGGTACTCTGCCTGCTGGCAAATACCAATGCCCTCCAGGAGTGCCTCGTGGGCTGCACGTCGCTCCGGAGACATCTCCACGATCAAGCTCATGACGCACCGCCCATAGGTCGGGCACCCACAATCCGTAGCCCTGGAGCTGGTGCTGGGGTGGTGTCGGTGTCCTCCTCCTCGTCGACGTCGAACATGGGCACGTCGTAGTCCTGGGGCTCGGCGTCATCAAACGACAGAGGCTTATCATCTGGAGCACTGTCCTCGGAGGTCTGCTCCTGCCCCTCTGTGACCGTCAGCCCGTACATCGTGCCCGTCAGCAGCACCCGCGACAGCACACCGTCAGGGGATGCCACACACCGGATACGGTGCTTTTGCCCCATGATCTCCGCTACCTTGCCGACCAACGCGGTCTGGGCGGGATACAGCATCGCGCCCGTGTCCTCCTGCGCATCCAGTGCCGACTCAATGGTGCGGGCCGGAGTGCCCGGGAGCTCCACCTCACTATTGCGCCTAATCCGGGTATGGCGAATACCGACACCCAGACCAGTCTCATCAGTAATCTGGATCCACGATTCCGCGATAATCAGCCCAGCCTTCGGAACTTCCCCATCAGACCCTTTAGGCATCTTGACCGGGAACCGAGCCATCACGCTGGCCTCGGACAAGAGACACTCAAAGATCTCATCGCGCCCCTCGACCACATCGCACATCTCTGTAGGCACCGTGGCCATAAAAGTCGAGGTGGGATTAAGTGCCGAAATCTGAATGACCTCATCTTCTGGAATTGGTCGAAACTGGATCGAACCGAAGTTCTTCTTATCCGCGACCTTCAACGCCGCGCTCAACGCCGCCTGGAGCTCATCGTGATAACAAATAATCTTCGACTGCCTCATCATCGTTGCCATTAAGGTTCTCCTTCTAAAAGTTCAAGCTGTCCAGGTATCTCCGGATGGAGAAACCCTTTCTCTCCACACATCCACTTATGCAAGGTGACCTTGCGCTGATCCTTCTGCTCATCCCACCACCGGTTAGCTGCATCAATATCGGATGAAGTTGGGGAAATTTTCATCGCGAACTCCTTTGATATCGAGCAATCACGAGGTTCGCTTTCTCGCGGATCTCAGGTGGAATGGCCGTCCCAGTGCGTTCCTCCCCACAGGTCGCCCGGTGTGCCTGAAACAACAGTTCCCCGTCGGCATCGGCCTCAATACGTTCATGGCGGGTCAATCCCACAGCCATACGCTTGGCGGTACCATCTGGGAGATCCACCACCCGGAGCGCGAACGTCCCCTTGGCCTGATCGGAAGAATCCTCAAGGGGAATCATGCGCCCGGCCGGGGTGCGGGCCCACCGGATCGGTGCGCCGCAGAACTTGCAGAAATGCTCCGCCATTTTCTTCCCTCCTTATAGGTCGACGGTGACAATCCAGTCGATGAACCGTTCGAGCTCACCAGCTGATTTCTTGTGATCCCGGCCGGCTAACTGCCGCACCCACTCCCGGAGAGTGACAACGTGAATGAACCTCTGCCGGTGGATCAACGGGGTGTTGGCCACGTGGATCCGCATGACGGTGGTCCACACCGGGATCTTGATCAGGTCATTGAGGTCCCCCAGGGCAATCAACCGGCCACTGTCAAGGGGTGCCACAGCGAGGCGGATGAGGCGTTTCCCGCTGGGGTCCAGGAGTTGACGCACCGAGGCCATCAGCGTCCCGATCCCCGCTTGAGCCGATCAATCGCCACACCCCGGCGGAATAACAGACGCTCGAATGCATCTGACACCGCGGTGTGAAGCTCTTGTGTGAGGATCTCGGCCTCTGATTCCGCATTCAGGCCGGCAGCCTCCCACACCCCGCTGATCTTCTCCACACACTCAAAGATCGCGTCATCAACAACAGAGCTTGGATACTCACCCGCTGACATAGACGACATCGTCTTCACCTCCCTCCGCAGCCACGACCCGGTTACGGGCCTCCAAGGCCGTGATCCTGGCGGGCACCGATTCGAGCTTGCGACGCATGATCTCCAGATCGCGAAGAATCCCCACATGCTCATGGAGCTGCTCCTCCGCATCACAGAGGTCGGCATCCATCTCCTCATTCGCTTTCCGGAGCCGAATCACCCACTCCGTCAGCCAGAAAATGATCACGCAGAAACAGGCCGTGAGCACCAGCAACAGCACATACAAGACCATAACGTCACTCATGATGCCTTCCCAGCGAGCTTTAAGGCTGAGTCGATAGCCCGGATCGTCATGTTCGGATCGTCCTCAAATTTCCTGAGAGCTCGCGTTAAGTGCACATGGATCTTGCGTTGCTTATCCTGCAACTGCTCCACCTCACGGAAGAGACGGCCTTCCATAGCGGAGAGCTGATTATCCCGCTCCACGAAGTCGCTTTGATAAGAGGACAGCTGACGCGTCAGCTCCTCCACCTTCTGCGCGGACTCGTCAGCCTCCCGGCGCGCGGTGACGAGTGCGGCGCGGGTCTGCTCGAGGTCGGTGGTGGCCTCGGCCTGGAGGTCCCTGCTGAGCTTGAGGGCTGCTTCGAGCTCCTCGACTCGCGAGGACGATGAAGTGGCCTGAGTCTTAGAGTCCTTCTTGGCATCAGCCAGATCCTTACGGAGATTGTCGATCTCGTTGGTCTGCATCTTGATCAGATCAAGGTTGGTCGAAGCACCTTCCTGCCGAAGACGCTCAAGCTCCTTTTCCAGCCAGGCGATCTTCTCCTCGGCGACCTGCTCCTGTTTGGCGTGGTCTTTCACGGCTTTCTGAAGGGTGGCTACGTTCCGCTCGGCGGCTTCACACTTGGCCTCTGACTGCCTTAACCGCTCTTCGGATACCTTCAAGCCTTCGGAGAGGAACTGTTCTGTCAACGACAGTTCCACAGTTGAGGGATCATCATCGATCAGCGGGTAGCGGGGTATCCCGATGGTGGACTTCATCTCGATGCGTTCGGCAGCGAAGAAGGAAAGTAGAAGGGTGGAGGCGTCGACAACTTCTTCGAGCAGTTCGACGCGATCATGTGAATTGGTCACAGCAGACCTCCCAAGGTCAGTACAAGCAGGATGATAAGAATGGTGATGAGGTGCCACCGGAGTGGGGCGATACCCGCCCAGGTCGGTGGTTGAGGCCGACGGTGCCGGCCGGGTCTCGATGATGTAGTCACTGGGCCTCCTGGGGCACGTTGAATAAAGCGATCTGATCCGCGCCACCAAGAAGCCGGTGGAGATCCAGCAGACCCTTCGGGGTCACCCGGATCGTCGGGGCGGGTTGCTCCCACTCCTCGGTGCGTTCGTTGAAGAACGGGCGCCCGAGTTTGTGCACCAGCCGGCCGGTGTCCACCGCTTTCTTCTGGGATGCCTCCCACGGCCCACGACGAGCCTTGGAACGAAACACCCACCCAGCAGAGGCCATCTCGGCGAACAGCCGGTCGCGCCCGATCTTGATGGAGGGGTCCCTGGACAACACTTTCGCCGCGGTGGCCACGGAGTAATCACCAGCAGCATCCGCCAGCTGCTCCCACGACCTGGCCGGCTGTTCCAGCTCCAGTCGACGGGCTCGTTCCTGCTTCAGGTCGGTGGCCAGCTTGATGATGGTGTCCGGGTCGGTGAGGATCTCCTCGATCTTCGGATCCGTGAGATACCCACCGTGACGCCTAATCGACGGCAACACCTCCCGGGTCACCCACCGCTTGAACTCCTTCGCCTCCGGCTTCCTAGACCTGAGGATGCAAGAATAAAGACCAGACTCAGTAATGACAGTCATCTCTTGCTCCCCGGAAGGGGTGCGGATAGTAACCGCACCCCTTTCGTCCTCATCAAGAGAGCGAACCATGTCATGCGTCCTACCCAGCCCCAGGACGGCAGCAATATCAGCAGCCACCCACTGTGGCTCGCCAGCGACCTGGACCACACGAACCTGGTGATCATGGAAATTGAGCAGAGTGATCATCGACCGGCCCTCCGCTTCCCCGCCAGGGGCTGCGCATGGATGGTGCGGGCATCGATGTACGCCTCGATCTCATCCCGGATGTAGAGCACCTTCCGAGGGCTAAGCCGGATCCGGGAGAACTTCCCCTCACGGGCGTACCGCCTCAAGGTGGAGGCATCAACACGCAGGAGGTCACAGGCCTCTTCGGTTGTCAGGTGACGTGATGGGGTGGTCATGGCATATCCTTCATCTGGCCCGGCTCGTGGACTGCATTCCTCTTATTTGCTCGGTCTTTTCGTATTAGCCTGCGCTTGAGAAGCCTGCGTCGTATCCTCTGGACATGCATGAATCGTGGATTCTTGAAGTCAACGGACACCAGCGCGAGATGTACAACTGGGCTTACACCTTCATCTACGGATGCTGGAACCAGCTCCAGGAGGACGGAGTACCGTTTATTCTTGTCGTTGAGGGAGCGCCTCGAATCTGGGTTGAGCTTGACTCTGACGTGAGGTTCATAGTCCCCACCCCTCGACACCCCGAGATCTCGAAGCACATGACGGACGATGAGTACGACGAGTTCGTTAATTTCTTCCACAGCGGAAACCGGAAGGGTTACCGGTTTGTAGAGGTCTATAGCAATGACATCTACTTCCCCGAGGAAAAGGAACTTGACTGAAGCCTTATACCGCCTATGACCAACGATCACCCTTGCGGTTGTCTCCTCGACGACCGCCCATTTTAAGAGCGCGTCTTTCCGGACCCATCCCATTACGCTGCCTCCTCGTCATCATCGAGCTCTGGCTTATGAACCGCGGTAATCGTGTCGATACGCACCGGAGTTGCATAAGCGGTCTCCGGGAACTGGACATCAACCGTGGAACCCCGCACAACGACGATCTCCGAGATCGCCTGGTTGAACCGAGTCGTGACGAAGGTGAACCCCTCATCGATGAGTGCTTGCAGCTTGTCCGCATCAAGAGCGCGGACAGCCTTCGTGGTAACATGCATGTCAGATCCTTTCTTTTCTTGGATTCCCCGTCCCGAGATTTGCCGTCCTGGACGGGTTTTTTCTTCCCCTAACCTGCTTTCCAGATTCGGCATCACTCGCACCTCTCCCACTGGCCGAGATCCTCACCGGCTGCGAGCAGTCCCTCGAGGACGGCCGTCGCCCGGGTAGCCAACGGGCCTTGGGCCGGGCGGTCGTGGAGGAGGTTCTCGGTGACAAGCACCTCGCCATCGACGACACGTCCGATCAGGTACGACCTCATCAGGCCGACACCTGGCAAGCTGCACTCCCATGCGCAGATGCCGGCATCCCACTTAATTTCGACATCCCCGACGGTGATCACACGGCCACGGCCGAGAAAGTCAGTGGTCTTCTCTGGAAACTTCTTCAATCGAATGTTCATCATTTCCTCTCCCGGCGCGATCACGCGGCAGGCCTGTTTAACAGCTCGGCTGCTCTGATGTGGGCTTCTCGACGCTTAACAATTTCCGCCGCCTGGAGGATGTCGAGCCCAGCGCCATACCGGAGACTCTCCAGTTGTTTCTCGGTAATGCCGAGGAATCCTGCGAGATCCGCATCAGACTTCGCATCGATCATGTTGGCGATCTCATCAAGGGCCCCCGGTTTGATTTGAACTTCTTTCATTTCGAACCTCCAAGTACATTACGTAGCGGTAGATTCATTATGTACTTGAGGCTTCATCCTGTCAATGCCTGCGGAACATTTTGTATTGACTGGAGTTGAAATGAACTACATAATGTAGTTATGAACTTCATTGAATGGCTTAATTCGTTGCCTGGTTCTCCCACGCCCACATTGGCCGCAAATCACTCGGGACTGGCTGGTCCCACCTTGATCAGACATGCCCAGCGTGGAAAAACGACAGCGGATAATGTCATCAAAATTGCGAAGGCCTACGGGGTGTCTCCCATAGATGCACTTGTGGAGCTCGGATTTTTGTCCCCTGAAGACGTTTCAGATACCCGCATCCCCCTAAAAAGCGCTCTGGAGGAAGCCGGAGTCTCTGAATTACTAGAAAGTTTGGTTAAGCGAGTTAATGCATCTGGATTATTTGAAGGAACATTCGATGCTCGATTCTTCGCAGGCCGGGCTGGCGCAGAGATCCATGAACTACCGAGCCGTATTGAACAAAAAGATGTCCCCGATGCCCAAGGCAATGCATACGATGATGACGATGCAATTCTTGATGGAATCAACGCCGGCACCGAAAAATTTGCAGCGCAGGAATCTACAGAGCCCCTTGATGAGACCTGGACATAGGAACTGACGTGAGCAATATTGATCGACGGTTAACCGAACTTATCGATGCCGCCGACGTGGAACTCGTCGAAACGGGCAAACTTGGGCGTCATCTCAACGCCGTCTACCACCCCTCAGGGAAAATTTTTGTGAGATGGGGCCTTGATGCCGTTACACGCCGATGCGCCATCGCCCATGAACTCGGTCATGAGCACTATGGACATGACTGCTCCACACCTGGTGCCGAACGCCTGGCTGATGAATGGGCGGCGATGAAGCTGGTTACAGTAGACGATGTTGAAACTGCAGCAGAGAGTTGCGAGGGTCAACCGTCCGCAATTGCCGCTGAAATTGGGATTACTCCGCACCTTTTATCCACATGGATGCGCCTTCATGAGGCTGGTCGAACTAGTCAACAGTGGAGTTGTCTACTTTCCGAGTGATTTCTAACCCGCCACTAAACATCAGCGCGTAATCACCTTCGCCAGTAATATCTCAGGAACCACACTGAATTTACTGAACTAAGGTTGAGAAATGAAAAAAGGCTCCAAGATTGCCCTAGCCGTTGTCGGGACGCTGATTGTTATCGGTGGCATCAGCTCCATTGCAACCGAGGACGATGAAAGTGTCACAACTGCCGGGGACACCCCCACTTCACCTTCTTCCGCAGCAGAAGTTCCTCCAGCCGAAGAGCTAGATCCATCCCCTGAAGAAGCTTTGGATGAGGCAGAGACCCTCGCTTGGATGGAAACGGACAACTACCAAGAGTTCTGCACAGGAGAACCTGATATCGACCCGGAGCTTCAACAGGCTGTTGACGCTGTAGACATTCCCGAGCAGGGGCATGTCCAATTCACAAACATTGGGACCGATAGAGACAACGAAGAAATGGTTACAGTGTTCTTCGCGGTCTGCTCCCCAGCGGAGGGTGACGATCTCCGCGCAATTGCAGAGGACCTAGCGGTCGAGGTTCAATCCAGCCCTATCGGTACAACCGTGTCCGAGATGGGAGTCAACGCCTCCTCTGCCAACCCGGATGGTGTGGAGAACATCCTGCGTGACAGCAACTTCCAGATGCATCTTCATGACAATGGCCCGGCGCGTGAAAACGGGGCGTATCGGGCAGCGTGGGAAGCCCAGAACTAAGTAAAACCTTCTCCCGTCTCACCCCCACTCCCCCGTAACTGCCCGCCAAAGTCGCTCATCTGCTGTACGATCACACGAAAAACCAACCCGCATCACAGGGAAAACACATCGTGGAAGTGCAGGGGAAATGAACCGTCGACCATCAGTCATCAAGACTGTCCTCGCCTGGGCAGGCATCGCCATCGGCATCATCTTCTTACTAGGTTCCTTGATGGCGGGAGATGTACTCGCGGGAATCCTCATTGCCCTGGCCTTCATCGCACCCGGTGCGTGGTGGTTGTGGTGCACTGCTCAGGATAAGAAGGGCGCGGGGCCATCTAAACGGCGTTGGGGCACGGTGGCCACCGCGTCGGTAGCCGCGTTCATAGCCGGAAGCGTGGCACTACCAGCTTCGGACACCACCGCTGAGACCACCACCTCGCCGACGACGTCAGTCGCGACTACGACTTCCACCACCTCTTCAGCGACGACTACGTCCAGGGCGTCGACTACACGCTCGACTGAACCAACGACGTCAACGACGTCAACGAACTCCAGTGTGCCTTCCAGCACTACAGTGTCTGAGCAGCCAGCCGTTCAACAGGGCCTCGTCGATCTGCCGCAGGATCCACCACCAGCCCCTGCGCCCGTCGTCGAGGAGCCACCTGCACCGGTCCCAGCTCCGGCCCCGGTAGTGGAGCAACCTCCTGCACCAGCTCCTGCACCAGCACCAGCTCCTGCACCAGCTCCTGCACCAGCTCCTGCACCGGTTGGGCGCACAGTAACCGCTGGCGCATTCTGCAAAAATATAGAGCAGGGAGCAATCGGTTACACCACCACGGGGCTCCAAATGACCTGCACCTACGATGCAGGCGAAAACCGCGCACGTTGGAGGTAGAGACATCCGTGATGATCTTGAGGACCCCTGATCACGCTTTCATCGGCGACGAGGTTGACATCGCCACCCAGATCCTGGGAGAGCTACAGATGCCTCTGACACCCGAGCGTCTCAAGCACCTGGCCGTGGCCATCCTCGGCTGCGAACTCAGTGAGATCAGGTTAGAGACCATGTCGCCCAACCAATAGTCGGCCCCCGCAACTACCCGAAAGTGCCCGCAACCGCCCATCATTGCGGTAAAGTACTAGCAACGTAATTACATCAACACGCCCAGGGTCTGGACGTGTGGACGGCCGACCCTGAATAATGGTGGTAGGCCACCATTAGGAGGTGAACCACATGGCTTTTCCAATTGAACTCACCGTCGCGCTCTCCGGTGCCACAAAACATCAGCTCTACAGTTGGAACAAAAAGGGATTGCTTAGCCCCGAAATCAGTACCGACCGGATTGAAGGCTTCCTCTGGTCGTTCAGAGACATCGTCGCGCTCCGAACCTTCATCAAGCTGAGGTCTGATCACTCCCTGCAGGCCATCAGGAAAGCGCTGACCAACCTCCGTGAACTCAGTCTCACCGAACACCCTTCGACCTACACGCTGACCAGCGACGGCACCTCGGTGTTCCTCGTCGAAGATGATGGGAAAAACGCGACCGACCTGCTGCGCGAACGCGGCCAGAAAATCATCACCAACCTCGACGATGTTCTCAAGGGTTTCCGCCATCCCTCCAACAAGGGAGACGTCGTAGACCTTCTCCATCCCCGCAAGCGGCTCGAAGTCAATGAAGGGAAACTCGGCGGTTTCCCTACCATCCGAGGAACGCGCGTAGCCTACGACACCATCGCGAATCTCATTTACGACGGTGAAGTCAGGCCCAAAGACGTCGAACTCTACTTCCCCGACGTCACTGCTGCTGATGCCAAAGACGCCCTGGATTTCTACCACCAGGTTGAACGCGGCGAGGGGTGGGTCGCTTGAAGTTCGCCATCGACGCTAACGAATCCCCCGCCCTTAGCAACTCCTGGGATCTGCTCTTCCCCACCCATGAATTTGTTCATGTCCGTTCACTAGGATTACGCAACGATAGTGACATTGAGCTCTTTGCTAAACTTCCCGGCGAAGGTTTCGATGCCTTTATCACCCGAGACCGAGCGCAACTAAAACGAGACGACGAACTGCAAGCCCTCAAGGAATCGGGCCTATCGTGGATCGGGCATAAAGAACCCGCCGCGCGTGGTCCCCGATCACTTGCCGTCGTGGTTGCCTCCTATAGCATCGCCATCCCCCACATCGTCGATCTAATCGAGAACGCCTCAGACCCCCTACGCTTTCACGTCAAGCTGACTCCTCATGGGGCCGGACAAACAATCTCTGCTCATCGCCTCTCCGATAACCAAAAGGTCGCTCTCCCCAAATAAATCCTGAACTTATCCGGCAGCCTCCCCGCTGCTGGTTTTTCTCTTCTCGGCACGCTTCTTATCCAGGTCCCCCACCTCTACCGGCGATGATGTGAGCGCAGCATTCACCTGGCCAAGAATCTCATTGCGCTTGGCTTCCGTCGATCGCATGTAGATCTCCGTGATGGTCTTCAAATCAACCTGGCCAAGGATCTCACCGATAGCCGGCGGAACCATCCCAAGCTCTGCGAGTGTCGTAATCAACCACACCCGTCCGTAATGCGGGGTGATCTCGACATCCTCCATCCCGGCGCGGATCTTGGCGCGGTGGAGGATGCTGCGGTAGCTGGTGTCGAGGATGAGTTGGCCGTGGGCGGAGAGGAAGAGTTGGGCGGTGGGGTGTGGTGGGGTGAAGTGATCGAGGTGGTAGCGGAGATCGTTGTGGAAGTGTGGGAACACGGGGACGGTGCGGGTGCCGGCGTCGGTTTTGGCGGTGTCTTTGAGGGCCATGCCTTTGCCTGGGCGACGGTAGGCGTTGCCGGTAACACGGATGGAGATGGTGTCACCGGTGTCGATGATGTGCTCTCTGCGTAGGCCGAGGGCTTCGCCGATGCGCATGCCGTGGAAGAAGGTGAGGATGGCGATGAGTTTGTGGCGGCCGTCGACGCGGGGAACAGTGTGGTCGAGCTGGTCGACAATGGCTTGCATGATCTCGCCGTCCGGGAGTTGCTTGCGCTTGGGCTTCGGGCGGCTCTTGGCGTCGGGGACGGAGACGACGTTGCCGGGGATGATGTCGCGGTCAACGGCGGCCTGGATGGCTGTGCGGAGGCGGGCGTAGGCGTTGCGGTTGTAAGGCGGACTGTCGAACTGCCGGTTGATGTCATCCCACCATGTGGCCACATCTCGGCGCGTGACCTTGAGCAGGGGGATGTCACGGAGGCGGGCGGCTCTGCCGGTGACTTTGAGGACACGGGCGTCGAGGGTGCGCCGGTAGTCATCGAGGGTGGATTGTGCGAGTGGGTTGGTGCCGCGGGAGCGGAGGTCGAGCCATTCGAGGATCCAGGAGCCGACGGTGCGTGCAAGGTCTTCTCGGCGGGTCATGCGGGTAGCGGGTGGGCTCCACTCGTCGAACTCGATGAGCTTTTGCTCATCACGGATCCAGGACAGTGCGTCGCCCTCATCGAACCAGGTCTGGGGGCCCTTATGCTGTTGGCCATCGGGGCCGGTGTAGCGGGCGCGCCATTTGCCAGAGGGCAGCTGGTCGACGGTGCCGAATCCGCGTTTCTTCCGTGCCATCCCGAGGCCTTCTTTCCGTGACTGTTCATGACTAATACGTGACTAATCGGGACGGTATGACTAATTCGTGACTAACGAACTCGGCCACTTTCCCGCAAGTGCCCGCAACTGCACACTAGCACTTAGCGCAGGTCAGGACCCAAAAACGAAGAAGCCCCACGTCAAGTGACGTGGGGCTTCATTCGCTTCGTGGAGCTGCCGGGAATTGAACCCGGGTCCTACGCTACTTTGCCAGGGCTTCTCCGTGCGCAGTTCGTGCAGCGATCTCTGCTTGGCCCTCCGGCTAGGACGAACACATCCGGATGATGGGCCCAGTCAGCGGTAGAAGTCCCATCCAACCCCGCTGACGCGGTTGGATAGCAAGTCCCTTAGTCGATGCCAGCATCCGGGGCAGGGACATCCCCGGGCTGACAGACACGCGGTCGCTACTTAGGCAGCGAGGGCGTAGTCGCGCTGAGTCTTCTCGGCGCTTATTGGTTTGCTGCGACGCTCACGGTGGTCTCCAGCCTTCACCGGCACGCTTCCCCTGGCTCAATCAACGTAGTCGAAACCATGTCAGCCCCGTTGGTTGCCTGCGGTGGGCTCGTGCGAGTCCCGCAGGAAGGTCCACTCTACTGCACACTCCCCTATTTTGGCAAGCATGTTTCAATAAGCCAGTCACGTAGAACCACGGCGTGGTTGTGTTGCCGGTCTTTGGCGGCGTAGAGGAGGGTGATGGGGCCGGGGGTTGCTGCGTCGATAAGCTTATCGACGCGCGCCCCGCCCAGCTCAGCCCGGTAGCGGCGCGCGAACTCGTCAAAACGCGCTGGGTCGTGGCCGAACCACCGCCGCAGCTCGGTCGACGGAGCCACCTCCTTCAGCCAGAGATCGGGCTGGAGGTCGTCTTTGCTCACACCACGGGGCCACAACCGGTCCACCAGGATCGTTGTGCCGTGGGTCTGCTCCCCTGCCAGCACGTCGTGGACCTTCGCGATGTGGATGTCCATCAGGCGTTGATGCCCTTGATGCGGCGGCCGAGTTCGCGGGTGACCTCGCGTTCCTCGGTGCGACGCTTGATGTCCTGGCGCTTGTCGTAGTCCTGTTTACCCTGCGCCAGCCCCAGTTCCAGCTTGACCCGGCCGTTGACCAGGTACAGCTTCAGCGGCACGAGGGTGCGGTTGCCGTCGCGGACCTTGCCCATCAGGGAGTCGATCTCCCGGCGGTGCAGGAGGAGTTTGCGGGTGCGCTTGGGACTGTGGTTGGTCCAACTGCCCATCGAATAGGTCGGGATGTGCAGGTTGTGGAGCCAGACTTCACCGTTGTCGATGACGGCGAAGGCATCCACGAGGGATGCCTTGCCCTCGCGCAGGGATTTGATCTCGGTGCCCAGCAGCACCACGCCCGCCTCCCAGGTATCGAGGATCTGGTAGTCATGGCGGGCCTTGCGGTTAGTCGCGAGAACCTGGTTGTTCTCATCAACTTTCTTCTTTTTCTTGGCCATAGCCTTATCAGTGTACGGCAGGGCCGGGTGGCGGGGTTATTTACGTACGTAGAACCGCAACGTCAGCTGCGCGATCAGGCCGGCCACCACCACACCGATGACAGAGACAACCGGCGCCACCGTCCAGATATCGGCGTTGGTGATCGGGGCGATCAGCTGGGATTCATAGAGTCCACGCAGCGCCTTGTCGATGACCAGTTCCTTGCCCAGGAACAGCCCGACAACCGCCAGCACCGCACCGATCAACGTGGACAGCACCGCCTCCAGGACAAAGGGAGCCTCGGAGTACCAGCGGGAGGCACCGACGATACGCATGATCTCCGTTTCCTCCCGGCGGGAATAGGCGGCGATCTGCACCATGTTCGCGATGAGGAAGGTGGAGGCGAGGATCTGCACCGCGGCGACGAGGAAGGTGGCATTGCGGATGGAGTCAAGGTTGTCGGTGGCACCGCGGAGATCATCGACCTGGTCGATCACGGCTGCAACCTGGGGGAGCTCGCGGACGGGGTCGAGGATGTCCACCGCCAGGGGATCCGCCAGTCGCACATGGAAGGCCGCCGGCAGGGCATCCGGTGAGGTTTCGGCCACCAGCACCGGATCGGTGTATTCGAAGACCTCCACGAAACGCTCATAGGACTGCTCCCGGGAGCGGTAGGTGATGGAGTCGATCCCGTCGAGCGCCTCGAGTTCGGAGCGGACCTCAGCGCAGGCCTCCTCCACGCAGTCGGGATCATTGGCGGAGGTGTCCTCATCCAACTGGATCATCACCTCCACGCGGTCGAGGTAGATGTCCTTGGTGCGCTCGGTCATGTTGGCCACCAGGAAACCGGTGGCCAGCAGCGCCAGGGAGATGGAGGTGGTGATCACCAGGGCGAGCGTCATGGTGAGATTGCGGGCCATCCCGCGCAGGGATTCACGGAGAACATAGGTAACAGACATGGTGTGCTTACTCCCCTAGCGCATCTCGCCGTAGACGCCGTGGGCGTCATCGCGGACCAGTTTGCCCAGCCGCAGCTCCACCACGCGGCGACGCATGTCATCGACGGTGCGGGCGTTGTGGGTGGACATGACCACGGTGGTGCCCAGACGGTTGATCCGGTTGAGCAGGATCATCACCTCATCTGAGGTGTCGGGGTCGAGGTTGCCGGTGGGTTCGTCGGCAAGCAGCACCAGCGGCCGGTTGACGAACGCGCGCGCGATGGCCACCCGCTGCTGCTCACCACCGGAGAGTTCATTGGGCATGCGGTTGGCCTTGCCAGCCAGTCCAACCATCTCCAGGGTCTCCGGCACCAGTTCGGAGATCTTGTCCTTCTTCTTACCGATCACCTCGAGCGCGAAGGCCACATTGTCATAGACATTCTTGTTCTTCAGCAGGCGGAAATCCTGGAAGACGTAGCCGATGCGCTGGCGTAGTTTATTCACCTGCGCACCTTTGAGTTTGTTCACGTGGAAATCAGAGAGGTGGATATCACCCGAGGTCACGTTCTCCTCCCGGGTCAGCAGCCGCAGGAAGGTGGACTTGCCGGAGCCCGAAGGGCCGATGAGGAAGACGAACTCACCCTTGTCGATGGTCAGGGACACATCATCCAGCGCCGGGCGCGTCGATGTCTTGTAACTCTTGGTGACATTCTCAAACGTGATCACCCGTCACACTCTAGCCAACCCCGCATGCCGGGTGAAACGACTTCGGCGGTTCCGACCATATTGTCCGGGTATTGGTAGGAACCTGCAGCTAGCTCTCCTGCTGCTGAGCCATCCGCCAGCGGATGCCGGCCTCCAGCAGACCGTCGATGTCACCGTCGAGCACCTTGGAGGGATCATTGACCTCGTAGTTGGTGCGCAGATCCTTCACCATCTGGTACGGGTGCAGGACATAGGAGCGCATCTGGTTACCCCAGGAGGCGTTGCCGCCGGCACCCAGGGCGTCCATCTCGGCGCGTTCCTCCTGGCGCTTCTTCTCCAGCAGTTTCGCCTGGAGCACCCGCATGGCAGAGGCCTTGTTCTGGATCTGGGATTTCTCATTCTGACAGGTCACGACGATGCCGGTCGGGATGTGGGTCAGGCGGACCGCGGAGTCGGTGGTGTTGACGGACTGGCCACCGGGACCGGAGGAGCGGTAGACATCCACGCGGACCTCCGAATCGGGGATGTCGATGGAGTCGACCTGCTCCACCACGGGCAGCACCTCCACCTCGGCGAACGAGGTCTGGCGGCGGCCCTGGTTGTCGAAGGGACTGATGCGCACCAGGCGGTGGGCCCCCTGCTCCACGGAGAGCTGGCCATACATATAGTCACCGTGGACCACGAAGGTCGCCGACTTGATGCCGGCCTCCTCTGCGTAGGAGATGTCATAGACATCCACCTTGTGGCCGTGCTTCTCCGCCCAGCGGATGTACATGCGCATGAGCATCTCGGCCCAGTCGGCGGCGTCCACACCACCGGCGCCGGAGCGGATGTTGATCACGGCCTCGCGGGCATCGTATTCACCGGACAGCATGGTCTTGACCTCAAGGGCCTCGACGCCGGTGCGCAGGTCCGCCAGTTCCTCATCCACCAGGGAGGTGTCATCGCCCTCCTCCTCGGCCAGTTCATACATGATCGGCAGATCATCCAGACGCTGGCGCAGTTCGGTGACCTTGCGCAGTTCCGCCTGCACGTGGGAAAGCTCGGAGGTGACCTGCTGGGCGTGGTCGGGGTTGTCCCACAGCCCCGGATCGGCGGCCTGGGCCTCCAGCTCGCGAACACGGTCGGACAGCTCCTCGGGATTGAGGATCTTCTCAATGGTGGTGAGGGTGCTGTCGAGCTCGGAAAGTTCTGCAGAGATTTCGGGACGCATGGTCAACCATGTTACCTGGTGCTGCACCCACCCAAAGACAGCAACCCGTGCAGCCACCATGCACAATGGAGCACATGAGTAATACTGAGCAGTCGCATCCCGCCGCCACCCTCGATGACATGATCGCCACGATCACCAAGACCTTCGTCATCGCGCACGACCAGGACTCCGATGAGCACCTGGCGCAGGCCCTCGTCTACAACGCCGGCCGTCTGGCCTGGCGCATGCGGGAAAATGGTCTGAGCACCGATTACAAGACCTCGGTCTCCGATGTGGTCACCGACGCCGACCATGCCGCCGAGGCGTTTGTCGCTGGCGCGTTGGAGGCGCTGCGCCCCGAGGACGGTGTCGTGGGTGAGGAGGGTGCCAACCGGGCGTCGCAAAGCGGTCGTTTCTGGGTGGTCGACCCGGTCGACGGCACCTACAACTTCACCCGCGGCTCGGATTACTGGTGCAGCGCGCTCGCCCTCGTCGAGGGTGATCCGGCCAGCCCGGAGCGGCTGCGGTTCGGCGCGGTGCACCGCCCCGCGATGGGTTACACGTGGTTCGGCGGGCCCGGGATCCGCACCACCCGCGACGGGGTCGAGCTTTCCATGCTTGTCGACGAACCCCTCTCCCGCACCGCCCTGGCCACCTACATCCACCCCACCTGGCTGGCGGACCCGCAGGTCAGCGCCGCCTGGCAGGCGGTGGCCACCCGTGCGGCCGCCCTGCGCATGCTCGGTGCCGGCTCCGTTGATCTCGGTGGCGTGGCCGATGGCACCAGCGGGGTGTGGATGCAGCACACCGTCGCCGACTGGGACTGGCTGCCCGGCCGCGCACTCGTCGAGGGTGTCGGCGGCGCGGCGATCAAGGTGACCGCCGGCGGCGTCGAATGGTGCGTGGCGGGCAACGTTCAGGCGGTATCCGAGGTCGCCGATCTCCTCGGCGAACTAGGATAGGTTCCCATGAGCAACTACGCAGACGATTTAGCCCTCGCCCTCGAACTGGCTGAACTGGCCGATTCCATCACCCTCGACCGTTTCGAGGCCACCGATTTAGATGTCTCCTCCAAGCCGGACATGACCCCGGTCAGCGACGCCGACCTGGCCGTGGAAACCGCGCTGCGCGAGAAACTCGCCACCGCGCGCCCCTCCGACGCCATCCTCGGTGAGGAATTCGGCGGCGAGACGGAATTAACCGGACGCCAGTGGGTCATCGACCCCATCGACGGCACCAAGAACTTCGTCCGCGGTGTTCCCGTGTGGGCCACCCTCATCGCCCTGCTTGACGACGGCCGCCCCGTCGCCGGTGTCATCTCCGCCCCGGCACTCGCCCGCCGCTGGTGGGCCTCCGAAGGATCCGGTGCGTGGCGGACCTTCAACGGCAGCTCCCCCCGCAAACTGTGTGTGTCCTCCGTGACCAAGCTTGCGGATGCGTCGGTCTCCTTCTCCTCCCTGGAGGGTTGGAAGGCCCGTGACCTGCGCAAGAACTTCATCGAACTCTCAGACGACACCTGGCGCCTGCGCGGATACGGTGATTTCTTCTCCTACTGCCTGGTCGCAGAGGGTGCCGTGGACATCGCCGCTGAACCCGAGGTCTCCCTCTGGGATCTTGCTCCCCTGTCCATCCTGGTCACCGAGGCCGGCGGGCGGTTCAGCTCCCTGGCCGGGGAGGACGGCCCCCACGGCGGCGACGCTGTGGCCACCAACGGCGCACTTCACGATGAGGTGCTGAAGCGCCTGCGGGGCTAACCACGCTCCCCCTGCTTAACCCAGAGATCCTGTTCCCAGAAAGCACTCTGCTTAACCCAGAGATCACTGTTGCTTTCTGGAGACAGGATCTCTGGGTTAATTCATTGTTACTGTCCGGCGAGGGTGAACCCGCGGCCCGGACCACCACTGGCGTCCATCTCGGAGATGATGCGGTCCATGTTCACCGACAGGGACGGCATGTGCAGCGGGCCCTGGATCGGGGTGCGGCAGGACAGATCGTGATTCGGGACGACACCACCGGAGATCAACCCCACGACCCGACCGTTCGCGATCACCGGCGCCCCGGAATCACCCTGCATGGCGCACAGCTGCGACATGGTCAGGCGTTCATCCGCGGTCCACACCAGGCCACAGGTGAATCCGGTGGCCACACCCGTTTTGCACACCTCCTGCAGGTTGGAGGTCTGCCCGCCGATGCCGTTGACCGTCACCCCGTTGTAGGAGTTGGAGATCTCGGCGTTGGATCCGAACTCGATGACGGAATAATCGTCATTGGACCCGTCGGCGACAATCGTGCCGGCCTCCCCCACCCAGAAGGAATCGGCGGATCGCACCGCATCACCGACATCACCGCAGTGACCGGCGGTGATACCGATCTTGCGCCCATCCGCATCCACACCGGTGACCGCGAGGGTGCACATGGAGTTCTGACCGAGATAGATCGGTGTCCCCGGTCCGAAGAGTGACCTGCCCTGCTCCTCGGCCACCCGGGATTCCACCGGGACGGCCGGCTGGTTGAACCAGGATCCCGGCACGCGGTGTAGCACCTCACCCGGGGCCAGTGCCATGACCTGCGCGGGGATGTCCGTGCGCACGGTGTAGTTGGGCAGCGGTGGGCGGACCTGTGCTCCCGCGGGTGCCAGCAGGGGTGTCTCGACGATGACGGTCTGGGGGGACGCGGGTGCCTGCACTGTCTGGTCCGCGGCGGTGGTGTACGGGGTGGCGGTCTGTGCGTCGGCAGGCAGGACCCCGGCGGTGATCCCTGCGCTGATACCCGCATCGATGTGCGCGTTGGCGGTGGTGTCGAACTGCTCGGCCACCGTGCGATCCAGCGTGATACCCAGGGGCGAAAGTGCGGCATTGGCCTGATCCACCACACCTGCGGTGTCCACCCACCGCGCAGCCACGGTGCTCTGTTCGATCACCGGCTGGGGGGTCGGTTCGGTGATGGGTGTTGCCTGCGTTGACGGCGCCAACAGGGTCACCCCGGCTGCCAGAATGGAGGTCGTTACAACGGTACGGCGTGAAACCGGGAGGCGCATGTGTATCTTGAGTTCACTTTCACAACGAAAAAACGGGCGGTGGCATATATATTGCCACGCCCGGGGTGTTTTTCGGCGGGTAAACGCGAAGTGTGGCCCAATCGTCGATGAGCAGACCAGCTAATCGATCTCGATGAGCGACTGGCCGCCCTGGACGGCCTCCCCCTCCTTGACGTTGATGGCCCCGACCACACCTGCGGATGGCGCGGTGATCTCGGTTTCCATCTTCATCGCCTCAAGGACGAGAAGCACCTGACCTGCCTCGATGGTGTCGCCCTCTGCCACGAGGATCTTAAACACCGATCCGGCCAGGGGTGCGACCACCGCGTTGGCGGCGACACCCTGGATGGAGGCGGTGGTGGGGGCAGCGGGGGTGTTTGTGCGCGCCGAACCGATGATGATCGGGCCGAGCTGCCTCTGCTCCTCCTCCACCTCGACTTCGACGTTGTAGGTGATTCCGTTGACGGTTACGTTGAGTTTCATTGGTTTTCACGGCCCCTTTAGAGAAGTTTGGAGTGGTCTTGGACGCGCTGTCGGCCCTGTGCCGCCCAGGTGCGGTGGCGGCTGAGGCGAACGGCCTTGACCTTGCCGCGGTTGCCGAGATAAGCAGACACCGCCGCGGAAATCGCCATGAGGATATCCTCCGGGATGTCGGCATCGGAGCGGGCGCGGAGCTCCCGGAGCTCCGCCTCCACGGTGTCGAGTCGCATCGAGAGCTTCTCGACGAGTTCTTCCAACTGATGTTGTTCCATATCGACCAGTCCTTATGTCGGTCCCAGACCGTGTTTCTTGTGTGGCCTGTGGGTTCGTTTATTGGCCAGCACCATGAGTGCGTCGGCGATCTGGAGGCGGGTCTCCGCCGGGTCGATGATGTCATCCACCAGTCCGCGGGAGGCGGCCATGAACGGTGAGGAGAAGGTGTCCTTGTACTCCTGGATCAGTTCCTCACGGCGGGTCTCCTGGTCCTCGGCCTCGGCGATCTCGCGCCGGAAGACCACATTGACGGCTCCGTCGGCACCCATGACAGCGATCTCCGCTGTCGGCCAGGCGAACACACGGTCGGCGCCGAGATCCTTCGAACACATCGCCAGGTGTGCACCACCATAGGATTTGCGCAGCACCACGGTGATCTTCGGGACGGTGGCGGCGGAGTAGGCATAGAGCATCTTCGCGCCGTGACGGATGATGCCGCCATGTTCCTGTGCCACACCCGGCATGAAGCCCGGCACGTCCACGAGGGTGACCAGGGGAATGTTGAAGGCATTACAGAAGCGGATGAAGGCACTGGCCTTGTCGGAGGAGTCGATGTCCAGGACACCGGACATCACCTGCGGCTGGTTGGCCACGATGCCGACGGTGTGACCGACAACGCGGCCGAACCCGATGACGATATTACGGGCGAATCCCTCCTGGACCTCCAGGAAGTCGGCGTTGTCGACGATGCGGGCGATGATCTCGCGCACGTCGTAGCCCTTTTTGCCGTCCACCGGGACGATATCGCGCAGGCCGGGGTCGGGTTCCACGACCGGGTCGGGGTTGACCACCGGTGGTTCCTCGGTGTTGTTCTGGGGCAGGAAGCTCAGGAGCTTCTGTGCGATGAGGATGGCCTGCTCATCGTTGTCTGCCTCGAAGTGGATGTTGCCGGCCTTGGCCATGTGAGCATCCACGCCACCGAGCTGTTCGGAGGTGACATCCTCACCGGTCACGGATTTGATCACACCGGGTCCAGTGATGAACATCTGGGCCCCACGGACCTGGATGATGAAGTCGGTCAGTGCCGGGGAGTAGGCTGCGCCACCGGCGCAGGGGCCGGCGATGATGGAGATCTGCGGCACCAGACCGGAGAGCAGCACATTGTGGTAGAACACCTTGCCGTATCCGGAGAGGGAATCAATACCCTCCTGGACGCGGGCGCCACCGGAATCATTGATGAACACGAACGGGGTGCCGGTGGTGGCGGAGGCCTCCATCATGGCCGCGACCTTCTCGGACTGTTTCTCACCGGCGGAGCCACCCATGACGGTGAAGTCCTGGCTGGCGATGTGCACCGGGCGCGAAAACACGGCACCGGTGCCGGTGACCACGCCGTCTGCCGGGGCATCAACCTTGTCCATGCCGAAGTGGGTGGTGCGGTGGGTGGCGAACATCCCGGTCTCCCGGAAGGTGCCCTCATCCACCAGTTGTGCCACCCGCTCGCGGGCGGTCAGTCGGCCCTTGTCGTGCTGTTTGTCGATCTTGGCCTGTCCCCCGCCGAGGCTGACGCGTTCACGTTCCGCAGCCAGCACCTCAAGGCGCTCCTGCATGGTTTTTTCCTTGCTAGCCATCTGTTCTTATTCTCCCGGCTCTACCTTGACGATCTGGCTGCGGCCACCGACGGTGACCTTGTATGTGATGGGCTCGCGCAGGGCATTTTCCTGTCCCTTCGCCGCGGCTTTTTCCTTCTCCAGCTGTTCGGCGGTCTTGCCCACATTCTTCGGTCCCTCATGTCGGGTGGCGAAGAATCCCGGCGCGACACCGGGGAACAGTGCGTTGGTGAGCACGTCCTCATCGGATCCGTCGAAACCTTCGAGCCCCTCGGCCTGGGTGCGCAGGTCATCCCACTCCGGCTCCAGCAGGTCAGCTGGGCGGACGGTGATGGGTTCTTTCTTCGCCTGCTGTTCGGCCACCTTGATCAGCTCGGGGTTGCGTTCCCCGATGCATTCGCCGTAATAACCGAGCATGAGATCGGCGAATTCCGCGGTCATGACCTTGTAACGGCCCATGAGGACGTTGAACACGGCCTGGGTGCCCACGATCTGGGAGGAGGGGGTGACCAGCGGTGGGTACCCGGCGTCCTTGCGCACCAGGGGCACCTCCTGCATGACCTCCTCCATCCGGTCCTCAGCGCCCTGCGCACGGAGCTGGCCCTCCATGTTGGAGAGCATGCCACCGGGGATCTGGGACTGGAAGATGTTGGTGTTGATGAGGGTCTTGGATTCGAACTCTGCGTACTTCGGGCGTACCGCCTT
Source organism: Corynebacterium efficiens YS-314 (assembly GCF_000011305.1). Taxonomy (NCBI): domain Bacteria; kingdom Bacillati; phylum Actinomycetota; class Actinomycetes; order Mycobacteriales; family Corynebacteriaceae; genus Corynebacterium; species Corynebacterium efficiens. The sequence continues at coordinate 862,931 of NC_004369.1, read as the reverse complement.
GAAGTGGTCACGGATGTTGAGCAGGCGGTCCATGTCCAGACCGGTGTCATAGTCGGTACCTTCGAGCATCTCGACGAGCGCCTCGGTCGGGTTGTGTCCCGGCCCCAGTGACATTGAGGAGATCGCGGTGTCGACCACGTCGGCTCCGGCTTCGATGGCTTTCTGCAGGGTGACCATGGTGACGCCGGTGGTGGAGTGCGCGTGGACGTTGATCTGGGTGTCCTCGCCGTAGGTTTCCTTGATGCCACGGATGATATCGAAGGCCGGCTGGGGTTTGAGCAGGGCTGCCATGTCCTTCAGGGCGATGGAATCGGCACCCATGTCCAGCAGGCGTCCGGCCTGCTGGATGTAACCGTCCACATCATGCAGCGGGGAGATGGTGTAGCAGATGGTGCCCTGGGCATGACCATCGACCTTCTTCACGGCCTTCATGGCGTGTTCGAGGTTGCGGGGATCGTTCAGGGCGTCGAAGACGCGGAAGATGTCCATGCCGTTTTCCTTGGATTTCTCCACGAACTTGTCCACCACCATGTCCTCGTAGTGGCGGTAACCGAGGAGGTTCTGTCCGCGCAGCAGCATCTGCAACTGGGAGTTGGGCATCAGCTTCCGGAAGGTGCGCAGGCGCTCCCAGGGATCCTCATTGAGGAAACGGATGCAGGCATCGAAGGTGGCACCACCCCAGCACTCCACACTCCAGAAGCCGGCATTGTCAATATCCTCGCATGCGCCGATCATGTCCTCCATCGCCATGCGGGTTGCCATCAGGCTCTGGTGCGCATCGCGCAGAGCAACTTCGGTTACACCAATTTTTCGTGGGCTCATACACTCAAATGTAGAGGTGTAACTTACTTCCCGCTACATATCTATCAGTGTTATTAGTCATATCTTAAAATGGCGTGGCGTCCCCGCCGTCGGCGGATATGCGGCACCATCACCCGACCATAGGCAGAGCGGTAAGGATGCCTGGTTCGTCGTGACGGGTCCCCAGGTGCTAAACGACGAAAAACTCCCCCCATCATCGTGACGATGATGAGGGGAGTTGTGATTAGTAGCGGGGGCAGGATTCGAACCTACGACCTCTGGGTTATGAGCCCAGCGAGCTACCGAGCTGCTCCACCCCGCGACGCGGTGTCATCTATCAACACCTTCACCGGCATTGTACTTTCCGGCTACGACTCACCACTGTACACCAAATGGCGATATCTTCCAATTATGGGTCCATACCAGACGTTTCCAGCCACCAAAAGCGAGACACCATAGCAATGTTGCTGTTATGATTCTCGCGTTCAGACCCACCGGGGAAGCTTCCCTACACCGCGCCCCCGCCTGCCTCGAAAGGAATCCCCTTCATGGATTTCACCGCCGTCCAGGAGATCGCCGCCACCATCACCGCCAACATCCTCGCATTCCCGATGTGGCTTGAAACAATCATCGGGGTTGTTGCACTCGCCCCCTTTGTCGCCGCGACCTTCACCACCCTGGGGCTGTCCTCCTGAACAGGACCACCCTGAAATACCCACCCACCACACCAGATCCCCGCAGGAGCCCCCGTGCACTACTTTGATACCTTCGCCAACTTCTACTCCCAGCTGCCGATCATCGGCAGCAGCCTCGGTCTCGTCTTCGGTGTCATCCGTGGCCTGTTGTCCCTCTAGGCTGAGAGACGAAAAATCCTCCGGAACTGTGAAGTTCCGGAGGATTTCTCATTAGTAGCGGGGGCAGGATTCGAACCTACGACCTCTGGGTTATGAGCCCAGCGAGCTACCGAGCTGCTCCACCCCGCGACGCGGTGTTATTAAATTTCACCTTGTTGACAGTCAGGGGAATCTCTTCCCGTGTTCCTGGCAACATCGAATAACTATACAGACCCACCCAGATACGACCAAATCGCCTGGTCCCGACCCCGGACGGACCGGTGGCCCCGGCACTGTCTCCAGTGTCGGGGCCACCAACATCACCTACAACAGGGTGGGACCGGAACTACTCCGCGGTTCCAGCGCCCTGGTAGCTTTCAACTGCGCGGTCCAGCGCGTCGAGTGCACGGCCGTACTCCTCGAAGGAACCATCACGGGCGGCCTCCAGGTTGCGGAGAGCCTCGTTGATGGCCTCGATACCTTCAGCCTCCGAGCCAGCCGGTGCGGCTGGTGCCGCCGGGGTCTCATCCTCGCCATCGGTGGTGGCGTCAGCGTCCTCGGTCGCATTGACATCCGGAACGGTGACGGTGCCATCCTCCTCGACAACCTCGATGTCCTGGGCTGCTGCCGGATCAATACCGACCTGGGACAGCGCCTCAGCGATGGTCGGTGCGTAACCGACCTGGCCCTTGTAGAAGACCAGCATGCGCAGCAGCTTCGGGAAGGCCGATTCCTGGTCGCGGCGCTGGGAGTAGATCGGTTCGACGTAGAGGATCTCTCCCCCACCGACCGGCAGGGTCAGCAGGTTACCGTTGAACAGGTCGTTGGAACCACGCCACAGGGTCTGGTCCTGAGCAACCTGGTCGGAGGACATCATGGCATCCTGTGCCTGCTTCGGACCCTGGGTCACCGCACCGGTCGGAAGAACGCGGACGGTGATCTTGCCGAAGTTGTCCGGATCCGAGGACGCGGTCATGTGGGCGGACAGGAATTCACGCTGCAGACCACGGAACGGGGTGATCAGCTGGAAGCTGGACTCGCCGGTATCCGGGTCAGCGGCCACAACGTAGTACGGTGGCTGCTTCATCTCCTGGCGGCCCTCAGGTGCGGTCGGGTCATTGGGGACCGACCAGAACGCATCGTTGGTGAAGAAGGTGCCGGCGTCCTCGACGTGGTAGCGGGAGAGCATCTCACGCTGGACCTTGAACATGTCCTCCGGGTAACGCAGGTGGTCACGCAACTCGTTGGAGATCTCGCTCTCCGGCTGAACCACATCAGGGAACACGCCACGCCATGCCTTGAGGACCGGGTCCTCGGAATCGAATTCGTAGAGCTCCACGGTGCCGTCGTAGGCATCAACAACAGCCTTGACAGAGTTGCGGATGTAACCGACCTCCTCGGTCAGCAGTGGCTGCTGGAAGTTGTCCACCACCACGGAATCCAGGGTGGCCTCGGTCAATGAGGTCCGGGTGGCGTACGGGAGGCTGGACAGGGTGGTGTATCCGTCCACGATCCACTTGATGCTGCCATCGATGACAGCCGGGTAGGACTTGGAGTCGGTGGTCAGCCACGGGGCGACCTTCTCCACACGGGTGCGGGGATCACGCTCGAAGAGAATCTTGGATTCACTGCCGACACGATCCGACAGGATCATGTTCATCTCCTGGTAGCGCAGTGCGAAGGCCGCGCGGTTGAAGAGGTTGCCGATGCCGACACCGCCTTCACCGTCGTAGGTGTAGCTGGTGGAGTCGGTGTCGTACTCGACCGGGCCGTCACCGGTGTCACCGACGATGGCGTAATCCTTGCCGTCCGCTGCGGACGCGATCAGCGGGCCGTAGTAGATGCGGGGCTGTTCGACCATGATGCCGAGTTCCTCGGCGTCTTCGCTTTCCGCGGCGCGGGCGTTGGTCTGCAGGTCTGAGACGGTATAGACCGGGTAGCCACCACGGGTGGATCCGACATCGCGGGCAACCTCATCGACCTGGTTGGCCTGGGCTGCGATGAAACCATTGCCGTGGGTGTACACGGTGTGGCGGTTGATCCAGTCCTGCTGGTTCTGCTGCAGGGAGTTGGGGTCCAGCTCACGGGCGGCCACCACGAAGTCACGGAGTTCACCGTCGACCTCATAACGGTCCATGGCCAGCTGTTCGGGGAAGCCGTAGAAGTTCCTCAGCTGCTGCTGCTGGGTGAAGGTCGGGGACAGGATCTGTGGATCCAGCAGACGGATATTTGAGATGGTTGCCTCGTCGGCGGCAACTTCGGCGTTGGTGGCACCACCGGCACCCCAGTTCTCGATGTAGGTGACCTCGTCGTCGGTGATGCCGTAGGCAAACCGCGTCGATTCGATATTGCGCGAGATGTACTCGGATTCCTTCTCTGCACGGTTGGGCTGGACGGAGAAACGCTCGAGCATCAGTGGCCAGACGGCACCGACCACAACGGAACTGAGCACCAGCAGCACGACAGCCAGTCCCGGGATGCGCAGGTCCCTGAGGAAGATGGCGGAGAAGAACGCGACTGCGACAATGATGGAGATGACCATCAGGATGATCTTCGCGGGCAGGTGCGCATTGATGTCGGTGTAACCCGCACCGGTGAAGGTGGCGTTTTCCCTGGTCAGCAGATCATAGCGTTCGAGCCAGTAGGTGGCGACGCGAACGAGCATCCACAGACCTGCGGTGACGGCCAGCTGGGCGCGGGCGCCACGGGAGATGAAGGCCTTCTGGCCGGTCATCTGGTTGCCGGGCCGGATACCACCGAGCAGGTAGTGCCCCACCAGGGCGATGATGAAGGCGACCACGAGCAGCGTCGACAGGGAGCTGGTGATCAGACGCAGCATCGGCAGCGTGAAGGCGTAGAAACCGTAGTCCATCCCGAACTGCTGGTCTTCCACACCGAAGGGTTCACGGTTGAGGAAGAGCTGGACGGTCTGCCAGGATCGCTGGCCGACCAGTCCACCGAGCAGTCCGACGAAGATCGGAACAATGATGAGAATGCGACGCAGGCTGTTCTCGATCATCTGCCGGTACTGGAAGACAGGGGACTCCGCATCGAATGCGGTCAGGTCATCAGGACGCAGCCTGATGGTGAAGTATCCGGCCAGCCAGGTGACAAAACCTGCCAGCAGTGCGAAGACGATGAACAAGATGATGCGGGTGACAATGACCGTGCTGAACACGCCACGGTAATCCACTTCGCCGAACCAGAGCCAGTCCGTGTAGAAGCCGACGGTCAGCGGTGTGACGAGAACCAGCAGCGCGATGATACCGATGATCCAGGTAACAGCTTTTGGCGGTCGTTTGATCGGTTGGGGTGGAGGGGTGAGACCAGTCGCCAAGACAATATCCTTATGTGAATGCGAGTTTCTTCGTTTCTCCCCTACTCTACGGTTTAATCGCAATTAAAGACCAACGGGCCATTTTATTAAGGAAAAAATAATGAACGCTGATGTTTTCAGTCCTCAGGCACTCAACAAGGCGATGCTGGAGGCGGTTGATTTCATCCATGCCGAGGGATGGGACCGGGGCCCGACCCTGTTCGCCCTGGTGCCCACGGACCTGCTCGTGGACAACCTCGACACAGAGGATGCCGATGATTCCCCTCTGACGCTGGTGGTTCAGGACAACATCCCCGACAATCTCCTCCCCGGTTCCGAGGCGCTGGGTGATTACATCTCACGCTTGGCATGGCCCTCCGAGGTCGCCGGTGTGGTCCTCGCTCAGGAGATCATGTTCACCGATTCCTCCGTCCCGGGTTCCGACCCCCGCCCGGCACGCCTGTTCTCCGGCGTGTTGCGTGGCGAAGCCGAACTGACGCTGCTGCAGCTTCGCCCCACCGAGGAGGAATTGGCTGAGCGGGGTCCCTTCGCCGAGGATGAGATCGAACTGCGCGGCGGCCCCGGGGTCGCCCCGGGTGTCATCACGGCCCTGCGGTACACCCTGGAGGCGGAGCCCGAGGACTTCTAGGCTCACGCGCGTCCAGCCCGGATGGTTAGAATAAAAAGGTCAATCCCCTCCACGGGGGCAGCACAACATGAGGAGAACCTGACTGTGGCGTCCACCCCGCGTACACGCATCCGTCTTGGCCTGGGACTGGTGGCGCTCGTTCCCGTGCTCGGTGCTTGTTCCCCCGGTGGGGACACGGACCCGGAGACGACCACAGACCAGACCACCACCGCGACCACCCAGACCACCACCGCGACCTCCCCGCCCAGCAGCTCCCCCACCGCGTCCCCCACCACGGGTTCGCCCTCGGAGGAGACGGCGACAACCGACGAGGTCGAGACGTCGACAAGCGCACGTGAGGTCAGACTCTCCCGGGATGTCGAGGAGGTCTACGAGATATTCCAGTCGCTGGCACCGCGGTCCCTGTTCGAGGACCTGGACAGTTGTAACCCCAGTGGTCTGGAGAATTCCTGGGCGTGCACCGGTTCCGAGGCGGGGCAGTTCCAGTTCTTCGCCAACAACGCCAAGGCCGCCTCCACCACCCAGCTGCTGACCGAGCTGCGCAGCTCGCGCGTGGTTGAGGACACCGGTTCCCGGATCGTGGGGTGGACGACGATGGGCACCACCTCGATCGTGACCGTCGTGGACAATGACGAAGGCCTGGTGCTGCAGCAGATGGTGTCCTCCGACCGGATCGACCCGGAGGACCGCATCTACGAGCTCGGTCTGGTGGAACCACCGGCTGACTGGGAGCCGTCACCGACCGCCGTCCCGGAGACCACCAAGAACGGATAACCCGGGGAGCCTAGTCGCAGGTCTGGTATCCACCGCCGGAGTTGTAGGCATCCATCTGTTCAATCGCATGCTCCAGGGTGTCCACCTGCAGGATCGTCATATCACCGTAGTCTGCGGTGACCGCCTCGGCGCAGTTGGCGGTGGGTGCCAGGAAGATCTCTGCCCCGGCCTCCTCCGCCGCCCGGACCTTGTGGGTGATCCCCCCGATCGGTCCGACGGATCCGTCTTCGGCGATGGTGCCGGAGCCCGCCACGAACCTGCCCCCGTTCAGGGGCCCCGGGGAGAGCTTGTCCACCACCGCGAGGGAGAACATCAGACCTGCGCTCGGCCCACCGATGTCTTCAAGGTTGTAGGTCACCTCGGTATCCGAGACTGGAACCGAGGTCATGGAGATACCCAGCAGCGGGACGGAATCATCCTGCGGGTGCGCACCGAGGGGAACCGTGGCGGTCTTCTCCTCCCCACCGCGGCGGTAGGTGATGGTCACCTCATCACCCGGTGCCATGCCCCGGATCAGTTCCTGCACCTCACCCGGAGTGGTCACGGCGGTGCCGTTGACGGAACTCACCGCATCCCCCGGTTCGAGGATGCCGGCGGCGGCGCTGTCCTCCACCACGTCATAGACCTCGATCTCCACCGGCAGGTTGAGGAAGTTCATCGCCGCGATCGTGGCGGAGGCCTCCGAGGCGGCGAACGCCATGGTGTTGGATTCCCTGATCTCCTCCGGACTGCGTCCCGGCGGAAAGATCTGCTCAATGGGCACGATGGTGTCATCGGTGAACAACCACCGGGACAGCGCCTGCGACAGGGTCATGCCGGTGCGCACGGACACGGTGGTCATGTTGAGGTTGCCCTCCACCTCATCGGTCTCGGTGCCGGTGATCTCCACGACCTCCACCCCGTCAACCTCCCCGAGGGTGTTGAACGTCGGCCCGGGGCCCTCCGCCGCATAGGGGACGGTGAGGCTGATGTCGGTACCCGGGATGTGGTCGATGCTGACGAGCGAGGCCAGCGCCACGAGCGGGATGGCTCCCCAGGCGAGGGTCTTGATTCTGCGGTTCACGCATACCAACCCTACAACCTGTGTTCGCTGACAGCGTTGTCCGGTTCATGGCGTTCGGGTTTACCCACCTTGTAGATTGGTAACCATGAATTCCAATGGCTTCGGTTTCTCCTTCCCGAATAATGACGACGACGATAACGACAGGAACCGTAACAACAACGATCCTTTCGGTTTCTTCGGCGGCGCCGGCGGGTTCGGCGGTGGCGGACTGGGTGACCTGCTCAACCAGTTCGGCCAGATGCTCTCGGGCATGGGTGATTCCATGAACAGCCCCGAGGCCGGCGGCCCGGTCAACTATGACCTGGCCACCCGGATCGCCCGCCAGCAGATCGGTCGGGTGGCACCGACGAAACAGTCCGACAAGGATGCCGTCACCGAATCCATCCGGCTCGCCGAACTGTGGCTCGATGACGCCACCGAACTGCCCACCTCCGGGCACCGCGCCGAGGCGTGGAACGCCGAGGAATGGCTGGAACACACCCTGCCCATGTGGAAGCGTCTGGTCTCCCCCGTCGCCGAGCACATGAACCAGGCCCAGATGGACAACCTCCCCGAGGAGGCCAAGGAGATGATGGGCCCGATGTCGGCGATGATGAACCAGATGTCATCGATGAACTTCGGCATGCAGCTCGGTAACGCCCTCGGTGACCTGGCCAAGCAGACCCTGTCCGGCTCCGATTTCGGCCTGCCCGTCGCCCCCGCCGGTGTCGCGGCGGTCCTGCCCGTCAACCTCGCCGAGGCCTCCAAGGGTCTCAATGTCCCGGCGCAGGAGATGCTCGTGTACATCTGCGCCCGGGAGGCCGCACGTCAGCGTCTGTTCAAGCACGTGCCGTGGCTGCTGGAGCGTCTGGTGTCGTCGGTGGAGGAATACGCCACCGGGCTGGAGATCGACACCTCCCATATCCAGGACGCGCTGGGTCAGTTCCAGATGGACACCCCCGACCCACAGCGTCTCCAGGAGATGATGAGCGAGCTGCAGGGCATGGACCTCTCCCCCCGCATCGGTTCCCGCAACGCAGCCGCCGTCTCCCGCCTGGAGACCCTGCTCGCCCTCATCGAGGGCTGGGTGGACCTGGTGGTCACCCAGGCGATGTCCGAGCGTATCCCGTCGACCGCCGCGATCAACGAGGCGTGGCGACGCCGCCGTGCCACCGGAGGCTCCGCCGAGCAGGCGTTCGCCAAGGTTGTCGGCATCGAGTTCAACGCCCCCAAGGTCGCCGAGGCCACCGAACTGTGGCGTCGCGTCGAGGTGGCGGTGGGGATCCAGCGTCGTGACGCGGTCTGGGACCACCCCGACTTCCTGCCTGTTGCCGAGGACCTGGACAACCCCGCCCAGTTCATCGACGGTCTCCTCGACGAGGGTGGGTCCGACGACTTCGACCCGATCGCCGAGATCAGCAAACTGGAGAAGTTCCTCGCCGAGGAGGCCGACAAGAAGGACGGATCGGCCGAGGCCGGGGATGACACCGACTCTGAAAAATCTGACGGTGACACCACAGATGAGTCCGGCGACGACACCACCAAATAAGCACCCGGGTTGTAGCTAACCCCAGCGCTGATACGCCTCAAGATAGCCCCTGGCCCGCTCGGCCAGGGGCGTTTTGTCTGCCCAGGACCAGAACTCCGGTGAATGATCCGGGATGAACGTGTGCGTGAGTTCATGGACCAGCACCGCGTCCAGGACATAGTCCGGCACCTGGCGCAACCGGTCGGAGATGCGGATATCCGCGGTGGACACGGTGCACGAACCCCACCGCGCATTCTGATTACCCACCCACCGCACCGACCCCACCCGGGCACGCCCCTCCAGCACGGTCCGGTTGAGGCGGTGCGCGCGTTCCACCAGGTCGGCGTCGCTCGTCGCGGTGGAGGTGGTGCGCTTCTTCAGCTTTGCGACGATCTCCCCCACCGCCTTCTCCTCCTCCGCAGCCGTCATCGCTGCCGGGATCCGCACCTCGATCCTGCCGTCGACGATCCTCGCCTGCACCGTCCTGGTCCGCCTCGCCGAACGGATCACCTCAATCTCCTGCATGACACATCAGTGTAACTGTGGTGGAATGGAGGCATTCGGGGGTGTGTGGAAGCCTGGGGGTTGTTCCATGACACACATCATGCTCTCGCCGTCCGCCCAGATCCTCATCCGTCCGGGCCCGGCGATCCAGTTCGGCGTGGATGCCACCCGCGCCGGGATCCTCGAACTCGAATCCCCGGAACTGGCGTCACGGATCGTGCCGGTGTTGCTCGCCCTGCGGGCCGGGCAGGGGGTGGAGGGGGTCGTCGACAAGCTCACCACCGCGGGCCTGGGGCGTGGGGCGGCCACCAGCCTGCTCGAGGACCTGCTCGCCTACCGGGTGCTGCGGGAATGCGCGCCCGGGGAGGTGTTACTACTGGGCAACGGGACGCTTCTCGACGCCACCGCCTCCCTCATCGAGGCCCTGGGGCTGGTGCCCCGCATCGCTTTGCGTGGCGATAATCCCGCCCAGTTCCTCACCCGGCCGGCCCTGCAGGTGGTGGTGCTCAACCGCCTCGCCCACACCCGGTACCTCGCTCCACTGCTGGCCAGGCGGGTGCCCACCTATCTGCTGGCATCGCTCATCGACAACCGCGGGCTCATCGGCCCCGGTCGTCGGCGCCTGGTCGGCCCCTGCCTGATGTGCGTGGACCTGCACCGCAGTGACATCGATCCGCACTGGCACGCCCTGGCCACCCAGCAACCCAACGGTCCGACCAATCCGGATCCGGTCACGGAGGCCGCCACCGCCGCCCGGGTCGCCGCCCTCGTACACACCGATGACTGGCGGGCCGGCGAGGTGGAGGAGATCGACCCCTATGCCGGCACCTCGATCAAAAGCACCCTCCCGGTGCATCCCGGGTGTCCGGTGTGTTTCGCGGCCGGGACATAGCGGTCTGGTGAATAAAGCCGCGCCTGATGTCCGCACCCGCGCTACCCTTCTTTTAGCAACTGTCTGAAAGGAACCCCGCAGGATCCCATGAAACCACCACGTGCGTACCGGAGTCTCATACTCCCCCTTGCCGCAGCTCTCCTCCTCACTGGGTGCGCAGGATCGACGGCCGAAGATGAACGGCCCACCCTCACCACCACCATCACCCAACAACCGGAGGACACTGTCGCACCTGCTGGCAACGACACCGGTGAGCCCCGGGCCGACACCGGGGATGATTCTGCGTCCTCTGTGGCCCAGGCCAGGACCGCCTACCACGAGGTACTCGACTCCCCGGGACAGTTCCCCTTCACCGGTGGTGCCGACTACGCCCTGACCGGTGACTACGACTACGCACTGGTGGAGATGACCGGCGATTCCACCCCGGAGTTGATACTCCGCGCTGCCACGGTTGAACACCTCGACCCCATTCGTGTCTTCAGCGTGGGTACCTCCGGCTCACTGATCGCCCCACCCGACACGCTGCTCAGCGGGGCCGCCGGGGCCGGAGGTTACCGCGCCGGTATCAATGCAACTGCGTCCCGGGATCAGATACTCCAGGCGGAGTGGCATTCACTCAGACCAGAGATCACGGTGCGCCCCTTCGTCCTTGACGGGGAGCGGTTATCCGCCACCGGATCGGAGTGGAAGGATTCCATGAGCGCCCCATCCGGGGCCCTGTTGCCGATCACCTTCCACAGCATCAATGACCGCGCCCCACTGGAGGCGATGACACCCACGGTGGGTGAAGTTTACACACCCCACACCACACGACCGGCCCCAGCCCCGCAACCATCCGCACGACCTGACGGGGGCCTCACCCTGTCAGGGCAGGTGCAGGTGATGACCGCACCGGAACTCGCCCGTCACCAGGGTTATCCCAGTACACCGAATGGTGAGGATGACAGCCACCGTTTCGCGGTGTTCATCCTGGATAACCCCACCACCTTCTCCGCAAACAAGGCAAGCGATCCGAATGGTCTGGTGCAGCAGAAAGCCACCATGGTTCAACTCGGGGAGATGACCCCCTATGATTCCGACCCCACCGGGTTCAATCTTGAGGGCCAGCGGCTCTCCATCACCTTCGATCCAGAGCAGTGCGGATTCCCCACCGATGCCTCGCTGCCGCTGGGTGAACCCCGGTGTGCCGGATACACCATCAACTAACACGCATCAGCCGCGGAGGATCTCCAGGATCTCATCACCGTATTTCTCCGCCTTCATCGGCCCGATGCCGGGTACGTTGAGCAGTTCATTGTCACTGGTGGGCATGAGCTCGGCGACCGCCATGAGCGTGGCATTGGAGAACACAATATAGGCAGGGACGTTCTCCTTCTGCGCGGTGGTGTTCCGCCAGGTGCGCAGCCTTTCGAAGACCCCCTCATCGGCCTGGGGTGGGCAGGCGTTGCAGCGGCCGACGACCCGTTCCGCCGGGGTGTCCAGCGGGTTGCCGCACACCCGGCAGTTGCGTGGCCGGTTACCGCGCGGGGTGCCGGACTCCGGGGCGGGGTCGATGACGATGCCGTCGAGGAAGCGGGTGCGTTTGCGGGTTTTGCGCCCACCCTCCTGCCGGGACAGGGCCCAGGAGCAGAAGAGGTGTTCGCGGGCGCGGGTGACACCGACGTAGAACAGGCGGCGTTCCTCCTCGATGGCCTCGTCGCCGGCCTTGATGGCATGGCTGATGGGCAGGGTGGAATCCACCAGTCCCACCAGGAACACCGCATCCCACTCCAGGCCCTTGGCGGCGTGCAGGGAGGCAAGGGTGACACCCTCGACGGTGGGTGGGTGCTTGGCCTCCTGGCGTTCGTGGAGTTTGCGCAGCAGGCCCTGGAAATCCAGGTCCGGGGTGGCGGTGACCAGCTCCTCGACGAGATCCACCAGGGCGTTGAGGGACTGCCAGCGTTCGCGTTCCTGGGCGCCCTCGGGTTCCTGCGTCGACAGGCCCAGGGGCACAAGCGTGCGGCGGACCAGTCGCACCAGGTCCGTCTCGTCGACGTCGCGTTGTGCTGCGCGCACCAGCTGGGACAGGGCCTGCCGGATCTCGGCGCGGGTGAAGAAACCCTCCCCGCCACGCACCTGGTAGACGATCCCGGCATCTGACAGCGCCTGTTCGAACACCGCGGACTGCGCGTTGATGCGGTAGAGCACGGCGATCTCGGAGGCGGCCACCCCCTGATCGAGCAGGGTGAGGATCTTCCCGGCGACCTCGCGGGCCTCGGTCGGTTCATCATCATAGGAGGTGAACTCAGGTTCCGGGCCGGGGGCCCGCATGCCCTGCAGCTCCAGGCGGGTGCCGGCGACCCGGCCCCGGGCCTGGGCGATGACGGTGTTGGCCAGATCGGTCACCTGCGGGGTGGAGCGGTAGTCACGCTGGAGCTTGACGACGGTCGCATTCTCATACGTCCGGGAGAAGTTGAGCAGATAATGCGGGGTGGCCCCGGTGAAGGAGTAGATCGTCTGGTTGGCATCCCCGACCACGGTCAGATCATCGCGCTCCCCCAGCCAGGCCTCCAGCACCCGCTGCTGCAGCGGGGTGACATCCTGGTACTCATCGACGACGAAGCTGCGGTACTGCTCACGGAACTCCTCAGCCACCGCCGGGGAGTTCTCCAGGGCACCGGCGGTGTGCAGGAGCAGGTCATCGAAATCCAGGAGCAGTCCCTCACCGGTGGTTTTCATCTGCTCATAGCGGGCGTAGACATCAGCGACCTTCTCCGCGGGCACCGGCGGGGTGCGGGTGCCGAGCTTCTCCGGGTACTGCTCCGGCGCAATCAACGACGCCTTCGCCCACTCGATCTCCCCGAGGATGTCACGGACCTTCTCCGTGGAGGATTCCAGACGGGCACCACGCACGGCACGACCGACGAGGGGGAATTTATTATCCAGCAGTTTCCACCGCAGATCACCGGCGACCTGCGGCCAGAAGTACATCAGTTGTTTACGCGCCGCCGCGTGGAAGGTCCGGGCCTGCACACCACCGATGCCCATGAGGCTGAGTCGGTGGCGCATCTCTCCTGCCGCCCGGGAGGTGAACGTCACCGCCAGCACCCGGTTGGGGCTGACAAAGCCCTGGTCGATCAGGTGGGCGATCCGGTAGGTGATGGTGCGGGTCTTACCCGTGCCGGCGCCCGCCAGGATGCACACCGGTCCACGCGGTGCGGTGGCGGCGATACGCTGGTCCTCGTCGAGGTCCTGCAGGTTGATCACAAATACCCCTTCACTTCTTGAGAAAACTACTGGTTCTTCCCGGCGGCCCACGCCAGGATCATGTCATGGGCAATGGAGCCGGGTGGGGCGATGGGGACCCGGCGGTCGCGGATATCGCGGGCACTGACCCAGATCACCTCGATGAGCTCACCATCGGTGTCTGCCTGGGGGTGTTCATCCGTGGTGGTTCCGCGCATGCCCACCATGAGCGATCCCGACACCGGCCACGGCTGACTGCCCACATAGGTGATGCCATCCACCCGGCGTCCGGTTTCCTCCCACACCTCACGCGCAAACGCCTCCTCAAGGCTTTCACCATGGGAGACATACCCGGCGACCAGGGAGAAATATTTGCGACGCTGGGCATTCATGCCCAGCAGGAGCCGGTCGGCGCCTGCGAGTTCCACCAGTCCGATGACCGCGGGGTCCAGGCGGGGATAGAGGGGACGACCACTCGCGCCGTACGCCACTCCCCCATCGCCGTACCGCAGTTCACTGCCGTCGGAGGGGTCGAACCGGACCCGCTCCCGGTTGCGCAGGAGGCTGACGGAGGCGTCGACAAGCCGGTCGTTCAGGTCGCGTGGTGCGACCAGTCGGCCGAGGTCGCGGACCTCCCCGCTGCTGACCCGGACCGCGAAGAACCCCGGCGCCACGGACACCGGCTCCCCGGGATGATCGCTGAGGAAGACGGGGCGACCGCCACGGACGGGGATCTCATCACGGGGTCCCACGGGCAGGATCTGCATCAGTTCTTCACATCCTCACTGAACACCCGGCGGATGTAGAGCAGACGATCCCCCGGTTCCACGGTCTCCGCCTCGGGTGAGTCGATGCGGTAGAGCTCACCGGAACGCACCACACCCAGGACGATGTCGGCGAGGTGACGTGGGTTGGACCCCACCTCATCCTCGGTGACGGGACGTTCCGCCACGGAGAAACCCTCATCGGGTGAGAGCAGATCCTCCATCATCTCCACCACCGACGGGGTCACGGTGGCAAGCCCCAGCATGCGGCCGGCGGTCTCGGAGGAGATCACCACCGAATCCGCACCGGACTGTTCCAGCAGGTGCTGGTTCTCCGATTCGCGCACCGACGCCACGATCATCGCCCGGGGTGCGATCTCCCGCACCGACAGGGTGACCAGCACGGCGGTGTCATCGAGGTTGGGGGCGACCACCACCGCGCGGGCACGCTGCACACCCGCGATCCGGAGCACATCAGCCTTGGTGGCGGTCCCCCTGACGGTGACCAGGCCGTCATTGCTGGCGGCGTCGAGGGCGGCCTGGTCGGTGTCGATGACCACGATCTGATTCGCCGGCACCCCATCGGCCTTGAGGGCCGCCACGGCGGACCGTCCCTTCGTGCCATAACCGACCACGACGGTGTGATTGCGCATTCGTTTCCTCCAACGCTGGATCTGCAGGGCCCGGCGCGATTCCTCGGTGAGCACGGACAGGGTGGTACCGACCAGCAGCACGAGGAACGCGATGCGGAACGGGGTGATGACCAGGACGTTGAGCAGGCGCGCCTCCTGCGTCACAGGCGTGATGTCGCCGTACCCCACGGTGGTCAGTGACACCGTGGAATAGTACAACGCATCAATAAAGGTGAGCTCTTCCGAGTACCCACCGCGGTCGAAATAGACGATGAGGGTGACCACGAGGGTGAGCAGCAGGGCGTAGGCCACCCGCCGGAGCATGAGCCACCACGGGCTGATCTTGGCAGCCTCCGGGATACGGATGATGCTCAGCAGCGCATGATCCGGCAGCCCCGACAGTTCGGCATCCCGCCTGGCACTTCGTCCCATCCTCCACGTCCTTTCGTTCCCCTAGATCATAGGCCCTGCGCCCCATCCAGAAGTAGCGCGAGTTCCCCGGCGTCGGGCAGGTGGTCGGGTTCGAAGGTGTGGTTGTGCGCGACGTAGTGGAACGCACCGCGCACCTGCTGCGGATCGATTCCACGCAGGCTTGCCCAGGCGATGCGGTAGACCGCCAGCTGGATGATCGCGGCGTCCATCTCCGCGCCCCTCGGTGTCTGGCCGGTCTTCCAGTCCACGACCAGCCAGGTGTCGTCCGGTTCGTGGAACACGGCATCCATGCGGCCGCGGATGACATGCCTGCCGATGACCACCTCGAAGGGATGCTCCACGTAGTTCGGGGTGCGGTCCGCCCACCGCGATTCCAGGAAGGCGGCGCGGAGTTCCTCGAAGGTCTGCTCGGAGAGTTCCTCATCCATGCCGGGCAACTGGTCCTCGTCGAGCAGGGCGCTCGCGCCGAAGCGGTCCTCCAGCCACTGGTGGAACTGGGTGCCGCGTTTGGCGTAGGTATTCGGTTTGAAGGGGACGGGTCGGCGCAGTCGGCGGGCGAACTGTTCCGGGTTGTTCTTGAGGTTGACCAGGTCGGTGGCGGTCAGTTCGCGGGAGATCTCCACCTCCAGGGTGGGCGATTGGAGGCGGCGGTGTTCGTCGATAAGCACCGTCACCTCGCGTTCCCACAGCTCCTCGATGCCGCCATCGAAGGACGCGTCCGACGGGGTGGCGCGCACCAGCTCCGCGCCCTCGGCCACCCCGGGTGGGATGGTCACCGCGGGGTACATCGCCTCCTCGGCGGGGAGCTTCTCGACGTCCGCCTCCTCCCCTTCCCACCAGGTAACCACCGCATCCGGTGCCGTGGCCTTGAGGGTCTCCAGGTGGGCATAGGGCACCTTGGCCCTGGTGGTGGTGCCGTCGATCGCCGACCCGGTCACCATCAGGGCGCGTTCACTGCGGGTGATGCCCACATAGAACAGGCGTGAGTTCTCCTCCGCCAGGCTGCTTCTGACCTCGGCGGTGTACTCCTTCTCCGCGGCCTGGAGGTCCCTGCGGTTCTCCACCCCGGAGGTGTCCAGTTCGGGTGAGCCCTCGCCAGCATCGCCCCGGAGGCTGGAGGGGATGTGTTTGACGTTCTTCAACCAGGTGAAGGCCTTCGCGTCGTAGGTGTTGGCATCGGCGTGCAGGACGGAGACGATGTCCCATTCCAGTCCCTTGGCCTTGTGGACGGTGAGGATCTGCACGCGGTCGCTGCGCACCGTCACCTCACCGGGTTCCAGACCGTCCTCCTGGTCGCGGGCCAGCTGGAAGTAGTCGAGCAGCTCCGGCAGGCTGACACTGGAATGGGCCGCGACCTCATCGGCGAACCGGTCGAGGTGCACGGTGCCAGTCGCCCCGTCCGCGCGGGGGTTCTCGCGGGCGAGCACCTCGGTGCGGATGCCGAAGACCTCCTCGATGTCGGCGAAGATATCGGCCACGGAATGGCCGAGACTGTTGGTGCGCAGATGACGCAGCTGGGCGGCGAGACGACGCAGCCGGCGCAGCCCCTCCAAACTGAAATTGGTGGCCTCACCCAGGTCGGAGACCGCATCGGTCAGGCCGACGATCTCCTCCGGTTCCGTGGGCACGGTGTCTGCGATCTGGGCGGCCAGCCGCTCCAGCGGTTCCTCCGGCAGAGGTTCCTTCTCCTTCGGGCTGCCCGGGCGTACGCGTCCGGCGAGGTTGGCTGCCCGTCGCTGCAGCACCTGGATATCCGCGATCCCCAGACCCACGTGCGGTCCGCCGAGGATCCGCAGTGCCGCGCGGTTGTCCTGGGGGCGCACCAGCATCGTGGCGATCGCCACCATGTCGGCGACCTCCGGAACATCGAGCAGGCCGGATAACCCGACGATCTCCACGGGGATGCCCCGGGCGCGCAGTTCCGCGGCCATCGGCTCGGAATGGCGGCGTTTACGCACCAGCACCGCGGCGGTGAATTTCTCGCTGCGGGCATCCCAGTACTTCTTCAACTCATCGGCGACGAAGGCCCGTTCCTCCTGGGCGGTGGCGAACCACCCGATCTGCACCTCACCGGTCGGGGCACCCGGGCGTGGTTCCAGTGGCTGGACCGTCCGGGTCGGGGCATCCGCGGGGCCGAGCACCTCACGGGAGACCGCGTTGGCCAGCTCCAACACCTCCGGCGGGTTGCGCCAACTGGTGGTCAGTTCGCGCTTCGGGGCATCGGTGCGGGCATCGAGGGAGATCACCGGGAAGTCACCGACGAAGTTCTCCAGGTTCGCCGCGGTGGCACCGCGCCAACCGTAGATGGCCTGCATCGGATCACCCACGGCCGTGACCGTCAGACCCGGGTCGGTGCCACCGAACAGACTGCGCAGCAGCACCCGCTGCGAATGGCTGGTGTCCTGGTACTCATCGAGCATGACCACCCGGAAGCGACGGCGCTGGGAATACCCCACCTGCGGGTGCCGGGAGGCCAGGCGTGCGGCCTTGCTCATCTGTTCCCCGAAGGTGATCACCGCACGGTCGTGGAGTTCCTGTTTGAGCTGCTCCACCAGCGGCAGGTACTGCAGGCGGGTGATCTGGGTGTCCCGCCACCTCGCCATCTCCTGTGGCAGGGGTGTGTCCTTGCCGTTGTGGGTGGGCAGTTCCTCGAAGAGGTTGATGAACGGTTGGGATTCCTCCCTGATCTCATCCGGGGTCACCATGTGGTTGTCCATCTCGGAGACCAGGTCCAGGAGGTATTCGGTCACTGTTGCCGGTGACTGGGTGGCCGTGAGCTCACCGCGGTAGTTGTCCACCACCTGTCGGGCGATGTGGTAGAGCTCGGTCTGGGTGATCAGCCGCGCCGAGGGTTCCACCGGCAGCAGCAGCCCGTATTCACGGAGGAGGCTTCCGGCGTAGGAGTCATAGGTGGACACCGTCGGGGTGATCGCCTGCAGGCTGCGTGCAATCCCACCGGAGGGGTCGAGGTCACGCAGGGTGGGGATGCCGGCGAGGGTCTCCAGGCGCTGGCGGATACGCTGCGAGAGCTGCTGTGCGGCCTTGCGGGTGAAGGTCAGTCCCAGCACCTGGTCGGGGGCGGCGAAACCATTGGCCACCAGCCACACCACGCGGGCGGCCATCGTCTCGGTCTTGCCCGCGCCGGCACCGGCGACCACAAGCAGGGGCCCTGGTTCCGCGCCGATGATCGCGGCCTGCTGTGCGGTGGGTGCGTGTTCCTGCCCGAGCATCTTCGACAGAAGCACCGGGGAAACCCGGGTTGATGTCCTAACCATGGATGAGGCGTCCTTCCGGTTGTACTGGGCACAGGCTCTTGACGGGGCAGTTGCCGCAGGTTGGGTTGACCCGGGCCAGCAGGTTGGGGCCACGCCGCAGGTGGGCGAGTTCGGG
Source organism: Corynebacterium efficiens YS-314 (assembly GCF_000011305.1). NCBI lineage: Bacteria > Bacillati > Actinomycetota > Actinomycetes > Mycobacteriales > Corynebacteriaceae > Corynebacterium > Corynebacterium efficiens. The sequence continues at coordinate 844,149 of NC_004369.1, read as the reverse complement.
CAGCAGGGCCGCCAGCTCATCCAGTTCCTCCGGTGTCTTCGCGGCCTGGTCACGGGTGGTGATGCCCTTGGCGTCATGCGCGGGGTAGACCAGCACACCACCGCCGACGGGTTCCGGTGTCTCACCCGGAGCCGGGTCCTCCACGCGGTCGCCGTGGAGGACACCGCGGGACAGGGCGAGCTGGTAGGAGGCCAGCTGGGCATGCTCGCCCATGTCCTTCTGGACGGCGGCCTGCCGTCCGGTCTTGAGGTCGACGATGACGAGCTCGCCAGCGTGGTTACGCTCCAGGCGGTCCATCCGTCCCCGGATACCCACCTCGGTGGAGATGCCGACCTCCACCTCCATCTCGGTGCCGACCAGGTCGAAGGTGACGCGGGAGGTCTGCAGCCAGGTGTGGGTCCGGGTGATGGTGCGGCGGAAGTCCTGTTCGGTGGTCTCCCGGGACCAGCTGGGCACATTCGCCAGGTCCATGTATGCCTCGGTGACCATCTCCCCGGCGCGTTCCGGGTCGGCACCGCGGGCAACAGCCTCGGCGAAGGCGTGGACCAGGGTGCCGCGCAGCATCGCGATGGGTGTCTCATCCTCACTGTCCAGGCGGTCGAGGGAGGCCCGCAGCGGGCAGTTCATCAGCGCCTCGATGCGTGACGGGGACAACCACACCCGTCCCTCGGGGATCAGTTCCGCGGTGGTGGAGGGCTCACGCAGGGCCAGCCAGGTGTCCGGGTCGGCACCGGGGATCCCGGCCCCGGCCAGACGGTTGAGCTGCCGGGCCGCCTGACGGCGTCGGGAACCCAGCTCCCCGGGATCGGTGACCACCCGGCGCAGCTCGGCAACCAGCGCCGGGACCGACAGCAGTCGGTGTCCGAGCACCTCCGGTTCGGCCAGCGGCGTCTCCCCCGGGCCCTCGATGTGGGTGATTTCCACCCTGTGGGCCTCAGCGAGTTCCTCCAGGAATCGTGAGGGTTCCCGCACCTCATCGGAATCGGGGGTGTTCACGGCGGTGACCAGCAGCTGGTCGCAGGCACGGGAGGTGGCCACATGGAACAGTCGGCGTTCCTCCGCCAGGCGGTCCACGGACCGGGAGATGATCGTGTCCGGATCGATGTTCTCGTCGAGCAGGTCGATCAGTTCCTCCTGGCCGAGGAGGGTGCCGGTCTCCCCCAGCGATGGCCAGCTGCCCTCCTGGACCTCCGCGACGATGACATGACGCCATTCCCGGCCCGTGGTGGCATGAGCGGTGGTGACGGTGACCGCCTCGGGTGACACACCCCGACGTTCGCGCACACCGGTGGGCAGTTCCTGCTCCGAGATGTGGACGATGAAGGACCGGATGCCCGCGGTGGGATAGCGCTCCACATAGTCACCGGCGGCGTCGAACAGCGCCATGATCGCATCCAGGTCACGGTCCGCCTGGGAACCGGCAGCTCCACCGCGGAGACTGACCGCCGAGAGATGGCTGGACAGTCCCGTGGCCTCCCAGACAGCCCACAGGATCTCCTCGGTGCTGCCCCCGGCCATGGCCTCACGCCCGGCGCGCAGCACGGAACGCACCCGTTCCAGCAGTTCGAGTTCACGGTCGGTGAGGAAGGCGAGCAGCTCCTCATCGGCATCGGTGTTCAACAGCCCGCGCAGGACCTCGATGGCGCGGCGGTGGCCGTCGGCACGCATCTCGGCCTGCCGCAGACCACGCAGGAGTCGGCGCAGCGTCACCGGGTCGGCACCACCGATCGGGCCGAGCAGCAGATCCTCCAGCTCCAGGGGGGTGAGCTCTTCGGTCAGGGCACGCAGGCCCAGGATCATCGCCGCGACGATGCGCTGCTCCGAGAGCACCACATCGGTCGGGCTGATGTGCACCGGCACACCGGCAGCGAGCAGCACGCGTCGCACGGGTGCGATCATGCCGGCGGAGCGCACGATCACGGCAATATCCGACCAGTCCACCCCGTCGAGCAGGTGCGCCCGGCGAACCGTGTCGGCGAGCAGGTCATTGTGGGCGGAGGCGGTCTCGGTGACCGCGATGCTTATCAACGGCGTCCTCCGCCCCTCACCCAGATGGATCGAGCGGTTCGCCTCGAAGTCGAGGAGGAAATCCGGGTTGGCGCCACGGAAGTGGAACACCGACTGCTCCGGGTCACCGGCGATGACGGCCAACTCGGCTGCGGGAATGAATCTGGTGATCAGTTCCGCGGACTTCGGATCGAGATGCTGGGCATCATCGACGAACACACCGCGGTAGGTGGTACGGGGATCCCCGCAGGCCAGCGCACCGGTGACCAGCTCGGAGGCGGAATAGCTGTGGGAGCCTGCCAAGCGCATGATCTGCTGGTACTCCCGCAGGAACTCACCGGCGGACACCCAGGCGGGGCGGTTGTACTGCTGGCCGTAACGCACCAGATCATCGGGCCCCACCCCGCGTTCCACGGCACGCAGCAGGAAGTCACGCAGCTGCCGGGCGAACCCGACCATGCGCAGGCCCTCACGCTGTTCGGGGGGCCAGACCCCACGGTCATCATCGGCATGGCCACGCAACAGTTCACGCACCACCGCATCCTGTTCCGCACCGGTGATCAGACGGACATCCTCATCGCAGGAATCACGGATGAGGGCGAAGGCCAGGGAGTGGACGGAGCGCACCATCGGGCCCTCCGAGACATAGTCCAGGTCCGAGACCAGTTCCGACAACTCCCGACGCAACCGTGAGGCCGCCTCCTTCGAGGCGGCCACGATGAGGATGGAGGAGGGATCCCATCCCTGACGGATGCGTTCGACGACGGTGTCGATCACGAGCGAGCTGACACCGGATCCGGCCACGCCTGTGACCCGCCAGGTGGATGTCCCTGCGTCGATAAGCTCCCGCGACGGCCCGGACCACGTGCGGGGTGTCACGCGGGCGCGCGCCGGCACCAGACGGACGCGGGGATCCTGGGGAATGAAAGGTTGATACTCCGACATACCTAGAGTGTGTCAGACAGATAGGACACGAGCGTGGTTTCCACCCTACCCAGATTCGAAAGTATGTTCTGATCCGTGGTTCCGGTCAGCTCCTGCACATTACGACGGTAGAGGAAGGCACGCAGCAGCAGCTGGTCAATATCGGGCAGATGGGAGAACCGGCGGAGAATGCCCTCGTCGACAGCCCCCAGCAGCAAACCATCGATGATGACCAGCGCCGCGGTGAAACCATGCGGCCGGACCAGGGGTACGAGATCCGTGACCACCGGGGGTTGGGTGGCCGAGTACAAAGTGGTCGCCAGCATATCCGCGTGGCACACCTGCACCGGCTGATCAATGGGGCGCAGCAGGGACCCGATGCGCCCGGCCTGGTCATCCCAGGCGCGGGTATCCGCACGGGCAAACAGGTTCAACGGCTCCAGCTCCGGTTTGGGCGCGTTGACCAGGGCATCAGCCAGGCGCAGGGCAGCCACGACGGTTTCATCCACACGCTGGCTGACCTCACCGGTGGAATACACCGAGGCGCGCCACCCGGAGACCACGAAACGACCATCCGTGGAACGGATCGGACGCACCACCCGCACCCCCTCCGGTCGCAGCCCCTCCCGCACCTTCGAGGACCAGGAGGCGATTTCCGGGTTGGTCACCCGGGAGAACACGGTGTTGCCCACACGGAAACCATGGTCCCACGCCCCACCGAGGCCCTCGGCGGGACCGATACCCACCTGGAAGGCATCGCGGATGTGATCGGGGAGCTGATTGGACATGGTTTTTCCTCACATTCTGGGAACTACAGGCCCCGCGGATACGGCCACGGATTGTATACGCAGGTGGCACCATCATCCGGGTACACCTCATCCGGATCGATGCGGTACAGCTCAGAGTTGTTCAAACTGAGTGTCTGCTGCATCATGATCGGCGCGAGCTCACCGTCGGCGGCGCAGTGATCATGGGCGGCATACCCCAGACCATGGCCGACCTCATGGTTGATCAGGTACTGGCGGTACGACCCGAGATCCCCGTCGAACGGCAGGGCACCACGGATCCACCGCGACTCGTTGATGAGGACACGGTTGCCGTCCGAGTAGAAACAGCTGGTCTCCATCTCGATGTCATTGCCACACAGGGCGTGAGTCGTGGCCAGCGAACTCAACTGGATCCGCAGATCGGGATCCTCATCGGGCCGCACATGCTGAAAGGCATAATCCGGATTGGCGATCCACCCCTTGGGATTGGCCAGGGTGGCATCGACCACCGAGACGAAGCCGTCATCGCCCCCGTAGGCGGCGGTGTCGATGCCGTTTTCCACCTCAATGATGTAGGTGTACACACGCCCCTCACCAACCGGGGGCAGCGGATTGCCCACCACCCGGAAACTCCCCTCACCCTCCTGCGTGAACGGGCCACCGGGGGGTAGTTCCGTCGGAGGAATCGACAAGGGGTCCGCGTCTGCCGGGTCCGGGCCGGCCATCGGGGCGGGTTCCGGGGAGCGGGTGGTCGCCGTCGTGCTTGTCGACGCCGTCATCTCCCCCTCGGTGGCGCCGCTGCTGGAGAACACGTCCACCAGCACCCAGACCGTGATCACGGCCAGGACCGGGATGGCATAGGCACGCCAGCCGAGTTCATGGGCGAGGCGGACCCACAGCGGTTCCTGTTTCACTTACTCCAACGACCCCGTTTATGCGCCGGCGAAACCGACGGTGCGCGGGGTGGTGGTGCCGACCTCTACATAGGCGATGCGGTTGTTACGGACCAGGAAGCGACGCCCCTTGTCATCGGTCATGTCGAAGATCCCGGAGTCGTCGGACAGAGCCTCGGAGACCTTCGCCGCCACCTCATCCTGGCTCTGGTTGGACGAAATAATGAGTTCACGTGCGGAATCAGCGAAACCGATCTTGATATCCATGCTTCTCCTAAAAGACTCGTTTGTGTGGAATGACCCTATTGTATCCGTGCAACGATAGTATCTAAGTTGTGTCTTCTGAAAGCCCTCGCCCCACGTTCACAGAGCTCGGTGTCGCGGCGGAGATCACCGACGCCCTCGACGCCCTCGGTATCCGCCACACCTTTGCGATCCAGGAGTACACCCTTCCCATCGCGCTCGACGGTCACGACCTCATCGGACAGGCCCGCACCGGCATGGGCAAGACCTACGGTTTCGGTGTCCCGCTGTTGGACCGGGTCTTCGACTCCGCTGATATCGAGGAGATCGACGGCACCCCCCGTGCCCTGGTCATCGTGCCAACCCGCGAGCTGGCTGTCCAGGTCGGTGAGGATCTCGAACGCGCGGCGGTGAATCTCCCACTGAAGGTGTTCACCTTCTATGGTGGCACCCCGTACGAGGAGCAGATCGACGCCCTCGAGACTGGTGTTGATGTCGTGGTGGGCACCCCGGGACGCCTGCTGGACCTCTACCAGCGGGGCGCACTGCGCCTGGACAAGGTGGCCATCCTCGTGCTCGATGAAGCCGACGAGATGCTGGACCTGGGTTTCCTGCCGGACATCGAGAAGATCATGAGGGCGCTGACCCACAAACACCAGACGATGCTGTTCTCCGCCACCATGCCTGGCCCCATCCTCACCCTGGCACGGAGCTTCCTGGACAAACCGGTGCACATCCGCGCAGAATCCGCCGACTCGGCCGCCACCCACGCCACCACCCGCCAGATCGTCTTCCAGGCCCACCGCATGGATAAGGAGGCGGTCACCGCCCGCATTCTCCAGGCCCGCGGACGTGGCAAGACCATCATCTTCGCCCGTACCAAACGCACCGCCGCCCAGGTCGCCGAGGACCTCGCCGCCCGTGGTTTCACCGTTGGATCCGTCCACGGAGACATGGGCCAGCCCGCCCGCGAACGCTCCCTCAACGCCTTCCGCAGCGGCAAGATCGACATCCTCGTGGCCACTGATGTGGCGGCCCGCGGCATCGACATCGATGATGTCACCCACGTGATCAACTACCAGACCCCCGATGACCCGATGACGTATGTCCACCGCATCGGACGCACCGGTCGCGCCGGGCACACCGGCACCGCGGTCACCCTCGTTGGCTATGATGAGCTGCTGAAATGGACCGCCATCAACAATGAGCTCGAGCTCGGCCAACCCAATCCACCACAGTGGTTCTCCACCTCACCGGAACTCTACGACACCCTCGACATCCCCGAGGGGGCCGGTGACCGCGTCGGCCCCGCAACCAAGGTCCTCGGTGGCGCGGTCACCGCCCGCGTACCCCGCCGCAGGAGATAATGCATGTCGGAGAAACCACTTCGCCACACCCGGAACGATCTCATCATCACGGGTGTCCTGACCGCGGTGGCCCTCATCGCGGTGGTCTCCGCCTGGGCAACAGCCCCCATCCGCGGATCGGAACTCACCCCGGCGCCTGAGCCCTTCGTGGCCACCACGGCTCTGAGCAGCGTGCCCGAAAATCTCGAGGAGATCTGGCGGGTTACCGACACCACCCCGGGTGCCCACCTGCCGGTCATCTCCGCCGGGGTCATCATCGCCTCCGAGAGCAACACGCTGCGCGCCCACACCCCTGATGGTCAGGTGCTCTGGACCTATGACCGCGATGTGGACCTGTGTGCGCTATCAGCCGCTTTCGACGCAGCCGTGGCCACCTACCGCACCGGGGTGGGATGCGGCGATGTCGTGGCCATCAACGCCACCGACGGCCGGTACAAGGCGACCCGCAGCTCCAGCGCCGATGAGGAAGTTGCCCCCATCGCCTCCAATGACCACGTGGGCACCGTGGGCCCCGAACGCGTGGAACTCTGGCGCTCCGACATGGTGAGGACCGTGGAATACGGTGAGGTCGAGGCGGACCAGGAAGCCAACCAACAGCCCTTCCCCGAATGCTCCATCACCTCCGCGATGACCCGCAAGGAACTACTCGCGGTCACCGAGAACTGCCCCGATGGTGGCACCTTCCTCCGCCTGCAACCCACCACGCCGGAGGACGCACGTATGCCCGATGTCACCCAGAGCATCGAACTCCAGTCCCCGGATGCCCGCCTCGTCGCCATCGGTACCGACAGCGCCGCTGTCTACGTCGAAAACCCCACGCCCAGGATCGTCTCCTATGACAACAATGGCGTGGCCGTTCATGAACAACCCGTGGACGACGTCGACTTCCCCGCTCCCCCGTTTTCCCAGGCCACCGCGGATCTCCCCCACCACATGTCCTGGTTCAATGGCAGCCAGCTCATGCTCTTCTCCCCCGACATACTGGCCCTGACCCTGGAACTTGACGACGCAATCGGAACCGGCATCGCCGTTGACGGCAACCTCCTCTACCCCGTCGCCGATGGCATCGCCGTGGCGAATTGGGACACCGGGGAAGTCTCCCGCATCATCCCTGTGGACCGAGGCGGTTATGAAGGTCCGGTTTTCCTGGGCCTCGCGGGTGAAACGATCGTCGAAAAGCGCGGGTCCGAACTGGTGGGACTGAGCTAAGAGGCAACCCCGGCTAGTACTGGTTGGCCATCCAGTGCACTGAACGTGCATTGAAGAGCATCGCCAGGCACCCAGCCGCGGAAAGTGCGACGATCGCTGCCCACAGATAGCGGCCCTCGCTGAACATGTAATAGGCGACCGGGAAGAAGATGATGTTGAGCATGATGATGGGGCCCCGACCCCACCGCCTGCCACTCATCATGCTCAACGCCCCGGCAAAAACAGTGCCGAAGATGATAATGAAGAACACCGCGGTACCGAACCCGACCCAGGTGTTCGCCTCCGTCGATTCGTAGACGATGCTCGGATCGTCCTGGCCCGTGAATTCCCTGTAAATGAGGAAAAATGCGTAGGCGAGACCGATTCCGGACTGGATGAGGGCGATGATTCCGCCCCAGCGGATGGTGGGCGGCACGATTGAAGATGTCACGTGCACAGAGTCTAGCTGTTAACTTCCCCGTCACCCATCCGGAGAGGTATCACGGTAGATTCCTGAGAATATTTCTATCTTGACGCCAACCCGCAGCGGGGTGGAAAAGTAGGAATGTAAAGGCGTTACACGTCGTTAGTTTCTTTGTTAAGTGATTACGAACTTGACAGTGTGAGCTCCGGCTCTTTTCCCACAGGACATCAGAAACCACTGGTAGATGCGATATTTGCCCTTTATGGGCAACCAGGTCAATGTGATTCAGCACACGCAAACGGTACCTATCAAAGCTATTTTGACTATAAATCGGGTGACGTTGCCCACAAAATGGCGTTAGGGTCTAGCCAACGGGCGGTGTACATGACATGATTTCCAAGTACCAACAAGAACGCAGAAACAACTGATTCTTAATTCCGGTGCAGCGCCACATTAACCCCAGGTAAACAACAAGACGCAAGATTGCGTCTTCATCCCCATGCCCGGGACTTTCCAGTGAACCGAACCTTTCCGAGGTTCCATGTAGCGCGCCCGAACACCATTGACAAAGAGTTTTACTGAAAAGGAGTTATCGAAATGGATTGGCGCCACGAAGCAGTATGCCGCGAAGAAGACCCTGAGCTGTTCTTCCCTGTCGGCAACTCCGGCCCGGCACTCGCCCAGATTGCCTCCGCAAAGATGGTCTGCAACCGTTGCCCCGTCACCACCCAGTGCCTCGCATGGGCACTGGAGACCGGCCAGGATGCAGGCGTCTGGGGTGGCATGAGCGAGGACGAGCGTCGCGCACTCAAGCGTCGCAAGAACCGCGGCCGCGGCCGTGCCCGCATTGCTGTCTAAAACAGTCACCACACCGTTCTGACCACTCAGAACACACCGGTTCAACCACCGGGTTGCATAACAGAATACAGGCACCGGTGAATCTGCTGACCTCAGCTTTGTTCCCTGATGGGCACCGACTAAAGTGTTGTAGGTTGATCAACATTCAGACAGAAGGAGGACCTCATGAGCAAGCGAGGACGTAAGCGCAAGGATCGCCGCAAGAAGGGCGCCAACCACGGTAAGCGCCCCAATTCCTAAATAAGATAAACCATCCGGAAGAGAAGTTCTCTTCCGGATGGTTTTTTCTTACCCGCTCAGGACACGCCGATGCCCGGGAGAAGGATCATCTTCCGCCGGGCATCGGGGTCATCCTGCGGGCTTTTCAACTCTGCCGAAACTCCACCCGGAGTTGGTAGGAGATTCGTTGCCGCAGTTCAACGGGGGCTGGTGGGCAACAGCATTTCCGTAGGAGAGCCCTGAATTCCGCCTCTGCATTGAGCAACTGGGCACAGTTGGGGCATTCTTCCGCGTGGGCGCGGAGCCTACTGCATTCCTCCGCTGTGAGTTGGTCATCGAGGAGCAGGTACATGGTCTCGTGGAATTCGGAGCAGCCGCAATTGTCGTGTGGACAGCCGCATCCGCAATTGCTGTCTGTCATTTCTTCGCCTCCGAGGTCTTCTGCATGTCGGGATGGCCTAAACCGATCCCCTGTTCTTGCGCTACTTCCTTCAACATCCCACGTAGCTGTTTTCTTCCACGGTGGAGGCGTGACATGACCGTTCCCAGAGGAACGTCCATGATTTCGGCTATCTCCTTGTAGGCGAGCCCCTCCACATCGGCATAATAGACCACCATGCGGAATTCCGGACTGAGTTGGTTCATCGCGTCGGCGATCTGTCCGTCGGGGAGGTTCTTCAGCGCCTCAACCTCTGCGGACTCAAGGCCGGTGGAGGTGTGTGAGAAGGTGTCCACCAGCTGGTAGTCGGTGATCTCCTCAGTCGGTGTCTGGGCCGGCTGTCGCTGTTTCTTCCGGTACATGTTGATGTAGGTGTTGGTCATGATGCGGTACAGCCAGGCCTTGAGGTTGGTTCCGGGCCGGAAACTGGCGAATGACTGGAATGCCTTGATGTAGGCGTCCTGCACCAGATCCTCAGCGTCAGCCGGGTTGCGGGTCATCCGGAGGGCACCACCGTAGAGCTGGTCGAGCAGGGGTAGAGCCTCCTCCTCGAAGCGGATGGCCAGTTCTTCGTTGTCGGCTGTGCCGGTTCGGTTCTCAGCCATGGGGCCCCTTTCAAAAACGCGTGTCAACCATTCTACGTGGAGCTCTGCCAAGACCCCACGGGGGTGGTCGATTAAGCTTCTGAGCAGCGCATCTGCTGATCGCACTCCCCCTGATGTCCGGTCCATGGTTTAGAACATACGTACAAGGAAAACCGTGAACAGGAGTCGAGCATGAACGAGTTGTTCTTTTACGCAGTCACCAACCCCGATGATGCCCTCAGCCGCGAGATTATTGAAAAGAACCGCCGGGATCTGGATTTCTGGCGTGACCAGCTCCCCGCTGAGGATGCGGATCTGGCCACCGTCATCCTCCGGATCAACCTCCGAACCGGCCTGCCCCGCAAATTCATCGCCGCGTCGCTGTTCACGGTGAGGTTCCTCGGCGATCTCCCGGCGCTGCGTGCCCTCGTCGACAAGCTCGGGCACCTCGACCTCCCGCGGCTGAACACCATCACCCGCGCCCTGGCCAAGGTCCCCTCCCGGTTCCTGACGCTTTTCGACGAGCACGTCGCCGCCTACCTGACCCCCACCCGGCAGCACCAGGTGCTGCCACAACCCGGGTCCATCGCAGCGATGCTGCGACGGCTTCGGGAACGTCTCCTGCCGGAGGAGAAGAAACCGCCGGAGCAACGCCCTGCCGGGGTCTTCTTCCACTGTCGTCCGGATGGTGTCAGGGTCTCCGTGTCGGTGTCACAGGATCACGCGGCCCTGCTCAATGCGGCGATCAACAAACTGGTCCGTGATCAGGGGATCACCCCGGTTGACGCTTTCACCGCTCTGGTCCTGGGCAATATCCACGCGGACGTGACGATGCACGCCTACGGCACCCAGGACACCCCTGAGTTCCTCGCGGACGGGGGCTGGTTGTCGCGGGAGCAGATCGAGTTCTGGAAGGCCAAGGTGACCAGCCGGCGTGATATGGATCTGGTCGCCTTCTCCGAAACCCCCGACTACACACCCACCCTGGAGATGAAGATGTACGTGCGCGGACGGGATGCCACGTGCCGTGTGCCCGGCTGCGGCGTGGCGGCGGTCCACTGCCAGATCGACCACATCCTGCCCCACAACCAGGGCGGACCGACCACCCCCTGGAACCTCCAGTGCCTGTGCATCTTCCACCACAACATGAAAACCGACGGCCGACTAGAGGCCCTGCCGCTGCCGGACGGTGATGTGCTCTTCGTCCTCGATGGTCTCCCCTTCCGATCCACACCGGAGGGACCACTCTCGCGATCAGGGCGGACATGGGGAACCACCTTCGGGGACTATATGGACAGAAAGGTGGCCGCCTAGTCCAGCAGCCCGGCGTGATCGTTGCGCACGTTCCCCACGTCCCGGGAGACCTCCCGCACGCTCAACCTCTCCACCCAGTCCGTGGAGGTGGGATGCAGCAGCTCCCGTGCCTCCTCAGGTGTGCCCGTCAACCACGGGGTGATCTCATCCTCGGTGAGGAAACGGGGCAGGCGGTTGTGCAACCACGCCACCGGCTCCACCGAATCGGTGGTCACCATCGTCGCCGACAACTGGTTGAGACCCGTGGCCCACAAGCCCGCAGCCCACATCAACCCGTCACCCAGCGACACAAAATGGGGTTTCTTCTCATGCCACTCGTAGTACCCGTCCATCGGGATCACACACCGCTGCCCCTTGAAGGCATGTCGGAAGGAGGGCTTCTCCGCGACGGTCTCCGCCCGGGCATTGAACAGGGGTGGCCCCGAGTCATCCTTCTTCCACTCAGGCAACAGACCCCACCTGGCCGGATCCAGTTGAGCCGTGGCACCGAGACGCACGATCGGCACCATCTGGGTGGGCGCGACATTATATCTGGGTCCCGGTGTGCCCTGCGGGGCATCAACCCGTCTCCCGACCACCCGGGTAGCAGCATCGATCAGGGCCTCACCGGTGGTGAACAAAGCGAATCTTCCGCACATACCCCCTATTATGGACTCTGTGACCGAAACGCCTCTTTCTCTGCCCGTATGGGATGCTCCACGAGCCACCACCCCGATTGTGTGGCCCCAGGTCATCCCTGGTTCCAAATCCATCACCAACCGCGCCCTCATCCTCGCCGCCCTCGCTGCTGGCCCCTCCACCATCCACGGTGTCCTGCGCAGCCGGGACACCGACCTCATGGCGGATGCCCTGCGCAGTATGGGGGTGACCATCACCGAGGAGGCCCCCGACCGCTACCACGTGGAGCCACCCGCCGAGTTATCCTCTGGTTCCATCGACTGCGGCCTCGCCGGCACGGTGATGCGTTTTGTCCCCCCGGTGGCCGCCTTCGCCGACGGGCCGGTCCACTTCGATGGTGATGAACAGGCCCGCATCCGCCCGATGACCAGCATCCTTGATGCTCTGCGCACACTGGGTGTGCGGGTGGAAAACAACCGTCTCCCCTTCACCGTCACCTCCGACGGTATCCCCGAGGGCGGTGTCGTCGAGATCGACGCATCCGCCTCCTCCCAGTTCGTCTCCGGGTTACTCCTGTCCGCACCCCGTTTCGTCAACGGGGTCACGGTCCGGCACATCGGTGGCAGGCTCCCCAGCATGCCCCACATCGAGATGACCGTGGCCATGCTCCGGGAGGTGGGCATCCGGGTGGATGTCACCCCCAACCAGTGGACAGTCCACCCGGGTGAGATCCGCGGCCATACCTGGCGCATCGAACCGGATCTGTCCAACGCCACCCCGTTTCTGGCAGCAGCCGCGGTCACCCGCGGAACCGTCACCGTCAGGAACTGGCCCCGTGACACCACCCAACCCGGTGACTCGATCCGCAGCATCCTGGAGGACATGGGGTGCACAGTGGAGTTCATCTCCAACGGTGCCACCTTCGATCTGGAGGTCACCGGCCCCGCGGAGCTGAAGGGCATCCACCTGGATATGTCCGATATCGGTGAGCTCACCCCCACCGTCGCCGCCCTCGCTGCACTGGCAACCACTGAATCCAGGCTCACCGGCATCGCACATCTGCGTGGACATGAGACCAACCGCCTGGAGGCACTGACTGCCGAGATCAACCGTCTCGGCGGCAACTGCACGGAGCTTGACGACGGTCTCCACATCACCCCTGCGCCACTACACGGTGGCGTGTGGCACTCCTACGCCGATCACCGGATGGCCACCGCAGGCGCCATCATCGGTCTGGTGATCAAGGACGTCGGAGTCGAGGACATCCAGACCACCTCGAAGACCTTCCCCGGTTTTGAGACCCTCTGGGAGGAAATGGTTGGCTAGGCGGCAGTGGGATGAATCCGATGTGAGGATCCGCCCGAGTAAGGGAACACGGCCACGGACCAAGGACCGGCCCTCCCACGAGGATGCGCTTGTCGGCATGGTTGTGACCAAAGACCGCGGGCGCTGGGGTGTGGTGCTGGATGGCCGCTCCGATGCCATCGTCACCATGCGGGCCCGGGAACTGGGGCGCACCCCCATCGAGGTCGGTGACCGCGTCGCTGTCGTCGGAGACACCTCCGGTCAGCCGGGCACCCTCGCCAGGATCGTCCGCCTCGAGGAACGCACCAGCGTGCTGCGCCGCACCGCCGATGACACTGACCCCTATGAGAGGATCGTCGTCGCCAACGCCGATCAGCTGTTGATCGTCTCGGCGGTGGCTGATCCCCCGCCGAGGGCTGGTTTCGTCGAGCGTGCGCTGATTGCCGCATTCGTGGGGAATATCCAGCCGATTCTCTGCCTGACCAAGTCGGATCTGGCGGACCCCAGTGAGTTCGCCGCGGAGTTCGAGGCTCTGGAGGTGCCCGTGGTGGTGTGTGGCATCGATGATCCCCTGGATGATGTGCTGGAGGTCGTCGAAGGCCATATCACCGCGTTCATCGGTCATTCGGGTGTGGGTAAGTCGACGCTGGTTAATCGTCTGGTTCCGGATGCCCACCGCGAGACCGGGACGGTCTCCGGTGTGGGTAAAGGACGGCACACCTCGACGCAGTCGGTGGCGTTGCCGGTGAAGAACGGGTGGATCATCGACACCCCGGGTATCCGGTCCTTCGGTCTCGCGCATGTCGATGCCGACACCGTGGTGGGTGTGTTCGAGGACCTGGCAGCCGCCGCTGAGGACTGCCCGCGTGGTTGCACGCATATGGGCCCGCCGGCCGATCCGGAGTGTGCCCTGGATCAGCTGGAGGGTGCTTCTGCCCGGCGGGTGGAGGCTGTGCGCACGCTCCTGGAGGCGCTGCGCAGTAATGACGCCTGGGAGCTTTAGAGCAGTTCCACGAGGAAGGGCAGCTCCTCGGGGTCGTACCAGGCCATGAAGTTGTCCTGGGCGTCGCCGACGGTGAGTTCGGCGTCTTCGTCACCGAGGTCGGAGGCGTCGATGACCTCGATGGCAGCCTTGGTGTCGGGTTCGGAGCTTTCCACGTCGATGTGGATGGCGGCGACGTCAACGAGGTTGATGTGCGCGGGGGTCAGTTTCACCACGGATTCACCGTTCTCGGGGACGAAGGTGATGTTCTTGTCGTCCACATCGACGGAGACAACGACGCGTCGGTAGGGGAACTGTTCCTCGTCTCCGACCGCCAGGAGTCGGATGGAGGCCTCGGCTGCGTCTTGGAAGGCCGCGTGGGCGATCTCCTCGTCATCGCCTTCGGTGTAGTATTCCCGCAGTGCCGGGGTGACGGCGAAGCCGTAGCCTGAGCGGGCGGTGATGACACCGGATTCGTTGAGTCCGCGCAGGGTGCAGAAGGTCGCCGGGATGTAGACGCGCACGGTTAGAATTCCCCTTCGAGTCCGAAGAGACCGACGATCTCGACGACCGCGCGGTCGAACTGCTGGTAGTAGACACCCACGAGGCCGTTCTCGACGGCGCCGCGGACGTTGAGGATGGAGTCGTCGACAAGCACGCAGTCCCGCAGCGGGAGGTCGAGCGCGTCGGCGGCAGCCTGGAAGGCCTCGGTTTCGGGCTTCTCCGCGCCGATCTCGCCCGAGAGCAGGACCTTGTCCACCACGCCCTGGGTTTCGAGTTCACGGATGGGTGCTGCCGCGAGTCCCCCGGGATCGTTGCTGAGCACAGCGGTAGCCACCCCGTTCTTCCTGGCTGCGGCGAGGAGATTCCTCCACCGCCGCTGGTCCTCATCTGCTCCGTCGAGCACTCCGGCGTAATCCACAATCAGTCCGCGCACTTTTTCCCTTTCATTTTTGTCATTCTCATGCCATATTAGTCATAGTCTGTGCTCGAAGATTGTCGCACAGTTCAGGGGTGGTTGTCGTTTCAGGCCTTGGGAAGTCTCGTCCCAAGGAGTTTTGTCATGCTTCATCCCATTCCGGGTCTGACCCATCTGATGTATCTGGTGCCGGAACCGGTGCCTGCTCCCCCACCGCCGAAAGCCCCCGTACCCAGGGAGGTGTCGGGTCTGATCCGCGTGGCGCTGGATTCCCTGTTCGGTCTGCGCCCGATCACCCAGCTGAACCACCGGCGTTTCGACGCCTCGGTGCGCTCCCACATCACCGCCCGGCAGAGGGCGGGGGACGCGGGCGTCGTCAAGCTTATTTCCTGTCATGTCCAGATGCATGAGCAGGTGGCGGAGGCGTTCGGCAGCCTGCGTTATGCCGGCACCATAACGGCCTATGCCGCCCGGCTCGGGGAGTCGGGCGGCACGTGGCGGATGCTGAGCTTCAGGGTGCTCTAGGGCAGGATGCCTAGGCGTTGGCTTCCTCGTCCTGTTTGACGAACTGCTTGCGCATCAGGAACAGCTGGCGGACGGTTTCTTCCTTGATGGCTTCCTTCATGGCGTTGAACATGTCGCCACCTTCCTTCTGGTATTCCACCAGGGGGTCGCGCTGTGCCATGGCGCGCAGGCCGATGCCCTCCTTGAGGTAGTCCATCTCGTAGAGGTGTTCGCGCCATTTCTGGTCGATGACGGGCATGAGGACCATGCGTTCGATGTTGCGCATCTGAGCCTCGCCGCCGAGGGCTGTGACGGCTTCCTCCAGCTTGGCGTATTCTGCGCGGGCATCCTCGAGCAGTGCGGTGCGCAGGTCCTCGGCGGACAGCTCGCCGGGGGCGCCGTACTCGGAACCGTCGACAAGCGACTGCCAGGTGAAGGTCGGGCCGTACAGGGCCTCGAGCGCGTTCCAGAGCTTGTCCAGGTCCCAGTCCTCCACGTAACCGTTGGCGGTGGCCGCGGCGACATAGGCGGAGATGGTCTCATCGACCATGTTCTTGATGTAGTGGGAGATGTCGGAGGATTCGAGGATCTCGCGGCGCTCGCTGTAGATGACCTTGCGCTGTTCGTTCATCACCTCGTCGTACTTCAGGACGTTCTTGCGCATCTCGAAGTTCTGGTTCTCCACCTGCGCCTGCGCGCCCTTGATGGAGTTGGTGACGGTCTTGGATTCGATGGGGACATCATCGGGGACGTTCAGCCGGTTCATCATGTTCTCCATGGTGGGGCCGACGAAGCGGACCATGAGATCATCACGCATGGAGAGGTAGAAGCGGGTGGCTCCGGGGTCACCCTGACGGCCGGCACGACCACGCAGCTGGTTGTCGATGCGGCGGGATTCATGGCGTTCGGTCCCCAGCACGTAGAGGCCGCCTGCCTCACGGACCTTCTCCGCGCGTTCCTCACACCGCTGCTTCATCTTGGGCAGCTCCTCCTCCCAGGCAACCTGGTAGGCCTCCTCATCCTCAAAGGGGTCGAGGCCACGCTCGCGGAGCTTGATGTCGAGAAGGATGTCGGGGTTGCCACCGAGCACGATGTCGGTACCACGGCCGGCCATGTTGGTGGCCACGGTGACTGCACCGGGCAGACCTGCCTGCGCGACGATCTGTGCCTCCTGCTCGTGGTGCTTGGCGTTGAGCACATTGTGCTTGATGCCACGACGGGTCAGCAGCTGCGAGAGGTACTCGGAGCGCTCCACGGACACGGTGCCGACCAGGACCGGCTGGCCGTTGGCGATACGCTCGGCGATGTCATCGACGACGGCCGCGAACTTGGCCTCCTGGGTCTTGTACACCAGGTCGGTGAGGTCATCGCGCTGGTTCTCACGGTTGGTGGGGATCTGGATGACGTCGAGTTTGTAGATCTGGTGCAGCTCGGCGGCCTCGGTCTCGGCGGTACCGGTCATGCCGGACAGCTTCTCGTAGAGGCGGAAGTAGTTCTGGAGGGTGACGGTGGCCAGAGTCTGGTTCTCGTTTTTGATCTCCACCTTCTCCTTGGCCTCGATGGCCTGGTGCATGCCCTCGTTGTAGCGGCGACCCGCCAGGACACGGCCGGTGAAACCGTCGACGATCATGACCTCACCGTTGCGCACGATGTAGTCCTTGTCACGTTCGAAGAGCTCCTCGGCCTTGATGGCATTGTTAAGGTAGCTGACCAGCTGGGAGTGCTCAGGTGCGTAGAGGTTTTCGATGCCGAGCAGGTCCTCGACCTTCTCCACACCCTCCTCCTTGATGCCGACGGTCTTCTTGCGGTGGTCCACCTCGTAGTGGATGTCGCGGGTCAGCTGGGGGACGATCTGCGCGAAGACGTTGTACCACTGGGAGGAGCCGTCGACGGGACCGGAGATGATCAGCGGGGTGCGGGCCTCATCGATGAGGATGGAGTCAACCTCATCGACGATGGCGTAGTGGTGTCCACGCTGCACCAGGTCGTTGAGGGAACGGGCCATGTTGTCGCGCAGGTAGTCAAAGCCCAGCTCATTGTTGGTGCCGTAGGTGATGTCGCAGTCATAGGCGACCTTGCGCTCGGCGGGGCGGAGCTCGGAGAGGATGACACCGACGGACAGGCCCAGCCAGCGGTGCACACGGCCCATCCACTCGGCGTCACGCTTGGCCAGGTAGTCATTGACCGTGACCACGTGGACACCCTTGCCCTCGAGCGCATTGAGGTAGGCGGGCAGCACACAGGTCAGGGTCTTGCCCTCACCGGTGCGCATCTCAGCGACGTTTCCGAAATGCAGGGCCGCGCCACCCATGATCTGCACCTTGTAGTGCTTCTGTCCCAGCACACGCCAGGAGGCCTCACGGGCGGTGGCGAAGGCATCGAGGAAGATATCGTCGAGGGTCTCCCCCTGGGCGAGTCGGTCCTTAAATTCCTCAGTCTTGGCCTTGAGCTCCTCATCAGTGAGGTTGGCATACTGGTCTTCCAGTGCGATGACCTGGTCAGCGATCTTCTGGAGTCGCTTCACGGCACGGCCTTCGCCGACGCGGAGCATCTTGGACAATCCAAACACGAGCAGTCGTCCTTATTGATAGCATTTCGGAAATTACGATGGAGAACCTACATTGTACGCACGGTTCCTACGAACACAGTACCCGCCACCCACGGTTCGCGGGTGGCGGGTAGCTGTGATCTTGCGGGGGTTTTACCTATGATTCATCGGTTGCGACCAGGGAGATCAGGCCGTAATCGAAGGCATGGCGACGGTAGACCACCGACGGCTGCTGGGTCTCCTCGTTGATGAAGAGGTAGAAATCATGTCCGACGAGTTCCATCTCGGACAGGGCATCATCCACGCTCATCGGGGTGGCCGGGTGCTCCTTGGTGCGGACGATCTGGCCGGGGACCACATCATCGACCTTGTCGGCGTACGGATCAACATCGTACTTGCCCAGGTCATCGGCACCACGTGCCTCCTGGGACTCGGCGACGAGCTGGGCTCCGACCTCACCGGTGCTCAGCGGGGCACGGTGTCCGGAACGGGAGATGCTACGACGTGCCTTGACCTTGCGCAGGGAGCGCTCCATCTTGGCCAGGGCGGTCTCCAGAGCAGCGTAGAAGCTGTCCTCCTTCGCCTCGGCGCGGGCGATGTGGCCCTTGCCGGTGGCGGTGATCTGGATACGGTTACTCTCATCCGCACGGCGTGGGTTCGGCTCGTGCTGGAGTTCCACGTGGAAGAAGGTCAGGGTCGGATCGAGGCGCTCAATCTTTGCCAGCTTCTTGTGCACTCGCTCAGCGAAGTGCTCAGGTACCTCAACGTTTCGGCCTGTGATGCTCACCTGGGTGTCAGGGCTCAAGGTGTCGTTGGTGTCAGCAGGTGTAGTCACGCTACTTCTCCTCCCAGTAGTGGCCATCACTTGCGTGTGAGTGGGATTACTTCCACGGTGATGACGGGATCAACTTCACCTCTCATAGTACGTCTGGTCATAACCAACGTGCCAACAGGGTCCCCTTATTCATGCATGGCAGTAGGTCAGGGCACCTCTCACCAGCACACCTGCTGTTCGGAGGCTGTTCGCGGAAGCCTGCAGCGTGGCACCGGTGGTGACCACATCATCGATGAGCAGCACCGGCGAAGGTGGCACACGCAGCAGGTCCACCCGCATGCTGCGCCGTCGCTCCTCCGCCCCGAGGCCCACGGAATCGGGCGTGCGGGAGGGGATGCGGAGACAGGGGTGCGTCGACAAGCGCGTGGTGGCGCAGACCCGCTCGACGGGATCGCCCCCGCGGCGGCGTCGGGAACGCTCCCGGGTGGGGGCCGGCACCAGGGTGATGTCGTGTTCGACCTCCCCGCGGGCCACCAGATGGCTTATCGACGCCCGGATCACCGCCCCCACATGCGCGACCACGTCGCGCCGTCCCCGTTCCTTCATCGCGATGAGCACCGACCGGTGCGGACCGTTGTACGGCGACAACGACCACACCGGGAAATCCACATCCACCGACACCCGCTGCGGTGTGGCCCGCCACGCCGTGCCGCACCTTGGACACAACACCGACCCCGGCGCACCGCATCCCGCGCAGGTCACCGGGAGCAGCAGCTCCATCAGTAGGCCACCACCGCGGCCGAACGCACACCCAGCAGCCCGGGAACCTCACGCCAGATCGTATTGTCCGATGCCGGCAGCTGGAGCAGCGCATGGGCATCGGTGGCATAGATCGTGGAGGCGGAGCTGGCCACGGACACCACCGGGGCGTTGATGTTGCCGCTCGGCAGGGCACTGGCGCCGGAGCCGTCGATCTCCACGCGCCAGATCGGCAGCTCCGGCATCGACGTGCCCACCAGGAGGGAGCCGTCCTGTCGCCACGCCAGACTCAGGGCGGTCTCCCGCAGCGCAGGCGCAACCTCCACGATGTTGGTCACCCCACGCTCACCCGGTGACGGCCGGGTGACCACCCCCATGTAGACCCGGCCCTCGATGATCATCGCCGCGCGCACACCGGTACGCGACAACTGGAATTCCGAGATCGCCCCGGTCACCCCCTCCGGCAGGGTGATCTCCACCTCGGTCTGCACCAGTTCACGGGTGGTGGAGGACCTGGTCACCCGCACCGGGGTGTCGCCGTCGGCCACCGCCCACAGCGCATTGGCCGCATACTCGAAGGTGGGCCGGGTGATGGTGTCCGCGGTGAGCACATCGGTGTAGGACCCTTCCGGTGCACCCACCGACAGCCTCGGGGATTCATTGCCCCGGACCGCGGCGGCCACATTCGCCGAGGTGGAGATGGCCACGGAATCAATGTCCCCGGACCCCAGAAACCCGGTCAGGGGTGTCACGGTTCCCGAACTCACCCGGGAGACCACGCCGTCACGCAGGGAGAACAGGGTCGAGACCGCATTGGTGTAGGCCTCCGGGTTGAACTCCGCGACATCCTCGATGGACAGGACCGGGAAATCCGCCACCAGCGGGGAACCATCCGCGAAGATCGCATAGGGGCCCGGGATCTCCGCGTGGGCGAGCATCCAGACCACCTGGGTGGCGAAACTCAGACGCTCCTCCTCATTCATCGAACTGAGGCCGGTGAACTGATAGGCACCGTCGGAGAAACCGACGAAGGAGGCACCCGAGGGTAACTGGTGCACCACACCGGGGGCCAGATACTGCGACGGCCCGGAAACCAGCAGGGACATCAGGGTGGTGTCGAGGGACTGCACCGCATTGTGGATCCACCGCCTGTCCCCCACCAGCACCTGCCCGGAGGGATCGAAGAAGTAGACGTTCTTGGGGGTGTAGTGGTTACGCATCTCGGTGCGCTCCAGCACCACCCCGTCGGGTAGATCATCGATGCGCCATTCATTATCCACCCGCCTCATGACGATCTCGGCCACCAGCTCGGAATTCTCCGGCCGGTAGACGCCACCACTGCCGAGGGTGCCCACCTGGGTGCCGCGGATAACGATACGCCGTTCATCCTCCGTCGCCCCCGCCTGGGTGTTCAGGTCGATGCGGTCGACCACGACGGTGGTGGCCGTGGGATCCCAGTTCCGGTTCGCCTCCTCGGTGAGATACGCCCGCGATGCCTGGTACTGCTGCGCGGGGAAGGCGGCCGCGCTGAAGAAACCACGAAGCAGGATATCGGGGTCCGCGCCCGGGGTGGGACCGGCCACCTCCGCGGACTGGTCATCGGCGTTGAAGGATCGGAGCACCTGCGGGTCAGTGTTGCTCGGCAGGGTGGAACAGCCACTCACCAGGAGGGCTGCGGTCATGGCTGCGGTCAGGGCCTTCATTCTTCTCACACCTCCACCTCCCAGGGCTGCGAGGGGGCGGCGAGCTCGAGTGGGGCATCGCGGTATCCCAGGTGGGGTTCGCGGGGGATGACAAGCCGGAACATGGACCCGACATCCAGGTTGCCGGCGGCATCCAGGGTGCCACCGTGCAGGATGGCGTCCTCGCGGGCGATCGCCAACCCCAGACCGGTCCCCCCTGAATGCCGCACACGGGATGGGTCGGCCCGCCAGAAACGGTTGAACACCAGCTCCTCCTGCCCCGACTTCAACCCGACACCGTGGTCGAGGACGGTGATGGCAACAGCCTCATCATTCGCCCTGAGGGTGACCTCCACCGGACGGCCCCGGGCGTGGTCGATGGCATTGGCCAGGAGATTGCGCACGATGCGTTCGATACGCCGGGAATCCCCCTCGATCATGACCTGTTCCCCGGGCATGTCGACCTTGAGTTCCACGCCGAGATCCTCCGCGAGCACGGTGACCTGCTGCAGAGCGGAGGTCACCGCGCTGCGCACATCATGACGGGTGGTGGACAGGTCCGCCATGCCGGCATCATGGCGGGAGATCTCCAGCAGATCATTGAGCAGGGATTCGAAGCGGTCGAGTTCACGCACCATCAGTTCACTGGCGCGACGGGCCACCGAAGAGAGTTCCTCCTGGTTGTCGGCGATGAGATCCGCGGCCATGCGCACAGTGGTCAGCGGGGTGCGCAGCTCATGCGAGACATCCGAGGTGAACTGACGCTGGAGGTTTCCGTACTCCTCCAGCTGTTTGATCTGGGCGGACAGGGATTCCGCCATGGCGTTGAAGCTCATGGCCAGACGCGCCATCTCATCCTCGCCGTCAACGACCATGCGTTCACGCAGTTTGCCCTGCGCAAACCGCTCGGCGATGCGGCTGGCGGACCGGACGGGGGCGGTGACCTGCTGGGTGGCCAACCAGGCGATGCCGACGAGCAACACCACAACGACCACCAGTGCGGCGGAGAGCAGGCCCCGCATCAGGGCGAGGGAGGCCTCATCGTTTTCCATGGAGAACACCAGGTAGACCTGGAGCCCCGGGATGTCACTCTCCGTGGGGGTGCCGATGATCAATGCGTTGTACGCAGCCCCATCCCCCTGATCGATGGAGCTGAACTGGTAGGAGACCTGATTCTCCGACACGTAGTATCTGAGCCGGTCGGGGATCCGGTAGCCCTCCGGTGAGACGATCACATCGGCGCCGTCCACCAGGATCACGGGTTCATAGGCAGCGGTGACATCGCCACCGCTGCCTGAGCTGCCGAGGCTGGCCAGGGCGGCGCGGGCCGAGTTGAGCCGCAACTGCACCGAACTGGAGGCGCTGGATGCGGCGATCTGCTCCTCCACGACGATGCGGGCACGGTCGATCTCGGAATTGGCGATGTCGATCTTCTGGTCGACCAGGCGCTGGGTGAAGACGGTGAGCATCCCGAGCCCTAGCAGGATCATCACCACCGCGGAGGCGGTGAAGATCGAACCGACGACACGGACCTGCAGGGAGGTGCGCCACTTGTCGACGACGCGGTGACGAAGTCGTCTGAGCCACGTGAGGATGGGAAACCGCCCCTTCTATCTGTGGTGTGCGTTAGTCAACATTACCGGTTTTGTATCCGACACCACGAACCGTGAGAACGATCTGCGGGTTCTCCGGATCCTTCTCGATCTTGGCGCGCAGCCGCTGCACGTGGACATTGACCAGACGCGTATCGGATGCGTGCCGGTAGCCCCATACCTTACCGAGGAGTTCCTCCCGGGTGAATACTTGCTGTGGTTTGCGGGCCAGTTCCAGGAGCAGATCGAACTCGAGCGGGGTGAGGGAGATCTCCTCATCGCCACGCTTGACGGTGTGCCCGGGCACGTCGATGGTCAGGTCCCCGACCTCGAGGGTCTCGGCGGGCTCATCATCGGTGCGACGCAGGCGCGCACGGATGCGGGCGACAAGCTCCTTCGCCTTGAAGGGTTTGTTCACATAGTCATCCGCACCGGATTCCAGCCCCAACACCACATCAACCGTGTCGGTCTTGGCGGTAAGCATGATGATGGGGACGGCGGAATCCTGACGGATGGCCCTGCAGATGTCGATGCCGTTCATGCCGGGAAGCATCAGATCGAGGAGGATGAGATCGGGTTGTTCCCGCTCGGCGGTCTCAACGGCAAGCGCGCCGTCGGTGACTGCGACGGTATCGAACCCCTCGGCGCTCAACACGATGGTGAGCATCTCAGAGATCGCGGGATCATCATCAACGACGAGAATTTTCTGCGGCATGACACACCTTCCAGCTAGACGGATTAACTCATGTTACCTAGAAAGCTGACGATCCTGGCGGCAACGTGGCCGGGATCCTCATCGGGGGCAGCCACAAGCCACGGGGACTGCCACCCCTGCGCCGCCAGTCGACGGTACTGCGCCGCGGTGCGCTCCTGGAGCCCGGAGTCCGTCTCGTAGCGGTCCCGGGTGCGGGCCCCGTCCGATGCTTCTCGACGCCTCGCCCGCTCCTGCGCCAGGTCCGTGGGGGTGTCCAGCAGGACCTGGAGGGCGGGACGGGGCAACCCGAGTCGGCCGAACTCCAGCTCAGCCACCCAGGTGGCCGCGGCGTCGTCACGCAATCGGGCTGCGGTGTAGGCGGCGTTCGACGCGACGTACCGGTCGAGCAACAGCAGACCCGGCGCGGTGAGCTCGTCGAGCGCATCATGCCGGTCGAGGGCGAACAGGGTCGCCATGGCGTGGGCGCTGTCGGTGAGGTCCCCCATCCGCCCGTGGAGAGCCTCGGCGGCCAGCTGGGCGTGGATGGAGGTGTCGTAGCGGGGGAAGGAGATGACGCGGGCGTCGATACGCTCGGTCAACGCCCGGACCAGCGTGTTCTTCCCCGCGCCGTCGATCCCTTCAATACTGATGATCATCAGTAGCGGTAGTGCTCCGGCTTGAACGGACCGGCGACATCCACACCGATGTACTCGGCCTGTTCCTTGGTCAGCTCGGTGAGCTTGCCACCGAGGGCCTCCACGTGGATGCGGGCGACCTTCTCATCGAGGATCTTGGGCAGACGGTAGACCTGGTTCTCGTACTGGCCCTCGTTCTGGAACAGTTCGATCTGCGCGATCGTCTGGTCGGCGAAGGAGGTGGACATGACGAAGCTGGGGTGGCCGGTGGCGTTGCCCAGGTTGAGCAGACGTCCCTCGGACAGCACGATGATGGACTTGCCGTTGGGGAAGGTGAACTCATCCACCTGCGGCTTGATGGTGGTGCGGATGACATCATCGCGGTGCAGCAGGGAATGCATGTCGATCTCATTGTCGAAGTGACCAATGTTGCCCAGCAGCGCGTGATCCTTCATCTTGAGCATCTGCTCATAGGAGATGATGTCCTTGTTGCCGGTGGCCGTGATGACGATGTCGGCGTCGGCGATGGCCTCGTCGACGGTGACCACGGAGTATCCATCCATCAGTGCCTGCAGCGCATTGATGGGATCCGCCTCGGTGACCCGGACACGTGCACCCTGGCCGTCGAAGGCCTCGGCGCAGCCCTTGCCCACATCACCGTAGCCACAGACCAGCACGTTCTTACCACCCATGAGCATGTCCGTGGCACGGTTGATGCCATCGATCAGGGAGTGGCGGGTACCGTACTTGTTGTCGAACTTGGACTTGGTCACCGCATCATTGACATTCATGGCGGGGAAGGGCAGCACGCCCTCCTCGGCGAAGTGGTACAGACGGTGGACACCGGTGGTGGTCTCCTCGGTGACACCCTTGATGGAGTCCGCGAGGCGGGTCCACTTGTCCGGCTCCTCGGCCAGGACCTCGCGGAGCATGCCCAGGAAGGCGATGTACTCATCGGAGTCATTGGCCTCCGGCTGCGGTACGACGCCCGCCTTCTCATACTCACGTCCACGGATAACGGCCATGGTGGCGTCACCTCCGTCATCGAGGATCATGTTCGGCAGTTCACCCTCCCAGCTGAAGATCTGGTTGATGCACCACCAGTACTCATCCAGGGTCTCACCCTTCCAGGCGAACACCGGAACACCCTGGGGGTCCTCCGGGGTGCCGTCACCGACGACGATGGCGGCAGCGGCCTCGTCCTGGGTGGAGAAGATGTTGCAGGAAGCCCAGCGGACCTCGGCACCGAGAGCGGTCAGGGTCTCGATCAGGACCGCGGTCTGCACCGTCATGTGAATGGACCCCGCGATGCGGGCACCCTTCAATGGCTGCTCCTCTGCATACTCCCTGCGCAGCTGCATCAGACCCGGCATCTCGTATTCCGCGAGACGGATCTGGTGGCGACCGGCTTCAGCGAGGGACAGATCCGCGACCTTGAAGTCCGTGACCTTTGCCATATTCTGGCACTCTCCTTATAAGAATTGTGAAAAAGAATCGGTAAAACCATTGTCCACTCTACTCAACGCAGGCGGAACTCCCGGTGCGCCCCGGGAACAGCGGTAATGATCGGTCAGGCGATCAGTTAATTGAGCGCTTCCAGGTAGGCCTCGAGGTCGTACTCCACATCAGCCTCCTCCAGAACCCGGGCTGCAGCCGCACGCAGGGTCTCCGAGCCCTCCCCCATGAGCTGGCGGATGAACGGGTAGTTCTCCACCACCTCGCCAGCGGAATACGGAGCCCCCGCGAGGATGGCCGCGATGGTGGCGGCAGCCTGGCCGTTGAGATGCTCCTCCTCGGTGGCGTTGTCCTGGTTGATCACCAGGAGACAGGCATCCTCGAGGGCTTCGAGGATGTCGTCGTTATCGAGGTCGGCAATTTCATCGAGGAAGTCGATGTTGATTTCCTCGTTGAGGATGGAATCGTCCCATGCGCCCATGTCTGACAACCTTTCAGTCATTTCTGTAACTTTTATAATCTTTTTACGATTATTTCTTTCAGTGCCCTAAGCACTGCTTTTGCGGTTCGCTCCGGCGGTTTACGTCTTCCCAACTGCATTTTGTGGAAAGAACGTGATACGGTCGTTATTAACTCGTTACATTATATCCGTCCCCATTCTTGCCACCGGAGGTCCGACGATGAAAAATGAGCGGCTCATAGCTCTCACCTTCATCGTCGTTGGATGTATCGGAGCTGTTGCCCTCGGTTTCGTCGTCTGGCAGGCATCCAGTCCCAGCCGACCCACCCTCGATATTGCCATGCGCACCACCACCACGACTACCCCAACCCCCGCCCTCTACGAAGACCCAGGTGAGGAGAGCTTTTCGGGTGGTGACACCGAGCCCGCCAAGCAGAATCTCGCGGCCGTTGACACCGAGGATCCCTATCTCCCACCAAATGCCTACATCCCCTCCCACACCCGGGCGGAACTCACATCTCCCGCCATCTCCCCCTCCGCGCAGGACCAGGTGACCACCTCCGGGACGGGGGCGCCGACCCGTGCAACCACCCCTACGGTTGCACCCACAACGCGCACCCCCTCCGGCACCACAGGCACCACCGCTGCCAGCACGACCCCTCCATCCACACCGGAACAGACAACCCGCACCCCGGAACCCCCGACGCCCCCGTCACCTACCCGTGATCCGGTCGCACCGACACAGCCGTCCCCGACCCCCACGACCACCACGGAGGAGTCCGAGGAGGTCACCACACCCACGGGTCCGGCCATCACCACCCCTACGCTCATTCCACCTACCCCCACGGTCACGGAGACCCCCACGGACACTGTGACGGACACTGTGACCGCGACAGCAACATCGGAACCTCCGGTGGAATCCCCCACCCCCACCGAGTTCCAGGATGAACCGACGGTCCCGCTGAATCCTGAAACCACAGTCGGGTAGGTCAACCCGCGGGACAATGACTAAGGCCTAGTGGGCACCCCACTAGGCCTTAGTCGTTGTCAAGTATTGTCCTCCGTCATACCCGGATCAGACGGTGGCGATGAACACCTCTGCGTCATCGGCCGTCATCCCGATGAGGCCGTCGGAAGCCGGAACCCACACGGCATATCCCGCTGTCAGCTCAATCCGCTGTCCCCCGTGCTCCAGGAGCACGGGCCCGCCAGCGGATTCGGTGCACAGGATGATCATGGGTCCGTCATGCACCGCGTCATGGGACCCGGTCAATCGGACCCGGTCCAGGGTGAACTCGCTGACCGGAACCGGGTAGCGGTGGATGTTTCCCTCACTGACGCAATCCACCACGGCGTTGCCGAGGGATTTGAAGTCGAGCACCCGGACGAGTTCCGGCACATCCACATACTTCGAGGTCAGACCCCCGCGCAGCACGTTATCGGAATTGGCCATGATCTCCACACCGAGACCGTAGATGTAGGCGTGGAGGTTGCCGGCATCAAGGTAGATGCCCTCGCCCGGCTTGAGCTGGTAGAAGTTCAACAGCAGCGCACCGAGCACACCGACATCACCGGGATACCGGTCATGGAGTTCAACGATATGGGAGAGGACGAAACGGATCCACTCCTGCCCACCCTGCTCGAGGTACCGGTGGGCCGAGGCGATAATCGCATTGATGAGTTCATGCCGCTTGGTTACGGGGATGGTGATCCAGGTGGTGAACAGTGCACGCAGGCTCTCCTCCTCCGCATCCACGGCGATCATGCTGCGGTAGTGGTCCAGCTCGTGGCACTCGATGGCGTCGAAGATCTCGAGGGTGCGTGCCAGGGGACGGAAACCCGCCATGGCGATGAAATCGGAAAGCGCGACAATCAGTTCGGGCTTGTGGTTGGCATCCCGGTAGTTCCGGTTGGGCGCGGTGAATTCAATCCCGGCCTCGTTCTCACGCTGGAATCCCTCACGGGCCTGCTCGAGTGAGGGGTGTGCCTGCAGTGACAGGGGAGCGCCGGCAGCGAGGATCTTCAACAGGAACGGAAGCTGGCCGTCAAACTCACGGGCCACCCGCTCCCCCAGCATCCCCACCGGGTCGTCGGCTATGAGCTGATTGAGGGCTGTGCCGTTGATGGTGGAGGGAGCACCCGGATGCGCACCGAACCAGACTTCCGCCTCGGGGCGGCCTGATGGAGCTTCCTCGCCACGCATCTCGGGGATCAAGGTGCGTGAGCCCCACGGGTAGGCGCGCAGCGTGCCCTCCAAAAGCTCCATTTACACATCCCTTTCTTCTACGGTGTAGACAGTTGCTGACTGCCCCCTCACGATCAGTCGCAACGTCGAGGCGAGTGGCCCCCGGCCGTTGAAGTCACAGTACTGCGCCACGGCATCGGGGATTCCGGGCTCTTCTTCCGCCCAGACAACAGCCCTAAACGGTACCATCCGGGCATCCCCATCCAGGAATGGGTCGTAGAATATGTCAGCCTCCGGACCACGGAGCTGGGACAGGGATTCATAGAGTTCGGCCCCGTCGAGGACACCACAGACCAGACCGCGTTTGTTCCATAAAGCGGCCACGACATTGGCAATCGCATTGCCCCACTCGGTGCGACCGGCGTGGACGATCCGATGCCCCTCTGCGACCAGGCGCAACTTCCTGCCCTCATTGACTAGTTCGTCACGTTCCGGTGACAGGGACTCAATCTCCTCATCTATCGAATCGGCCACATGGTCGAGACGGTCGGCGATGATCCGGGGGTCCTCCTCCAGGAGATCGAGGACCGCGCTGATCGCGGCGATAGTGCGCGCCGGCGACGCGGCGGTTGCAGTGGGCAGGGTGGGAAAGACGATGGTGTCCCGGGGGGCATCTTCGACCAGGGGCCCGTCGTGGGGTCCGACCAGGATGCTCACCGCACCACGCTGGGTGGCTGTGATGAGTGCACGCAGTGCCTCCTCATCCCCTCCGTTATCGGTGATGACGATGACCAGGTCGAGCGCCCCGATATAACCGGGGAGCGCGGAGGTGACCACGTAGGGCTGACGCAGTGGTGCCCGCAGGGCCTCCACCATCCGGGTGCAGGTCTGGTTGAGCTGCCCCTGGGTGAGCACGACCACGCTCCGGGGGGTGAACCCCTCCAGGGAGACCAGAGTCCCCGAGGCGACGGCACTGCCGATCAACCGGACCTGCGCGCCCTCATAGGCAACATCATAAAAGCGGACGGTCTCCTGGTCATAGGAGGAACCGTCATAATAGGAATCCACCACAGGGAATCAATTTCCTCTCCTCGTTCATTCAAGGATAAAGACTTTGACCCTCCCATGGTGAATGCGGGGCCCGCCACCGGTCGGGAAGTTCTCCCGCTATACCTTATTAATCTGTGTCATCCTCAGGCGCGGATGATGCCGAGGATCTCCTCCACCAGAGCATCAACCTCCACCTGGGTGGGAGCTTCGACATTCAACCGCAGCAGCGGCTCGGTGTTCGACGCCCGGACATTGAACCACGCCGGGGTCCCAGCCAGTTCCACGGTCACCCCATCAAGACGATCCACACTCTCGGTACGGTCGGCAAACGCCTCCAGCACCGCATTCGTACGCTCTACCTGGGCCTGCGCATTGGCTAGCCGGGAGTTCAACTCACCGGAGGCGGCATAACGGTTATACCGGGCCATCATCTCACTCAACGGCTTATCCTGCCCACCCAGCGCCGCCAGGACATGCATCGCAGCCAGGATCCCGGAATCAGCATTGAAAAACTCCGTGAAATAATAGTGAGCGGAATGCTCACCACCGAACACCGCACCATGATTGGCCATCTCATTCTTGATGAAGGAATGCCCCACCCGGGTGCGCACCGCGGTACCACCGTTTTCGGCGATGATCTCCGGCACCGACTTCGAGGTGATCAGATTGTGGATGATCGTGGCACCGGGGCGCTCCTGCAGATAACGCTCCGCGATGATCGCACAGATCGCCGACGGGCTGACCGGATCACCGTTTTCATCGATGACGAAACAACGATCAGCATCCCCATCGAAGGCCAGGCCGATATCCGCCCCGGTCTCGACCACGAACTTCTGCAGATCCACCAGGTTCGCCGGCTCCAGGGGGTTGGCCTCGTGGTTGGGGAAGGACCCATCGAGCTCGAAGTACAGGGGCTTGATCTCCAGCGGCAGACCACGGAACACCTCCGGCACGGTGAAACCACCCATACCGTTGGCGGCATCGACCGCGACCGTCAGTGGGCGGATACCCCGCAGATCAACCAGGTCATTGAGGTACTCGGCATATGCGCCCAGCAGGTCGCGTTCGGTGATCTCACCGGGAGCACCATCGAAGGCCGGTATACCCTCGACCAGGTCGTCGATGATGGTGGCCAGGCCGGTTTCCTGCCCGACCGGGCGTGCGCCCCGACGGCAGAGTTTGATGCCGTTGTACTCGGCCGGGTTGTGGGAGGCGGTGAACATCGCACCGGCACAGTTGAGGGTGCCGGAGGCGAAGTAGAGCTCATCGGTGGAGGCCAGGCCGATATGGATGACATCCAGGCCCTGGGAAGTGACCCCGTCGGCAAACGCCTGAGCAAGTTCCGGGGAGCTTTCGCGCATGTCATGGCCAATCGCGACGGTGGTCTCCCCCTCATCCCTGACCAGGCGGGCGAACGCGGCGCCTGTCTCGCGGATGAATTCGGCGTCCAGATCAACGCCGATGACGCCTCGAACGTCATACGCCTTGATGACAGCCGTTACAGATTCACGGGTACGCATACAACCTCACCAGATAGAAAGAGCAATAGGTTCCGGTAATACTACTCCACGCGGCACACACCACCGACACCGCTTGACGACGCCCCACCGGGGTCCCGCCCCACCGCCCCAACGGGGTGGCACCGCGTGCAGATGGTCAAAGGCGCCCACCCCTGGCGGGGTGGGCGCCAGGCACATCGTCCCGGGCGGCGGACGCTCAGGACTTCTCCGGGTCCTGCCAGTCCTCGGGATCGGGAACAACGTAGAGATGACCACGTCGGTGCGCCCGGTATTCAGCACGCCTGGCGGAACGGTTGACCGGGTGGTTCTCCCCCACCTCCTCCTCGGAGCTGACCAGGCCACTGGCGTTGCGGCCGGCTTCACGGACGGCTTCCGCCAGGGCCGTGAGATCCTCATCATCCTCCGGGAAGATGTCATTGACGCGCAGCATCTCCCAGCCGAGTGGCGCGGTGATGCGCTCGGCGTGGTGCTCACACAGATCCCAACTGTGGGGCTCCGCTGCCGGGGCGAGCGGGCCCACCACGGCGGTGGACTCCGAATACGCGTAGGTGAGGGTGGCCACGGCGGGCTTGCCGCAACCGGGGCGGGAACATCGACGGAACTGACTCACGCTGACAAAGTCTAGACCCTTGGTTGAGGTTTGAATAGTCATGCCCCTCCCCCGCGCGTCGTTCCCCTCGGCGCGCCGACCCCTTTGTGCTGCTCACCGGGTTTAGAATCAACGCTTATGCATTCGAGAACTTTCCGCGACAGGCACGGCCGGGGATTGCGGGGTCCACTCCTGCCGACCGCGGTGCCGCGCCATGCGTCTCGTCGTAAAGCATTCGACCGTGCCGTGCTCGAGGCGTACGGCCCGCTCTACGCCGCGTACCGCAAGGAGCTGGCCAATCTCGATGTCGCCGTGGACACCGTGCCGCGCATGCGGCTGAGCGCGGACATGACCATCCTGCCCGATGAGATCACCGCGGACGGACCGGTCCCACTGGGTCGGGTCATTCCCCCCGCGATTGATCCGCAGGGCAATCCGACGCGTGCCCGGATCGTCATCTTCCGCATGCCGATCGAACAACGGGTAACCAACAAGGCCGAACGTCACGAGCTCCTGACCCACGTCCTGACCTCGCTGGTGGCGAACTACCTCAATGTCGAACCCCACGATATCGACCCGGGCTTCCAATACTGACACCCCGGCACGATGCACCGGGGTGTCCTGGGACCTGGGTCAGGCTAGATGAACAGTGCCCACAGCCCCGGCTCCACCTTGGTCAGGGGGATCATGGAGCGGGTGTCGAACAGTCCGGTCA
Source organism: Corynebacterium efficiens YS-314 (assembly GCF_000011305.1). Taxonomy (NCBI): domain Bacteria; kingdom Bacillati; phylum Actinomycetota; class Actinomycetes; order Mycobacteriales; family Corynebacteriaceae; genus Corynebacterium; species Corynebacterium efficiens. The sequence goes on along the minus strand of NC_004369.1, from coordinate 811,935 downwards.
GGGGCTGCAGACACAGCTCCACCTTCGCGGAGTCGATCTTGTCGAAGTCCACGCCACCATCAGCCCGCATGAGGGCGATATAGCTCACCCCGGCCGGGATGCCCTGTTCGTCGAGTTCCAGTGGTGCAAGTTCCGTCTCTCCGATGCCGTAGTTCGCGGTGATGCTCTCCGTGGTCTCACCACCGCACAGGATCGCGGCTGCCGGGTACTCCTCACCATAGATGTCAGCGAGGGCCACGGCGGTGACATTCAGACCCAGCCCCTCAACGCCGGCGACGCTGAGCTCCAGGGCTCCCGCCTGGGGTACCGTGGAATTGTCAGAGGACCTGGTCAGCGAGGCCGAGACCGTGAGACCCGCGATCACAATCAACCAGATGACGATGATTGCGGCAACGAGGCCCTTGGCTTTTGATGAGAGGGTCACGAGGGAGCCCACCTTTCTACGGGTTCTTCAGTGGCAGGGCCAGGGTTGCCCTGACTGCCTTTTGCACTGTGTCGTATAAGACGTTATATAGGACCGGACCAGACAATCTTAGGACATCTCCCCCGGTTGTGACCCACCGATGGTCCCCCAGCAGTCCAGTTGCGGCTGGTTTGACCGCTGAATCGTCCCAGACAGCAAAAACCGACCCCGGTCAGCAGTTCAGCGTGGCTGGGGTCGGAGGGAAAGATACTAACCGATCTGGCGTTTGAGACGACGGCGCTCACGTTCGGAGAGACCACCCCAGATACCGAAGCGCTCATCATGCGCGAGGGCGAATTCGAGGCACTCATCCTGAACCGGACATGCCTGGCAGATCCGCTTGGCCTCGCGGGTGGAGCCACCCTTTTCCGGGAAGAACGCCTCCGGGTCCGTCTGCGCGCACAGCGCCTGATCCTGCCATTCCTGTTCCACGGTGCCAAACAGCTCATCCAGAGTCAGTTCCAGTGCGGAACGAGCCTGGGACTTTGCAATGTGCAATGCGGGCTGCCCTGCCGAATCCTCCACGCCCTCGCCCCCTCTCATCTCACGAACTGGTCATGTTGATCATCATGGTGATCGTCACGTTGATCCCGGTAGCCCATCTCACATCTTCCGAGGGGACAGCCGGGATCTCTTACACCACCTGATTACACACGGGCGCATGTTAAACCGTCAACTGATATTGGAAAAAACCATGAAACTTACATCCATGTGTTTCACACTCGTCACATCAGTCACAATAGTCACAGGAGCGGTGGGGCGGGGGTAACTATCAGGGGTACCACATATGGTGGCATCCGTGAGGATTGACACCAATCCAGCACTACATCGGCGTGTTGCCCGCATGCGGGACAAAAGACGGTTTGGCGATCCCGACACCCACGGTCCCACCCAGGTGATGTCAAGAGAGACGAGAACACCACCGCCCGGCATCCGTCGTCACACTACTGATCCGAGGAGAATCGGATACCACCATCGGGAATGACGACACCCGGGAACACACGCATGCCCGAACTGAGCTCACACCGGGCACCGATCTGCGCCCCCTCACCGATCACACACCCCGAGATATGGGCGTTGGCACCGATGCGGACACCGGAGGAGATGATGGAATTCTCGATGAAGGCCCCCGGCTCGATGGTGACACCGTCGAAGACAACCGTGCCGTCCAGGCGGCAGCCCGCACCGATCTCCGTGCCCCGCCCCACGACCGTGCCACCCAGGAGGATCACCCCGTCACGCACACCGGCGGAAGGATCAACCAACTCCTCCCCCGTCTGCCCCTCCAGGAGGGGGGAGAATGCGATACCCCGGACCAGGTCACTGGATCCACGGACGAAATCCTGCGGGGTGCCCATGTCACGCCAGTAGGAGGTGTCCACGTGCCCGTAGACACGCCTGCCCTCCTGCAGGAGCTGGGGGAACGTCTCCCGTTCCACCGACACCACACGGTCGGCCGGGATGGAGGCGATGAGCTCCCGCTGGAAGACATAACAACCCGCGTTGATCTGATCGGTCGGCGGGTCCTCGGTCTTCTCCAGGAATTCCAGGACCCGGCCATCGGCATCGGTGGGGACACACCCGAAGGCACGGGGGTTGGCAACGCGCACCAGGTGCATCGTCAGGTCGGCCTCCTTCTCGCGGTGGGTGGCCAGAATGTCACCGAGGTCCGCACCGGAGAGCACATCGCCGTTGAATACCACGGCGGTGTCATGACGGAGCTTGTCATAGACATTGCGGATACCGCCACCGGTCCCCAGGGGCTGATCCTCCACGACGTACTCGATCTCAAGTCCCAGATCCGAGCCGTCCCCGAAGTAATCCTCGAACACCTCCGCCTTGAAGGATGTTCCCAGCACCACGTGGGTGATACCGGCGGCTTTGATCCTCGCCAGCAGATGCTTGAGGAACGGGTGCCCGGCCGTGGGGAGCATCGGCTTCGGGGTGTTGTTCGTCAGGGGGCGGAGTCGGGTTCCCTTACCACCGACGAGGATGACGGCATCCACATCAACAGACGCACCTGCGGATGCATCCAGGGAGCCGTTTTTCTCAGAACTAGACATAGAATCCTTGTTTCACTCTCTGCATTGAATGTGATCGAACCGTGGGCCCCGGGGCCGGGACGTGACGTGACGTGACGTGAATATGGTTGGAATATTCCCCAGGGGGACACAGAAACGATGACTATTACATGAAGTCTTGATGAATACCGGCCAAACAACCGGCGGATGAAGTGGCCTGTGTGCCAATTACCCTAGTTGCGCAGCTTGGCCGCCATGATGGCAGCCACCGCCCGGGCGGCCAGACCGAGCCGCAGAACGAGCCGGATCGGAGCCTGCCAGCGATGCGGAAGGCGGTCAGCCTGGAAGCGGTAGGCACTCTCATGATGCGCCGGCAGGAGGATCTCCGGGTGCTGTGAGGCCACATGCCCCTGTGCGTGGGTGATCTCAGCGGAGGGACAGAACACATTGTCATACCCGGCGCGTGCGAGGCGGTCACCGAGGTCCACGTCCTCCATGTACATGAAGTAGCGCTCGTCGAACCCACCGATGTGATCGAATGCGTCCCACCGCAGCAGCAGACAGGATCCGGACAGCCATCCGGCGGTGCGTTCGTCCTCCATGTTCCCGGCGTCGCGGTAGTGCGCGGACCAGGGGTTGGATTTCCAGATGGAGCTGAACAGGGCATGTCCGATGCCGTTGCTCAGGGTCGGAACGGCACGGGCACTGGGGTAGATGGAGCCGTCCGGTTCACGGATCAGCGGGCCGATGCTGCCCGCCCGGTCGTGCCTCCGGGCGCAGTCGATCATCTCGTCGATGGACCCTTCGCCGAAGATGACATCGGGGTTGGACACGATGAAGAACTCATCATCGATCTCCCCGGCCTCACGCCGCGCCCGCAGGGCCCGTGCCGCAACATTGACCCCGGTGCCATAACCGAGGTTGCCGCCGGTGGGCAGGAATTCCACATTCGCGCGGTCCGCGGCGGCCTTCTCCGGGACACCATCGACTGATCCGTTATCCGCCATGATGACCACGGCATCCCGGGATGTCGCCGCCGGGAGCGAGTCCAGGAATGACGCCAGGTGTTCCCCGGGTGAGTACGTCACCGTGATCACGGCGATGGGTGGGTTGGGATTGTTCACAGCCACCAGAGCTTAGCCGGTGGGCCCCCGGTTGCAGCCCCGCCACTCCCGCAAGCCCCGGGTTAAAAATGCGGAGTTGCGCTCCGGGTGTCCTAGAATCCCTAGACAGAGTCTCAATCCCCCGGGGGTTCCAAGTCCCCGGGGTCCTAGCCCAGGGGCAGCCTGATCATCGGGGATCACCGTCCGCCGTGGATCACCCAGGTGCCCGCACACCATCCATCTGTGAAGGGTTCACATCGCAGTGACCGAAAAGTACCGTCCAGTCAGGGATATCCAGGCGGCTCCTGTCGCCGTGCAGAGCACGAAACAGGCCGGGCCCGTCGTTGTCCGCAGTGTTGTGGCGTTCCTCTCCGTCCTGGTGCTGCTCATCTCCGGGCTGGGGTATTTCGCGGTGGGAAGCATCGGTGATGTGGCCAATGCCGGCAATCTCACGCTCGGTGGTGGCGCGGGCGTCCGGGACGGCCAGTCCTTGGACGGTGCCACCGATATCCTCCTGGTCGGTTCCGATTCCCGTTCCGATGCCCAGGGCAACACCCTCTCGGACGAGGAGTTGGCCATGTTGCGTGCCGGGGATGAGGAAAATGACAACACCGACACCATCATGGTCATTCGCGTGCCCAATGACGGGTCCTCCGCGTCCGCTGTCTCCATCCCACGCGACACCTACATCCATGATGATGAGTACGGCAACATGAAGATCAACGGTGTGTACGGCGCGTACAAGGATGCCCGCCACACCGAACTGGTGGAACAGGGTTTCACCAATGAGTCGGAATTGGAATCCCGGTCCAAGGAGGCCGGACGTGAGGGGTTGATCGATGCCGTCTCCAACCTCACGGGTATCACCGTCGACCACTACGCGGAGATCGGCCTGCTGGGTTTCGTGCTGCTCACCGATGCCGTCGGCGGTGTTGAGGTCTGTCTGAATGAGCCGGTCAACGAGCCGCTGTCAGGCGCGGATTTCGATGCCGGACGCCAGACGCTCGGCGGTTCCGATGCCCTGTCCTTTGTCCGCCAGCGCCACGGACTCCCCCGCGGGGATCTCGACCGCATCGTGCGCCAACAGGCCTTCATGGCCTCACTGGTCAACCAGATCCTCTCGTCCGGCACATTGACCAACCCGGGGAAGCTCTCCGCTCTGGCTGATGCGGTGATGCGCTCGGTGATCATCGATGAGGGTTGGGACGTCATGGGGTTTGCCACCCAGCTGCAGAACCTCGCCGGGGGCAATGTCACCTTCACCACCATCCCGGTGACCTCCATCGACGGTGTCGGTGATTATGGCGAGTCCGTGGTCACCGTCGACCTGGACCAGGTACATGCCTTCTTCGAGGATGCCCTGGGCGGGGACGAACCGGAAGAGACCACCTCCGACGGGGACGCATCCGGGGAGGCCACCGGGGAGGCCACAGCCAATGCGGACACCATGGTCCATGTGCTCAACGCCTCCGGGGAGGCGGGACTTGCAGGTGGGGTTGCCGGTCATCTCGAGGGACTCGGCTACACCATCGAGGAGATCGGCAACGCCATCGACGGTCTCTACTACGAGTCCCAGGTGCTGGCCGCAGACCCGACCGATCCGCAGGCGGAGGCCATCGCGGCGGAGCTGGGTGGGTTGCCGATCGTGGCAAACGCCTCCCTGGATGCGGACACCATCATCGTCATCTCCCACATTGACTACGCCGGCCCTACCGCGGAGACCGTCTCCGAACCCACCTCCACCCCCGTGGGCCAGCCCGGGGGTGATGCCTCCGGCGAGCCGATCCTCAGCCCGGAGATCGATGCCGGCGGGGACGGCCCGCGCTGCGTCAACTAGTCCGACGGTGTGCCGGGAGCTTATCGACGCCTGATTCACCCCGGCTGCACAACACCGGGTGTTTTCCCTACCCTTGAGGGTATGGAACTGCTCTCCCACCTTCTCGCCTCCGATCCTGCATCCCCCCGTCTGACGGTCTACAACGAAAACACCGGGGCACGGCTCGATTTCTCCGCCATCACCCTGGACAACTGGGCATCGAAGGTGGGCAATATGCTCCTGGAGGAACTCGACCTCGATGAGGATTCGACCGTCGCGGTCGATCTGCCCGTGAGCTGGCAGGCGGCGGTGATCACCCTCGGCGCCTACGCCGCCGATGTCCGGGTGACGTTCGGGGGCGGGGATGCAGATGTGGTCTTCACCTCCCGCGACCGGTTCGCGGCTAACCAGGGCACCGGGGATATCGTGCTGGTCAGTGAGGATCCCTTCGGCCGTGGCGTGGTGGAGAGCGGCGGTGAGCTCCCCCGGGGTGCCATCGATTTCGGACCCACCGTCCGGTTCTACGGTGACCAGTTCTTCCAACCCACCCGCACCCTGCCGGAGATTGTCGGGGACACCGAGGTGCCGCCGGGGACCCGCCTGCTGAGCACCGGGTGGACCGACCTGGACAGTTTCACCGCCCATGTTCTGGCCCCACTGGCGATGGGGGGTTCCGCGGTGGTGGTTGCCGGGATGGTGGATACCCAGCGTCTGGATCAGATCGCGACCGCGGAGAAGGTCACCGCACGGGTCTGAGAATGTGGCCGGCCCACAGGTACACAACTGGGTGTGACACTGCTAACTTCATAGGTTATGGCCACTGTTTCCTTTGACAAAGTCTCCATCCGGTACCCCGGTGCGGAGCGCCCCACCGTCCATGAGCTCGACCTCGAGATAGCCGACGGTGAATTCCTCGTACTCGTCGGCCCGTCGGGGTGTGGAAAATCAACCACGCTGCGAGCGCTCGCCGGGCTCGAGGAGGTCGAATCCGGTGTGATCCGCATCGACGGGCAGGATGTCACCAGTCAGGAACCTGCGGAGCGTGACATCGCGATGGTGTTCCAGAACTACGCCCTCTACCCCCACATGTCCGTGGCGCGGAATATGGGTTTCGCCCTCAAACTGGCCAAACTGCCCCAGGCGGAGATCGACGCCAAGGTCCGGGAGGCCGCCGAGATCCTCGGCCTCACCGACTACCTGGACCGCAAACCGAAGGACCTCTCCGGTGGTCAGCGCCAGCGTGTGGCCATGGGCCGGGCCCTGGTGCGCAACCCGAAGGTCTTCCTCATGGATGAGCCCCTGTCCAACCTCGATGCCAAACTGCGTGTGCAGACGCGCGCGGAAGTTGCCGCACTGCAGCGTCGCCTGGGTACCACCACCGTCTATGTCACCCATGATCAGGTGGAGGCCATGACGATGGGCGACCGCGTCGCGGTGCTCAAGGACGGACTGCTCCAGCAGGTGGCCCCACCCCGGGAGCTCTACGACACCCCGGTCAATGCGTTCGTCGCCGGTTTCATCGGCTCCCCATCGATGAATCTCTTCCCCTACGACGGTGTGACCCTGGGTGTGCGTCCGGAATCCATGCTGGTGGTCACCGGCGAGGCCCCGGCCGGTTACACCGTGGTGGACGGGACGGTGGACATCGTCGAGGAGCTCGGTTCCGAGTCCTATGTTTACGCCACCTGCGACGGCAACCGCCTGGTGGCGCGCTGGGAGGACGCCGTGGTGCCCGCGCCGGGTGACCGGGTGCGGTTCGCCTTCGACCCGGCGGGTTCACACCGTTTCGACCCGACCAGCGGTTACCGGCTCAGCTGAGGGTGACCACGGTGGGGGTCGCGGCGTCGTCAAGCACTGCCCCCGGCACGGGGGTGATTTGAGGTAAACCGGTGCGGGAAAGTGGCGAAAGTCATTAGATTGAAGTCACCTGTTGCAGAGAAAGGTGACCCACCATGTCCAAGTTTTCCCGCAAGACCGGCGTATCGCTGGCCGCAACCAGCCTGATCGCCGCCATCGCCCTGGCCGGTTGTGGCAATGACACCGCCGACGATGCCGGCACGACCGACACCAGCACCAATGACACCGAAGCCACCACCGCCGCCTCGGGTGAGGAGGGCCGCGGCCCGATTACCTTCGCCATGGGCAAGAACGACACCGACAAGATCATTCCCGTGATCGAGAAGTGGAACGAGGAGAACCCCGACCAGGAGGTGACCCTCAACGAACTCGCCGGTGAGGCCGACGCCCAGCGCGAGACCCTCGTGCAGTCCCTCCAGGCCGGCAACTCCGATTATGACGTCATGGCCCTCGATGTCATCTGGACCGCCGACTTCGCCGCCAACCAGTGGCTCGCGCCGCTTGAGGGGGAACTCGAGGTCGACACCTCCGGGCTGCTTGAGGCCACCGTGGAATCCGCCACATACATGGACACCCTCTACGCACTGCCGCAGAACACCAACGGCCAGCTGCTCTACCGCAACACCGAGATCATCCCCGAGGCCCCGGAGAACTGGGCTGACCTCGTCGAATCCTGCACCCTGGCGGAGGAGGCCGAGGTTGACTGCCTGACCACCCAGCTCAAGCAGTACGAGGGCCTGACCGTCAACACCATCGGCTTCATGGAGGGCTGGGGCGGTTCCGTCCTGGACGATGACGGCACCACCGTGGTCGTCGACTCCGACGAGTCGAAGGAGGGCCTGCAGGCGCTTGTCGACGCCTACGAGGACGGCACCATCTCGTCCGCGTCCACCGCAGCCACCGAGGAGGAGACCAACCTGGCCTTCACCGCCGGTGAGACCGCCTACGCCATCAACTGGCCGTACATGTACACCAACGCCGAGGACTCCGAGGCCACCGCCGGCAAGTTCGAGGTCCAGCCACTCGTGGGCAAGGACGGCGTGGGTGTGTCCACCCTCGGTGGCTACAACAACGCCATCAACATCAACTCGGAGAACAAGGCAACCGCCCGCGACTTCATCGAGTTCATCATCAACGAGGAGAACCAGACCTGGTTCGCCGACAACTCCTTCCCACCGGTGCTCGCCTCCATCTACGACGATGAGGAACTGATCGAGCAGTACCCATACCTGCCCGCGCTGAAGGAATCCCTGGAGAACGCGGCACCGCGTCCGGTCTCCCCGTTCTACACCGCCATCTCCAAGGCCATCCAGGACAACGCCTACGCAGCCATCAACGGCAACGTCGACGTCGACCAGGCCACCGCTGACATGAAGGCAGCAATCGAGAACGCCTCCTAGAGCGACAGGGACACCCCCACCCCATGACACTCCGGTCACCCACCAGGTGACCGGGGTTTTGTCATAGTCTGGGCGGGAACAGGTGTTGTCACCCAACTGCTTTCCCAGTGTCGGATCACGTGTCTGCTCAAGTGTCGGATCCAACGTCCCTGAGGAGGACCCCATGTCACACCAGCGCTCCCCCGAGACACCCGAGATGCTGTCCTACACCATCTCCGGATTCATCTCCCGGTGCCCCGTCCAGGTCTATGAGGCCATCGTCGATCACCGTCAACTCTCCCGACATTTCGCCACCGGCGGGGCACAGGGCAGGATGAGCGCCGGCGCGACGGTGACCTGGGACTTCGACGATGGGTCCGGCCCCTGCACCGTCGAGGTCCTCCAGGCGGCGCATTCCCGGTGTCTGATCCTGGAGTGGTCCAGCCCCGATGCGGGTGAACCCGCCGGGAGCACCACGGTGGAGTTCGCCTTCGAACCCGCCAATGACTTCACCCGCACCAAACTGACCATCACGGAATCAGGGTGGCCTCCCACCACCGCCGGCACCAGGAAAGCGCTGCGCGAATGCCACCGGTGGACCACCATGCTCACCGGTCTGAAGGCCTGGTTGGAACACGGGGTGGTCCTCGGCAGGGATCTACATCGCTAGGGAGCCTTGTTAACCGGAGGTAGAGGGTGGAACGGAGGTGGGGTTACTGTTCCCTCACTGACACCAGGGTTCTATGATCCAAGTAACACTTTTCCTGATTTCTCTTCTTTTCCCATCCATCCCCTCTACCCCAAGGAGCACTGGTGACATGGCCAAGATGAAACAGGCGCGATCAGCCGCATGGTTGATCGCGCCAGCCATGATTGTCCTGACGGTGGTGATCGGCTACCCCATCGTCCGTGCCGTCTGGTTGTCCTTCCAGGCGGACAAGGGTCTCGATCCCACCACCGGGTTGTTCACCGACGGTGGTTTCGCCGGTTTCGACAATTACCTGTACTGGCTCACCCAACGCTGCATGTCCCCCGACGGCACCGTGGGTACCTGTCCGCCCGGTACCCTGGCCACCGACTTCTGGCCGGCCCTGCGCATCACCCTGTTCTTCACCGTGGTCACCGTCACCCTGGAGACCATCCTGGGTATGGTCATGGCCCTGATCATGAGCAAGGAGTTCCGCGGCCGGGCCCTCGTCCGCGCCGCGGTCCTGATCCCGTGGGCGATCCCGACGGCGGTCACCGCGAAGCTGTGGCAGTTCCTGTTCGCCCCACGGGGCATCATCAATGAACTCTTCGGACTCAATATCAGCTGGACCACCGATCCGTGGGCGGCACGCGCCGCGGTCATCCTCGCCGATGTCTGGAAGACCACCCCGTTCATGGCGCTGCTCATCCTCGCCGGGCTGCAGATGATCCCCAAGGGCACCTATGAGGCCGCCCGTGTGGACGGGGCCAGCGCCTGGCAGCAGTTCACCAGGATCACCCTCCCCCTGGTCAAACCGGCCCTGATGGTCGCGGTGCTGTTCCGCACCCTGGATGCCCTGCGCATGTACGACCTGCCGGTGATCATGATCTCCGCCTCCTCGAACTCCCCCACCGCCGTGATCTCCCAGCTGGTGGTCGAGGACATGCGTCAGAACAACTTCAACTCGGCCTCCGCGCTGTCGACGTTGATCTTCCTGCTCATCTTCTTCGTGGCCTTCGTCATGATCCGGTTCCTCGGGGCGGATGTTTCCGGGCAGCGCGGAACGGAGAAGAACAGGCGGCGGTGGCGCAGGCCCGGCCGGAAGGGCGCGGCTGTTGCCGGGGCAGGCGTCGGCATCACCGGTGCCGCGGTGGCAAGTGAGGTGGCATCATCATGAAACGCAAGACCAAGAACCTAATCCTCAACTACGCAGGCGTGGTGTTCATCCTGTTCTGGGGGCTGGCGCCGTTCTACTGGATGGTGGTCACTGCACTGCGGGATTCCCGCCACACCTTCGACACCACCCCCTGGCCCACGCACGTGACCCTGCAGAACTTCCGGGATGCGCTGGCCACCGACAAGGGCAACAACTTCCTGGCGGCGATCGGCAACTCGCTGATCGTCAGTCTCACCACCACCGCCCTCGCGGTGATCGTGGGCGTGTTCACCGCCTATGCGCTGGCACGCCTGGACTTCCCCGGTAAGGGGATCATCACCGGCATCATCCTGGCGGCCTCGATGTTCCCGGGTATCGCCCTGGTGACCCCGCTGTTCCAGCTGTTCGGCAACATCGGCTGGATCGGCACCTACCAGGCGCTGATCATCCCGAACATCTCCTTCGCCCTGCCGCTGACCATCTACACCCTGGTGTCCTTCTTCCGCCAGCTGCCGTGGGAGCTCGAGGAGGCCGCCCGTGTGGACGGCGCGACCCGGGGGCAGGCCTTCCGCAAGATCCTGTTACCCCTGGCCGCCCCGGCGCTGTTCACCACCGCGATCCTGGCGTTCATCGCCTCGTGGAATGAGTTCATGCTGGCCCGTCAGCTGTCCACCACCGCCACCGAACCGGTCACCGTGGCCATCGCCCGCTTCTCCGGGCCGAGTTCCTTCGAGTACCCGTATGCCTCGGTGATGGCAGCCGGTGCCCTGGTCACCGTCCCACTGATCATCATGGTGCTCATCTTCCAGCGACGCATCGTCTCCGGCCTGACCGCGGGTGGTGTGAAGGCCTAGACTGTCGGTCATGAGCACGAACGAACCCAGGGACCAGTCCGAACACAAACGCCGAGCCCTCCAGCTCGATGCATTCATCGGGTTCCTGGGGTTCTTCGCCTTCCTGTCGGTGATCCAGGCCGTGATCAATGTGCTCCAGCCCGAACCGAAGGTCTGGCCGGCACTGCTGGCCCTGCTGCTGGTGCTGGCGACGGTGAGCCTGTGGCGGGCCCGGCGCGACCGATCTCCCCGGACGGGGGCTTAAGCACCCATGGCCATCGTCTACAACGCCGCCACCACGGTCAACGGCTTTCTCGCAGATGACCGTGATTCCCTGCAGTGGCTCTTCGACGTCCCCGGATCCGCCGAGACGGAAGCGGATATCACCACATTCCTCGATAGCGTCGGCGCTGTAGTCATGGGCTCCACCACCTATGAATGGTTGCTGGACGCCCTCGACTCCCCCACCCGGTTGAACGAGAGTTATGGTGACCGCCCGATCTGGGTGTTCTCCTCCAGGACACTGCCGACCCACCCGGACACCCACGTCCGCGTGGTCAACTCACCGGTGTCCGGGGTGCTACCCCGGATCCGGGAGACCCCGGGGGATATCTGGGTGATGGGTGGCGGTGATCTGGCGGGTCAGTTCCTGGACACCGGAGCCCTGGACCGGATCATCCTCACCATCGCGCCGGTGTTTCTGCCGTCCGGCAGGCCGACGCTGCCCAGACGCCTGGAAAGTGACCGTCTCACACTGGTGGGTACCCGCCCCCTGGGTCAGTTCGTTGAGGTGACCTACGACGTGACGGGTGGCTAACCCACGATCTTCCGCCACAGCACACGCAGGGCGGAATGCGGCAGGGCCAGGCATTCACGGAGGAACATCTGGGTACGCACGCTCAGGGGTGTGGGGGCGGTGACCACGGTGATGGGGATGCCCAGGTGCCAGGCCCACAGGTAGGTGCGCCAGGCGTGGAAGTCACTGGTGACCACGGTCCACCGCCGGGTGTCCGGCAGGAGTGCGTGGGCGTTTTCCAGGTTTTCATTGGTGCTGGTGGCGTGGGGTTCCTCGATGATGGTCTCCACCCCGAGGTCGCGCAGGTAGTCGGCCATCGCGGCGGCCTCACCCCGTCCACTGACCACCACCGCAACCGCCCCGGACGCGCCCGCCAGCTCGGCAGCGCGATCCAGCCGGGAGGCCAGGAGCGCATTGACGTGCCCGTTGACCACCCTGGAGCCGAGCACGAGAATCGGGTTCACGGTGTCGGGGGTGATCTATTCGCCCATGAGGCGCTGTTTGAGCGCCTCGTCCTTGGCCTCCACCTGGGCTGCCATGTCAGCCTGGTAGTCGGCCATCTTCTGCACCAGTGCGGGGTCACCCGCACCGAGGATCCGCACGGCGAGCAGGCCGGCGTTCTTGGCACCACCGATGGAGACGGTCGCCACGGGCACACCGGCGGGCATCTGCACGATGGACAGCAGGGAGTCCATGCCGTCGAGGTCCTTCAGTGCCCGCGGGATGCCGATGACGGGCAGCGGGGTGGCGGCAGCGACCATGCCGGGCAGGTGGGCGGCCCCGCCGGCGCAGGCGATGATGACCTTGAGGCCACGCTCGTGGGCTGACTTGGCGTAGGCCAGCATGCGTTCCGGGGTGCGGTGGGCGGAGAGCACGCCGACCTCGAAGGGGATGCCGAATTCGGCGAGGGCCTCGGCGGCCGGGGCGACGGTGTCCCAGTCCGAATCAGATCCCATGATGAGCCCGACGAGTGGTGTCATTGTGTTCTTCCTCCAGTTACGCCATGAAAGGTTTGTCACGGGAAAGTCTAACCGGCCCGCCGGGCCCACCGGCAACCGTGCCACCCGTGGCACGCCCGACCCCGTGGGTGGGGGTGGGCGTCGACAAGCGTGGTTCTACGCCCAGGTGGCGTTGACCAGGTAGTTGGCCGCGGCGCGGGCCTCGGCGCGCACGGTCGCCAGATCCTCACCGACCATGTTGACGTGTCCGATCTTGCGGCCCGGGCGGAACCCCTTGCCGTAGAGGTGGATCTTGGCATTCGGGTACCGCTTCCACACCTCGGCCATGCGGCGCGCCATCGGCTCGGCCGGATCCACGTCGGCGGCCAGGACATTGGCCATGACGGTGTAGGTGGCGAGCGTGTCGGTGGAGCCGAGCGGGTAATCGAGCACGGCGCGCAGGTGCTGCTCGAACTGGCTGGTCACACACCCGTCCTGGGTCCAGTGGCCGGTGTTGTGCGGGCGCATGGCCAGCTCATTGACAAAGATCTCCGGCTGGCCGTTGGCATCGCGGGTCTCGAACAGCTCGACGGCGAGGACACCGGTGACACCCAGTTCGGTGGCGATGCGCTCGGCCAGCCCGCGGGTGGAGTCCTGCAGCTGCGGCGACAGCTCCGGCGCGGGGGCCACGGCCTCGGCGCACACCCCACCGCGCTGCACCGATTCCACAACCGGCCACGCGGCCGTCTCCCCGGACGGGGTGCGCGCGACCATCGCGGACAGCTCCCGGGCCAGCGTGACCTTCTTCTCCGCCATCAGTGCGGTGCCGGCGTCCAGGAGCTTGACGACGAGTTCCTCCAACTCATCCCGCCCCTCCGGGAACCACACGCCGTGGCCGTCATAACCACCGCGACGGGCCTTGAGGCACACCTGCCCGTCCACGGCCTCGGAGAAGGCGAGTGCATCCTCGAGGCTGTCGATCGCGGCGAACGGTGGCACCGGTGCGCCCAGCTCACGCAGGCGTTTACGCATGACCAGCTTGTCCTGGGCGTTGACCAGGGCATCGGGGCCCGGCTGGACATTGACACCCTCGGAGATCAGCTGGCGCAGGTGCTCGGTGGGCACATGCTCGTGGTCGAAGGTCATGACATCGGCGACCTTGAGTGCACGACGCAGATCATCGATGTTGGTGTAGTCACCGATGACCACGTCGGCGGCGACCTGGGCAGCGGAGGCATCCGCCGCACCGGCGAGCAGGCGGACCGACTGGCCGAGTTCGATGGCCTCGGTGTGCATCATGCGGGCAAGCTGACCGTCGCCGATCACAGCCACGACGGGCATGCCCGGTGCGTGTGCCGCCGGGTTGCCGTCACCGTTGTCTGGACTGGTGTTCGTCTCGTTTAAAGTCACAGTGCCTAACTATAGCCAGCCGGGCACCACGATCCCTACCGGCAATGCCTACCAGCGCTGCAGACCCCTGAGCACCGATTCCACCTTGCGTGCCTTGGGCACATCCGCCATCACATACGGACGGGACTGGCCCCCGACCCCCAGGATGAGGGTGTTGCGTCGGCGCTGCACACCGCGGACATAGTTGATGGGGATGGAATCATAACGGGAGCGCAGGCCGGAGGGGCGGACCAGGAGTTTCCGGTCGGTGACGGTGACCCGGTAGCGACGCTGGCGCAGCAGGGGCAGGAGGAAACGCCACAGTGCGAGCACCGCCCAGATCCCCAGGACCACCTCGCGGGTGCCCTCCGGGAAATCGGTGGCGGGGACATAACCGAACCGGTCGGGCAGACGATCGAGATACCCGATGGCCATCCAGCACACACCGGTGATGAGAATCAGTTCCATCACAGGAAAGAGCATGGCCGACAGTGGGGACGTCAGATCCACATAGACATGTTCCTGATCGGTGATCCTCTTATTCATTACTTTCCCCGACATGTTTTCCACCCTACTGCAGACGCAGGTGGGTCACCTCCCCGGCACTGAGGGTGTGGATCGTCCCCTCCTCATCCCTGACCATCAGCTGTCCCCCCTCCGCGATCCCGACGGCCACGCCGAGCAGTTCCCGGTCGCCGGGCAGGATCACCCGGACATCCTGCCCGAGGCTGGAGCACACCGCACGGTAGTCATCCAGCCATACGGTCTCCCCGCGTTCCCAGTCACTGATCCGGGCGTGGATGTGCCCGAGCACCCTGATGAGCAGATCGGTGCGGTCGATGTCATAGCCCTCCAACGCCAGGGAGGTGGCATGGGGAACCGGCAGTTCCCCCGTGGTGAGGTTCAGGTTGATGCCGATGCCGATGACCACGGCGGGCGTGGTGTCCAGGGAGGTCGCCTCCACCAGGATGCCGCAGAGTTTACGTCCGTTGATGAGGACATCATTGGGCCATTTCAACCCCACCCCATCCACACCGAAAGACCGGAGGGTGTCGATGAGCGCCAACCCGCAGGCCAGTGGGACGGTGCCCAGGTGTTCGAGGAGGGAGGGACGGGGGCGGAACAGTACGGAGAAGATCGCCTGCGATCCCTCCGGCGCGGTCCACGGCCGGCCCAGACGCCCACGTCCGCGGTCCTGGTAATCGGTGGTGGCCACGGTCCAGTCCGGGGCCCCCTCCCGGTCCGCATCCAGGAGATCCCCATTCGTGGATCCCGTCGTCGGGGTGTAATCCACCCGGGTATAGGGACCGTGGTCCACCAGGGCCGCGCGGAGCCGGGTGATGTCGAGTGGCTGACGGGAGGGCGGAAAGTCGCCGGTGCTGGAAGTCATAGGGGTCAATCTAGTCCCGCAGCTGAGCGGTGTTCAATCGGGAGTCCATCAGCAGCGAACCGTGTCCCACATCCCCTGCCGCCGGGGCTGTCATTCCGACCACATTCGCCCCGGGATCCGGGCTCCACCACCTCCCGGACCCATGCCCCATACCTGCGGAAACCACGGGAAACACGGGAAAAACCGATCTCATTCAGACCGGCGGGATCCACCTGTGGAACAGGCAGCGGCGCGGCCATGGAGGGCAGCGACAGGTGACGTCCGAGCACCCGGTTCCCCACCGTGGACACGGCATTGCTCCGACACGGTGGGGATAGTTTCATGCTGAAAAACTATCGCTGTGCAGGGAGGATCCGGAATGTGACCTATTTCATGGAGAAATGATTGTGGACGATACCCCCGGGTACGGCTACCATTCCAAAACATGACCATTTCCTCACCTTTGATTGACGTCGCTAACCTGCCAGACATCAACACCACCGCCGGCAAGATCGCCGACCTGAAGGCCCGCCGGGCGGAAGCCCACTTCCCCATGGGTGAAAAGGCCGTAGAGAAGGTCCACGCGGCCAACCGCCTCACCGCGCGCGAACGACTTGACTACCTGCTCGATGAAGGCTCCTTCATCGAAACCGATCAGCTCGCACGCCACCGCACCACCGCGTTCGGCCTGGGCAACAAGCGACCGGCCACCGACGGCATCGTCACCGGCTGGGGCACCATCGACGGCCGCGAGGTCTGCATCTTCTCCCAGGACGGCACCGTCTTCGGTGGCGCACTCGGTGAGGTCTACGGCGAGAAGATGATCAAGATCATGGAGCTGGCCATCGACACCGGCCGCCCACTCATCGGCCTGTACGAGGGTGCAGGTGCCCGCATCCAGGACGGTGCGGTCTCCCTCGACTTCATCTCCCAGACCTTCTATCAGAACATCCAGGCCTCCGGCGTGATCCCGCAGATCTCCGTGATCATGGGTGCCTGCGCCGGTGGCAACGCCTACGGCCCGGCCCTGACCGACTTCGTGGTCATGGTGGACAAGACCTCGAAGATGTTCGTCACCGGCCCCGATGTGATCAAGACCGTCACCGGCGAGGAGATCACCCAGGAGGAGCTCGGCGGAGCAACCACCCACATGGTCACCGCCGGCAACTCCCACTACACCGCCGCCACCGATGAGGAGGCCCTCGACTGGGTCCAGGACCTCATCTCCTTCCTGCCCTCCAACAATCGCTCCTACGCCCCGGTGGAGGAGTTCGACGAGGAGGACGGTGGCATCGCCGAGAACATCACCGCCGATGACCTGAAGCTGGATGAGATCATCCCGGATTCCGCCACCGTGCCCTATGATGTCCGCGACGTCATCCAGTGCCTGACCGACGACGGTGAGTACCTGGAGATCCAGGCCGACCGAGCCGAGAATGTCGTCATCGCCTTCGGCCGCATCGAGGGCCAGTCCGTCGGTTTCGTCGCCAACCAGCCGACCCAGTTCGCCGGCTGCCTGGACATCGACTCCTCCGAGAAGGCAGCCCGCTTCGTCCGCACCTGCGATGCCTTCAACATCCCGATCGTCATGCTTGTCGACGTCCCCGGCTTCCTCCCCGGTGCCGGCCAGGAGTACGGCGGCATCCTGCGTCGTGGCGCCAAACTGCTCTACGCCTACGGTGAGGCCACCGTCCCGAAGATCACCGTGACCATGCGCAAGGCCTACGGCGGTGCGTACTGTGTCATGGGATCCAAGGGTCTGGGCGCAGACATCAACCTGGCCTGGCCGACCGCGCAGATCGCCGTCATGGGTGCCGCCGGCGCGGTCCAGTTCATCTACCGCAAGGAGCTCATGGCCGCTGATGCCAAGGGCCTGGACACCGTCGCCCTGGCCCAGTCCTTCGAGCGTGAGTACGAGGACCACATGCTCAACCCGTACCTGGCGGCCGAGCGTGGCCTCATCGACGCGGTGATCCTGCCGTCCGAGACCCGTGGCCAGATCGCACGCAACCTGCGTCTGCTCAAGCACAAGAATGTCTCCCGCCCTGCCCGCAAGCACGGCAACATGCCACTGTAAGCACCCGGGACCACCCCCTACGCCCGCACCCACGGCCCTTTGCTGGCAGGTGCGGGCGCTGTGCGTTTTCCGCGCCTGCCGACGCCCGGCCCCCTGCCCTGTGATGCGATCTGCGGATGTGATCTGCGCCCGCGCCAACTCCCCTGGTTGAACCCTGCCACATACCCTGAGTCGCACCTGGGTGGGGTCACTTTCCACCTCACGGGGGGGAGGAGGTCACATAGGCCATACGCTGCACTTTTGATGAAGTGTGGGCAGATCGACCGGGCAAATCTGGGAAATAAGGGGCCTGGTGAACTAGCATTCCCCTTAGCGAAGGGTGAGCATCGCGGACCCCGCGATGTCCCAACCGGTCGTAAATTCATGTGCCGCCACAGTCCCCTCACCAGGGGATCGGAACCAGCCCAGCCTGATTCCGGCGTGACGGACCTCACCGTGAACAAGTCCCCGCATTACTCACGAACTCACACCAGGATTTAGACTAAGAAACCATGACTGCAGCAACGACAGCACCTGATCTGACCACCACCGCCGGCAAACTCGCGGATCTCCGCGCCCGCCTTTCCGAGACCCAGGCCCCCATGGGTCAGGCCTCCGTGGAGAAGGTGCACGAGGCAGGGAAGAAGACCGCACGCGAGCGCATCGAGTACCTGCTCGATGAGGGCTCCTTCGTTGAGGTCGATGCCCTCGCCCGCCACCGTTCCAAGAACTTCGGCCTGGACTCCAAGCGCCCGGTCACCGACGGTGTGGTCACCGGTTACGGCACCATCGACGGACGCAAGGTCTGCGTCTTCTCCCAGGACGGCGCTATCTTCGGCGGTGCCCTCGGTGAGGTCTACGGCGAGAAGATCGTCAAGATCATGGACCTGGCCATCAAGACCGGTGTCCCCCTCATCGGCATCAACGAGGGCGCCGGCGCCCGCATCCAGGAAGGCGTTGTCTCCCTGGGCCTGTACTCCCAGATCTTCTACCGCAACACCCAGGCATCCGGTGTCATCCCACAGATCTCCCTCATCATGGGTGCCTGCGCCGGTGGCCATGTGTACTCCCCCGCCCTGACCGACTTCATCATCATGGTGGACAAGACCTCCAAGATGTTCATCACCGGCCCCGACGTGATCAAGACCGTCACCGGCGAGGAGGTCACCCAGGAGGAACTGGGTGGTGCCTACACCCACATGGCCCAGTCCGGCACCTCGCACTACACCGCAGCCGATGACTCCGATGCCCTCGACTGGGTCCGTGAGCTGGTCAGCTACCTGCCGTCCAACAACCGTGCGGAGACCCCACGCCAGGACGCCGACATCATGGTGGGCTCCATCAAGGAGAACATCACCGAGACCGACCTCGAACTCGACACCCTGATCCCGGATTCCCCGAACCAGCCGTACGACATGAAGGACGTCATCACCCGCATCGTCGATGATGCCGAGTTCTTCGAGATCCAGGAGGGTTACGCCGAGAACATCATCTGCGGTTTCGCCCGCGTCGAGGGTCGTGCCGTGGGTATCGTGGCCAACCAGCCGATGCAGTTCGCCGGCTGCCTGGACATCAAGGCATCCGAGAAGGCCGCCCGCTTCATCCGCACCTGTGACGCCTTCAACATCCCGATCATCGAGCTTGTCGACGTCCCAGGCTTCCTCCCGGGCACCAACCAGGAGTTCGACGGCATCATCCGTCGCGGCGCGAAGCTGCTCTACGCCTACGCCGAGGCCACCGTCGGCAAGATCACCGTGATCACCCGCAAGTCCTACGGCGGTGCCTACTGCGTGATGGGCTCCAAGGACATGGGTGCGGACCTCGTCTTCGCATGGCCCACCGCGCAGATCGCCGTCATGGGTGCCTCCGGTGCCGTCGGCTTCATCTACCGCAAGGAGCTCAAGCAGGCTGCAGCGGCCGGCGAGGATGTCACCGCGCTGATGAAGAAGTACGAGCAGGAGTACGAGGAGACCCTGGTCAACCCGTACATGGCTGCAGAGCGTGGCTACGTCGACGCCGTCATCCCACCATCCGAGACCCGTGGTCAGATCATCGAGGGTCTGCGTCTGCTCGACCGCAAGGTGGTCAACGTCCCGGCCAAGAAGCACGGTAACATCCCGCTGTAAACCGTCTTCCCCTCCGGCACCACGCCGGAGAAGGCTTTGTCCGCAGCTGTCCACAGATTTTCTTGAAGGAGAACCATGTCCGAAGAGACCACCCCCGAGGCACCACAGAAGCCCGTCCTCCAGGTGCTGTCCGGCAACCCGGATGATTCCCAGGTGGCCGCACTGACCGTCCTGTTCGCGGGGTTGGCCTCCGCGGCCGCGGCCTCCGCTGACACCGTGGAGAGGGACCGCAACCGGTGGGGCAGCCTGGAGGAGCGTCTGCAGCGCCCGGCGACCTACAACCCGAGCGCCTTCCAGAACGTGAGCTTCTACTAGAGTCCCACCGCCCGGGACCAGGGACACCGTGATCCGAACAGGATCACGGTGTCCTTTGTCGTTATGACTAGACTCTGTCCTCATGCAGATCGTCCTCGCCTCCCAGTCCCCCTCCCGTCTCATGATCCTCCGGCAGGCCGGTGTGGAACCGGTGATCCACCCCGCCCACGTGGACGAGGATGCGATCATCGCGCAGCTGGCGGGGGCGGAACCGGATGAGATCGTCACCCGCCTGGCCCTGGCCAAGGCCCAGGCCATCGCCCCGGAGCACCCCGGTGATGTGGTGATCGGCGGGGATTCCATGCTGCTCCTGGACGGGCAGCTGCAGGGCAAACCCCACACCCCGGAGGCCACCATCGAGCGGTGGCGGCAGCAGCGTGGCCGGACCGCCCACCTGATCACCGGGCATGCCATCTGCCTGGGGGAGCGTCGCGTGGTGGAGGCGTCACGCACGACGATCCACTTCGCCGATGCCAGCGACACCGACATCGAGGCCTACGCCCGGTCCGGTGAACCCCTCCAGTGCGCCGGGGCCTTCACCCTGGAGGCCCTCGGTGGGTGGTTCATCGACGCCATCGAGGGTGATCCCTCCTCGGTCATCGGGCTCTCACTGCCGGTGGTGCGCCGGGCACTCTACAGTTTCGGGCTCAACGCCAGCGACTTCTGGACGAAGTGATGCTGCGGGGGATCCTCACATCCATCGCCATCCTGTGGCTGCTCACCCCGATCATCCCGTTCATCCACCCGATCATGATCGCCATCCAGGCAACCGCCTGGATCGGCGGGGCACTGCTGGTTCTCCTCATCCTGCCCGGGTGGCGCACACGGCTGGCTGCCGTGGTGGTGTTGCTGGTGTTCCTGGAAGTGCCCCACCTGCGCCCGGTGCCCGACGCCCCGGATGGGGCCATCCGGGTGGCGGTGATGAACACCCAGTATCAGCGCACCGATCCGGATGAGCTGTCCGCCGAGATCACCGCGGTCACCCCCGATGTGGTGGTGCTCGCGGAGACCACCCGCGATGAGGCCACCGCCGTGGCCTCAGCCACCGGGCTGACCATCACCGGTCCCCCGATCAAGACCGGTGGTTCCGGGGTGGCGGTCCTCATGCGGGAGGCGGCGACGGTGGGCCCGCAGCTGCGGGCCGGACTGCACCAGCTACCGGTCGTCGACAAGCAGGGGGTGACGGTGGTGGGTGTGCACACCGTCGCGCCGGTCAACGGGCGTCAGATCCAGCTGTGGACCCATGATTTCGAGCAGTTGCGCAGCGTGACGGAGGGGACCGCGCCGCTGATCATGGCCGGTGACTTCAACGCCGGTGTCCTCCACCCGACGTTCCGGTCGCTGGGGCTGCGAGACTGTGCACCGCTGACACCCACCTGGCCGTCATTCGCGGCGGTGCTCAGGATTGATCACATCCTGGTGCGTCCGGAGGCCAGCTGTGGTGCCTCGGGGGCGTTCCGGGTGTCCGGCACCGATCATGTGGGGGTGTGGGCGGATGTCATCCCCCGGTCTGACATCGCCTAGCGCAGGACCATCCTGATCTGCTCCCCCAGCAGCGGGGCCAGGGACAGGGCGTAGTCATCGGACATGTGGTTGCCGTCGCGGTAGACGTAGATATTGCCGATCACCGGGGGGCAGAAATCATCGATACAGAACCAGTTGGAGGTGTCCACCGCGAGCATGCCCGGTCGGGCCCCCAGCTCGCCTGCGGCCGGATCCTGGGGCGCGTAGAACAGATCCCGTTCCAGCCCACAGGCACGCAGGTCACGCTCCTCGTCGTAGCACTGCGACACCATCCAGGGAGCGCCACCCTCCTGGATGAACCAGGGATTGTCCCGCAGCCCCAGGAAGGGGATGGCGCGGTTCTCCAGGAAGTCCCACAGCGTGGGATAGGAGGCGGGGACCTCATCGATACCACTGCCCTTCTCCAGGAGGGGACGCGTGGAATTGGAGATCACCAGGTCGGGACGGACCTCATCGAGACGCTGGGCCACATTCTCGTTGAACCGGGCGCACTCATCGGAGAAGATCCCATCCAGGTCCTCGATGAAGGCCGGGCACGACTGACGCACCAGCGGGATGACCCGGAAACCGTGTTGCCTGCCCAGGGAATCCAGCGGGGCCATCCACTGCTCGGCGTGCGAGCCACCCACCAGATAGACCTCGCGGTCGCCGGAGAGATCACCGAAGGTGCAGAAATCCGGGTCATAACGGTCCGGGGGCAGCTCATCGGGATCATCGCCGATCACCGACATGCAGCCCTTCGCCCACGCCGGGGAGACCGTATCGGCCAGGATATAGGGATCGGGTGCGGGTTCCGCGTCAGGTACCGGCACGCCGGCCAGTGCCATCGCACCGGGGTGGAGCCGCGGATCCAGGGTGGCGTCCTGGGATTCCAGGACACGGTTGTAGAAGATCTGTGGCGTGGTGGTCATGGAGGCGGCCACCACCACGATGGCCACACCCACCACCGCCCGCCAGCGGGCAGCCGGCACGGTGCGCAGCTGCTCCAGTGCCGCGGCGGTGCGGTGCTCCCGGAACACCGGACGCTTACCGCGCTGCTGGAGGGGCTTCTCCACATACTTATTGGTCAGCCACGCCAGCACCACCGACACCGCGATCACGGCCGTGCCGAAGAGGACATTCACCTCGTCGAGTTCGAAGAAGGCCAGGCCCACGATGAGCAACGGCCAGTGCCAGAGGTAGAGCGGGTAGGCGATATCCCCCAGCCACCGCATGAACGGTGAGGCCAGGAACACCGACACCCGCCCGTCACCGAGAATGATGAGGCAGGCACCGATCAGTGGGTACAGGGCCGGTGGGCCGGGGAAGGTCTGGGCACCGTCCATGATCAACCCGGTGGACAGCACCATGAACAGACCCACGAACCCGAGGATCTCCCGGGTGCGGGCGGACAGGATCACCCGGGGTGCGTAGAGGACAAACAGGGCACCCAGGCCGAGTTCCCAGAAGCGGGTGAAGGTGGAGTAGTAGTTGACGGGCTGGTCGATGAAGTGCCACAGCATCGCGGCAAAGAAGGACACGGAGGTCAACACCGCCAGCACCGGGGTGGCGAGCTGCATGGAGTTGAGTTCCGGGCGGTACCGCCTGATGAGCACGATCGCAATGCCGAGCGCGATGGCGAACAGGTAGAACTGGCCCTGCACCGACATCGACCACAGGTGCTGGAACGGGCTGACCGAGGCGGAGGCCGCCCCGTAATCCGCCCCCTGGCTGGCCAGTTCCCAGTTCTGCACATAGAACAGGCTGGCCACCACCTGGTTGGCCACGTGGATCCGCTGGAGGCTGGGCACAAACGCCAGGATCACCGCGAGGGTGACACCCAGGACGAGAACCAGGGCGGGCACCAGCCGGCGCAGGGTCCGCCAGAACGGCCACCACGGGTTGATGGAGGCGTTGTCACGGTCGGCGTAGCGCAGCTGGGATCCGAGGAAGAAATACCCGGACAGTAATAGGAACACATCCACGCCACCGGAGACGCGGCCCACGAAAACGTGGAAGATCACCACGAATGCAATGGCGATGCCACGGAGACCATCGAGATCGTACCGGTACGAGGAGCGGGGAACCCTGGGTAACGGTGCGGCCTTATGACGGACGTCCCTGATCACTCCACAACCTCTTCCTCTAACCTTCACAACCCATCGATCATCCCATACTCGGCAGAATAGCTAGTATGTGGGCATGGTTCAGATCAATGACATGCTCGCCCCACCGCCCGTGAAACTGCCCGAGGATCCCGCCCAGGGGGAGGATCCCACCCTCACCCAGACCGCGCTGCGGCACCCGGACAGCCCGCTCGTGTGGGCTGTGCGTGCCGAGGAGGCGATCGGTGCGGCCACCACCGACGAGGAGAAAATCACCGCGTATGCATTTGCGCGGACCGGTTACCACCGCAGCCTCGACCGTCTGCGCGCCAACGGGTGGAAGGGTTGGGGCCCGGTCCCCTACGCCCACGAACCCAACCGCGGCGTGCTGCGCGCGATCGCCTCGCTGGCCCGTGCGGCACAGCTGATCGGTGAAACCCCCGAATATGACCGCTGCCGCCAGATGCTCTCGGACGCCGATCCGGAGTCGGTGGCGGTCCTGCTGGACAACTAGCACGCTTGTCGACGCCCCACCGCCGCCCCTCCCGCACGTTCCGTGCGGGCTTTTTCCTTACGGGGTGGGTATCAATCGGAGACCGCGTTGATATCAATGTGACGGGCGCTACATCCTGACCCCCGGGGCGAATAGAGTCACTTTCATGACTACATCTTCCAAGACACCCAATGACCCATCCGACATCGTCATCCTCGGCGCCCGGCGAACACCCCAGGGGAAACTGCTCGGCCAGCTCTCCACACTGACCGCCACCCAGCTGGGTGGGCGTGCCATCGCTGCGGCACTGGAATCCGCCGGTGTCCGGCCCGATCAGGTGGACCAGGTGATCATGGGCCAGGTGGTGCAGTCGGATGCCGGACAGAACCCGGCGCGCCAGGCCGCCGTCGAGGCCGGTATCGGCCTGGATGTCCCAGCGGTGACGGTCAACAGCGTGTGCCTGTCGGGGCTGCGCGCCATCACCGACGCAGCACGTCTCCTCCGCCTCGGTGAGGCCGAGGTGGTGGTCGCCGGTGGGCAGGAGTCCATGTCCGGTGCCCCGCATCTGCTGCCCGGTGCCCGCCGGGGTGTGGCCTACGGTTCCGTCACCGCGGTGGATTCCCTGGAGCGCGACGCACTCACCGATGCCTTCGATCAGCGTTCGATGGGTGTCAACACCGATGAGGGTAATGGCCAGTTCACCATCTCCCGTGAGCAACAGGATGAGGTCGCCGCATTATCGCATCAGCGCGCGGCGGCCGCCTGGGAGGAAGGCGCCTTCGATGCCGAGATCACCCCGGTGGAGGTGACGGTGCGAAAGAAGGGCACCATCACCATCGACCGTGATGAGGGCATCCGTCCCGAGACCACCGTGGACAGCCTCGCCGGGCTGCGCCCCGCCTTCACCCCGGATGGTTCCATCACCGCGGGCAACTCCTCCCCCATCTCCGATGGTGCGGCGGCCACCGTGCTGAGCACCCGGGCCTTCGCCGAGGCGCACGGTCTGGAACCACTGGCCACCATCGTGGGGTGGGCCAACACCGCGGGACCCGATACCCTCTTGCACGCCCAGCCCGCACGCGCCACCCGGGCGGTCCTGGAACGCGCAGGCTGGAGCACCGGGGACCTGGACTTCCTGGAGATCAACGAGGCCTTCGGTGCGGTGGCCGTGGAATCCCTGCGTGAGCTGGACTACCCCCTCGAGCGCACCAACATCCACGGTGGCGCCATCGCCCTTGGACATCCGGTGGGGACATCCGGTGCCCGCATCGTGGTGCATGCGGCGCATGAACTCGCCCGGCGTGGCGGGGGACGTGCCGCGGTGTCCATCTGCGGTGGCGGCGGCCAGGGTGATGCGCTTCTGCTCGCCCGCTGATCAACTACCTCCACACACCAGACCCCGCCCGTATGAGATACGGGCGGGGTCTGGTCGTCGTCACGCATCCACCGGCCGGGTGGAGACCTGGAGCAGGAGGATCACGGCGAGCACCAGGGCCGGAACCCAGAACGCCCAGGTGGCGGAGGTGGTGTAGATCGGCAGCAGGATCAGCGGGGTAAGCGAGGAGCCGTAGAAGCGGAACGCCTGCACCGTGGAGATCAAGGAGGTCCCACCCGGGGACTGCAGCACCGACAGGTTGATGCTCATCTGCATGCCCTGGGCCGCCAGGGTGGTGATCGACCAGACCGCGGCGAGCAGGCCGACCGCGGGGGCGAGCGGGATGATGAGCAGCGCGATGGCGCCGACCACGATGCTGGTGAGCAGCACCGTCCGGGCACCCCACCGATCCGCCAGTCGTCCGATGCTGCGGGAGAACACGAAGGCGGCCAGACCGCCGCACATGATCACCGCTCCCCTGGCGGGGGCATCCAGACCGAAGGCGTCACCGGCCCACAGGGAGGTGATCACCCCCATCCCGATGAGACCGAACCCGATGCCCAGGCAGCTGATCATGTGCGCGATCACCGGCCACCACCTGATCCGTACATCACCGGCACCGGGGTGATCACCCGGCGGTGGGATGTCCGGGGTACGGATGATGAGCACCCACAGTGCGGCGAGGAAGACCACCAGGAACATGTTCTGCCACCCGACCAGCGTGGAGACGCCTGCCACCAGCGGAGCCGACAGCATCCCCAGGGACTGCATGGCGGCGTAGGTCCCCAGGGCGGATCCGAGGCGGTCCGGTGGGATGATCTGACGCAACATCACCTGCAGCACCGGCAGCGTGAAGGCATTCGAGATGCCCATGATGACATACCCCACCAGGAATAACCCCCACACCGGGGTGAGGATGCAGGTCAGGGCACCCAGCAGCGTCATCACATAGGCGGCGATGATCACCCGCGCGGGCCGCAGATTGCGCACCAGGCGGGTGGAGACGAGCATCACCGTGGCGAAGGGGACCAGATAGGCGGCCATGGTGAAAGCCGCCTGTTCCAGGGAGATATCAAAGGTCTCCGCCACATCGGGCAGGATCACCGCGATCGCCTGACCCGAGAACGGGCCGATGAAGCCACCGACATAGATGGCACTCATGCGTAGTTTGTTCACGGACCCACCCTGCCGCACAGGGGTACTAACGGAACGCGCTCTCACCGGTGAGTTTCTGACCGATGATGAGTGTGTGGACCTCATCGGTGCCCTCATAGGTGCGCACGGACTCCAGGTTGTTGGCGTGGCGCAGCGGTGAGTAGTCCAGGGAGATGCCATTGCCACCGAGGATGGTGCGGGCCTCACGGCAGATCTCGATGGCGGTGCGGCAGTTGGCCAGCTTACCCACGGAGATCTGGTGGTTCTCCAGGGTGCCGGCATCATGGGCGCGACCCAGCTGGAGGGCCAGCAGCTGCCCCTTATTCAGCTCCACGGTCATATCGGCGAGTTTCTTCTGGGTGAGCTGGAAGCTGCTCAGCGGGCGGTCGAATTGCATGCGGGTGCTGGAGTACTCGATGGCAGCCTCGATGGAATCGCGGGCAGCGCCCAGTGCACCCCAGGCGATGCCGAAGCGGGCCTCATTCAGGCACATGAACGGCCCCTTCAGCCCCGGGTTCTTCGGCAGGATCGCATCCCCGTCCAGTCGCACATTGTCCATGTGGATCTCGCACTGGATGGAGGCGCGCATGGACAGCTTCTGGGTGATCGCCTCGGCGTGGAAACCGTCGGTGCCGGTGGGAACGATGAAACCGCGGACCTTCTCACCGTTGTCGCTGCCGGGACCTGCGAGCACGCCGGCGGCGCGGGCGTCCTCATCGGAGACCTTGGCCCAGATGATGGCCACATCGGCGATATTGGCCAGACCGATCCAGCGCTTCTCACCGTTGAGCACCCATTCACCGTTCTCCCAGGTAGCGCGGGTGCCCATGGAAGCCGGGTCGGAGCCCGCGGTGGGTTCGGTGAGTCCGAAGCATCCGATGATCTCACCCTTGGCCATCCCGGGCAGCCAGGTCTGCTTCTGCTCCTCGGAACCGTGCTTGGCGATGGCGGTCATGGCCAGGGACCCTTGGACGGAGACCACGGTGCGCAGACCGGAATCCCCGGCCTCGAGTTCCTGCATGGCGATGCCGTATTCCGTGGCGGTGCGCCCACCGCAGCCATAACCCTCGATGTGCATGCCGAAGAGGCCCTCCGCGGCCATCTCCGGGAGCAGCTCCCGTGGCAGGACCGCATTGTCGTACCACTCGGCGATGTTGGGGCGGATCCGGCGGTCGACGAACGCGGCGATCCGGTCGCGGACCTCGATTTCCCCCGGGGTGAGCAGGCCCTCAATGTTCATCAGGTCGGTGACGTGCTTGGGGGTGGTCGTGGTGGGTTTGGCGGTCTGGTCGGCGAGGTGCGTGGTCATGGAAAACTCCTTGCAGGCGGGATCGACTGTGGCATAAACGTCGATCAGGTAAATGTGTGTGTGTGATCACAAGATCAACACCAAATCCCGGCGGTTGCAACGGATTTGAGCCAGGAAAGTTGATTACCGCTATCAATGGTCCGCCATTGTTACCGGAACGGTATTAATTTGCCACACATATATCCCAAAACACATATCCCGACCAGAATGACCCGCATCACATATCATTCCGGGGTGACGCCTTCCATCCGGTAACCCCATCCACACATCTCAATCCTTTAGCCCACCAGCCACACCAGGAGAACCGACCGATGTCACACACAGTCTCTCGACGAAACTTCCTCAAGGGAATCGGAGCCCTCGGCATGCTCACCGTGCTCTCCAGCTGTGCCCGAACCCCGCAGCAGGCGGCACCAGTAGGCGGAGGACTGCCGGCCATCTCGGTCTGGGCCACCTACCCCACCGGAACCGGCACCTACAATGACCTGGCGGCGCTGGCCAACATGGTCTCCGCCAACGGCGGTACCCGCGTCAGGCTCATGACCGACAACACCGGCATCGGCCGCCTCGGCCCCGTGATCAACGGCACCGCCCAGTACGGCCGTGTAGGCGATGAGTACTACTACGCCTTCGAGGGCAATGACGAATACACCTCGGAGAACTGGGGCCCCACCCCCATCCGCCTGGTCTGGACCCCGCCTGGAAACTACGGCATCCTCACCCGCAGGGATTCCGGCATTGAGACGGTGGCCGACATCAAGGGCAAGCGCTATCCCCGCCTGATCTCCTCCACCTCAATGAACCGCAAACTCGAAGTCGCCCTCGCCCTGGGCGGGCTCACCACCGATGACGTGGAGATGGTGGACATCGCCTACTCCGAACAGGCCGAGGCCATGAAGACCGGCCACCTGGATGTGATGTACCAGAACGTCGTCGGTGGCACCATCGAGGAACTGAACTCCCAGTATCCGATCCGCTGGCTCGACCTTAGCGGGGGCACTCCGGAGCAGTACAAGTTCTGGGAGGAGCTTTCCCCGATGTCGATCCCGGGGGAATTCCAGGACGGTGTGGGCATGAAACCCGGTGAGAGCTGCGTGAACATGCGCTACTCCCTCCCAATCATCGCCTTGGAGGACCGCCCCAGGGACGAGGTCAAGGCCATCCTCGACCTGCTGCGCAACAACATTGACGGTCACCTCAATGACACCCCGGACATGGAAAATTTCACCCCTGACAGCGTGATGCTGGTTCCCATGACCGTGCCCTTCCACGAGGGATCAATCGAATTCTTCAAGGAGATCGGCCGATGGACACCCGGACTCCAACGCCGGCAGGACGCCCTGCTTGAACGTGAGAAGGCCATGCAGAAGCAATGGCCGATCTTCTGGAAGGAAAACCGTGACAAGGACAACGCCCGGGAGCTCTGGGTCGAATGGAAACGCGAGAACCTCCCCGCCCTGCCCGAAGTCACCGACGTAGAGACAACCACCTAAGGCCTTAAGGAACGATCATGACCATCAGCATCAATGAGGACACGACCAACTCCTCCACCACAGTGGCACCCATAACAATGGCAACTGAACCCTCCCCCGGAACCACCACCGACAAACTCATCGTCGCCCCCGACAAGCCGAATCCCCGGCTGACCACCTTCTGGAAATCAGTGGTGGTCGCCCTGGCGGTGCTGGGCATCGGAGGGACCATGAATCAGGTCTTCTTCTGGGAACTCTTCGGGCTCAATCTTCCCACCAACTCCTTCCTGTTCCTTATCTCCGCCTGTTTCCTGCCGATCATCTTCATCGTCTACCCCGCCCGGAAATCCTCCGCCGACACCAACAAGGTGGGAGTCCCCTGGTACGACGTCCTCCTGGGGGTGTTGTTCATCGGTGCCGCACTCTGGCTCAGTTCCAGCGGCCCGGAGATCTCCGAGTACGGATGGACGATGATCGCCCCGGTCACCGCCCAGGTGCTCAGCGTGTTCTACTGGGTGGCCGTCCTGGAGATCCTGCGCCGGTGCGCCGGTCCCATCGTCGCCGGTCTCGCGCTGGCTGTGTCCATCTACCCGATGTTCGCCGACATCATCCCCGTCGGTTTCCTGCAGGGCATCTCCTATGACCCGGTCACCCTGGCCCAGGTGCATGTCATGGGCACCGAATCCATCCACGGGCTCCCCCTGCAGACCGCGGCCACCATCCTCGTCGGTTTCATGCTCTTCGGTGTGACCCTCCAGCACACCGGCGGTGCGGAGTTCTTCAATGATCTTTCCCGCGCCATCTTCGGCAGATACCGTGGTGGTTCCGCCAAGGTCTCGGTGGCCAGTTCCGCATCGATGGGTATGATGTCCGGTTCCGCGGTCTCCAACGTGTTGACCACGGGCCCCATGACCATACCCGCGATGATCCGATCCGGTTTCACGCCGAAGACTGCCGGCGCGATCGAGGCCACCGCCTCCTCCGGTGGTTCCATCACCCCACCGATCATGGGTACCGCGGCCTTCCTCATGGTGTCTTTTCTGGGCATCCCGTATACCGAGATCATCATCGCCGCGACAATCCCTGCGGCACTGTACTTCATAGGCATCTTCCTGCAGGTGGACGGTTACGCCGCCCTCCGCAACCTCCATGGTGAGGACAGGAAGCTGCTGCCCCGCGTCAGCCAGGCCCTGCGTGACGGGTGGCCCTATGTGATCGCCCTGGGCATCCTCACCGGCATGCTGCTGACCATGCCGTCCGAGGCCCAGGTGCCCTTCTATATCGTGGCCCTGCTGCTCGGCATCGCACTGGTGCGCCCATCCGTCAAGTTCGGGTTCAAGGAACTGTTCGAGATGATGCTGGATGCCGGCAAGTCACTGGGTCAGATCATCGCCATCATTGCCGGTGTGGGGCTGATCCTGGGTGGTCTCTCCTCCACCGGCGTGGCCCTCTCCCTGTCCCGCGACCTACTGATGCTGGTGGGCGGAAACCTCATCCTCCTGCTCATCGCCGCAGCCTTGGCCTGCTTCATCCTCGGCATGGGCCTGACCATCTCTGCGGCGTATGTCTTCCTGGCCATCGTCATGGTCCCGGCCATCATCGCCATGGATGTCAACCCCATCGCAGCCCATCTGTTCATCATCTACTGGGCATCCATCTCTTACATCACGCCCCCGGTGGGACTGGCCGCCTTCGCTGCGGCGGGCATCTCCAAGGCCTCACCGATGGCCACCAGTTTCGAGGCCATGCGCTTCGGTGCCGTGAAATATGTTGTCCCGTTCGGTTTCGTCCTCAACCCCGCACTGGTCGCCCAGGATTCCCTGCCGAACATCATCACGTCCGGACTGGCCTCCATCGTCGCGGTGTTCGCGATCTCCGCAACTTTCTCCGGCTACCTCCAGTTCATCGAGGCACGGGTGAACCTCGTCCTCCGGGTTGCCCTCGGTATCGGTGGTTTCATGGTATTCCTGCCGCAGTGGTCGATCACCCTGTCCGGTCTGGCCATCATCGTGGCGGTCGCCGTGCTGGCACTGGTGTTGAAACGACGTCACCGGGCACACACCTCCGCCGAGGATGTCGTGCTCAACCGGGTGGACACCACCCCGATGACCCCGGTCGTCGCATCCGATCAGGTAACCCCCACCATCACCCCAACCCCCACCACCGAAAACTACCCCGACAACAGGGGTTGATCACCTGACCGGCATCCCCGACGCTGATCGTCAGCGCGGGGATGCGGTGGATGATCCGGCCTTCCCATCCGGGGAGGCGAACGCAGCGAAGGTCCGGCGCGCAGTCTCGAGAACAGACTGCAGCGCCGGATTCGTGTTTGAGCGGTCCCAGATCAGGCGGACATCCAGATGTTTATTCGTGGCCACGATGGGCAGGAAGGTCACGTTCTCCCCCTGGACATAGTTGCGCACCGAGTCCAGGGTGAGGGTGCAGCCCATCTCCGCGCCCACGAGGACCATGAGGGTGGAGGAATCCGGGGCGGTGTAGATCACGTTGGGGATGAAGCCTGCCGACATGCTCAGGGAACTCATCCGGCTATACAGGGCTGAGCCGAAACCACTGGGCAGCACGATCCAGTCCTCGCCGGCCAGTTCGCGGAAGGACACCTCGGAGCGGTCGGCCAACCGGTGGGTGGAGGGCACGGCCACGAGCAGTTCCTCGACCCCGACCACGAGCGAGTCGATCTCGGTGGGCAGGAAATCCCAGCGGCCGATTACCGCATCGAGGGTGCCGTCGAGCACCCGCTGTAGCCCGACGTGGGCGAACTGGGAGGATTCCAGCTCGAGGGTGATCCGGGGGCATTCCTTCTTCACGCGGCGGACCAGGTCGCCGATGCTCTGATGGACCGAGGCGCCGGCGAAGCCGAGTTTCACCACCCCGATCTCGCCGTGGACGGCCTCGTGGACGGTGCGACGGGCGGCCTCGGAGGCATCGACAAGCTTCTTGGCGGGTTCGACCAGGGCGGCGCCGGCGGCGGTGAGCTCGACGCTGCGGGTGCTGCGGATGAACAGTTCGGCCTTGAGGCTCTGTTCCAGTTTCTTGATGATCCGGCTCAGCGGCGGCTGGGCGATTCGGAGCCGATCGGCGGCCCGCCCGAAGTGGAGCTCCTCCGCTACCGCGAGGAATGCCCTCGCCTGTTCAACTTCCACGACAAAACGCCTCCTACCTGCATGAATACACCCAGATGATTATGTACTAACAAGTATCAATGACCCTAGCATTAAGTATTGGACAGCGCGCAATGTCGATGCTTTTATGAGTCATGTCGCTAAAAGCCAAATGGAAGAGGTCGATCACATGACAATCCAGGACAGGCCCGTCCGCACCGGGCACGGCCCCCTCGAGGGCATAGTCGTTGCAGACTTCTCCCGCGTGCTCGCCGGCCCCTACGGCACCATGCTGCTCGCGGATCTGGGCGCCACCGTGATCAAGGTGGAAGCCCCCAACGGGGATGACACCCGCGCCTGGGTCCCCCCGGCGCGCGACGGGGTGGGCACCTACTACCTCTCGGTCAACCGCAACAAGGATTCGGTGGTGCTGGATCTGAAGGATCCGGTGGATCTCGAGACCGCCTATGACATCATCGACCGCGCCGATGTCTTCGTGGAGAATTTCAAGCCGGGCGGTCTGGCCCAGTACGGCCTGGATCCGGAGTCCGTCGCGCGTCGCTGGCCGCACCTGGTGCATGCCTCCATCACCGGTTTCGGCCTTGAGGGCGGCGCCCACATGCCGGGTTATGACCTGCTGGTCCAGGCGATGTCCGGTCTCATGCACGTCACCGGCAGCCAACACGGTCCCCCGCAGCGCACGGGTGTGGCCATCTTCGATGTGGTAACGGGTATGCACGCCGTCATCGGTATCCTCGCCGCCCTGCGTGAGCGCACGGTCTCCGGTCTGGGCCAGCACATCGTGCTTGATCTGTTGTCGTCCGCCCAGTCCAGCCTGGTCAACCAGTCCACCGGGTACGCCGCCTGTGGGAACGAGCCGATGCGCATGGGCAATGAGCACCCCAGCCTCTACCCCTATGGCCCGTTCATGGCCGCCGACCGCGAGGTGGTCATCTGCGTGGGCAATGACTCCCAGTTCACCCGCCTGGTGACGCTGCTGGGTCTGCCTGAGCTGGCCGATGATCCGCGCTACTCCACCATGCGGGGCCGCAATCTCAACCGCACCACCCTGGAACCGTTGATCACGCAGGCGCTGGCCTCCCGGACCGCCGATGAGTGGTTCGAGGCCTTCCAGTCCATCAATGTCCCCTCCGCCCCCATTCTCACCGTTGGGGAGGGTGTGCGCTTCGCCCAGAAACTCGGGCTGGAGACCGTCGTGGAGGTCGGTGACGGTGAGGCAGCGGTCCCCCTGATCAAGAACCCGATCTCCTTCAGCCGCAGCGAGGTGAGCTACCACAAGGCCCCGCCGGCAC
This sequence comes from Corynebacterium efficiens YS-314, assembly GCF_000011305.1. Classification (NCBI taxonomy): domain Bacteria; kingdom Bacillati; phylum Actinomycetota; class Actinomycetes; order Mycobacteriales; family Corynebacteriaceae; genus Corynebacterium; species Corynebacterium efficiens. The sequence continues at coordinate 777,786 of NC_004369.1, read as the reverse complement.
TGGATCAGGACGGGGAGGCGGTGCGCACCTGGCTGGCCAACACCGCCCCCACCACCGCCGCCGCAGTCCGTCTCTCCCGAGTGGAGGTGTAACACCAACATGTCCCGTGCACCCGCCAACTGTTTCAGCACTGACCTCGATGTGCGCTGGTCCGATCAGGACCTCAACGGTCATGTCAATAACGCCCAGGTGATCACCCTCGTCGAGGAGGCCCGAGTCCGCGCCGTCCTGTCGTGGTCCGGCACCTCCCCGTCCGCCACCACCCCACGGGTGGTGCGCGCCGTGAACACGCTTTACGACGAAGAACTCAGCTACGGCACAGTCACCGCCCGCGTGTGGATCTCCCGCCTGGGCACCACCTCCTACACCGTCTGCCATGAACTGGTCCAGAATGACCGGCCCTGCGTGTACAGCGAGGCCGTCATCGTCGTCCTCGACCCGGAGACCCGCACACCGACCCCGATCTCGCCTGAGCTGCGTGCCCAGCTCGAACAGCAACAACCCGCCTACCTCTAGCTACCCCGAGAATCCCACCCCCACAACCGGAGAATAATCATGAGCGCACCGACCCTGTCCCCTGCCACCGTTCCACCTGTCACCGAGCACCCCGACTTCCTACTCCTGGATTCGGACCTGTCCGCCGAGGACATCGCCCTGCGTGACCGCATCCGCGCCTTCGGGCAGGAACATATCCTGCCCATCATCAATGAGTACTGGGAGCGTGCCGAGTTCCCCATGGAGGTCCTGGAACCACTGGCGGACCTGGGCATTGTGGGCACGTTCATCCAGGGCTACGGGTGCCCCGGTCTGTCGCGTCAGGCCGCCGGGATCGTCGCCCGTGAACTGGGGCGTATCGACGGTTCGGTGAACACCTTCTTCGGTGTCCACTCCAACCTGGGCATGGGTGCGATCTACACCCTGGGTAATGAGGAGCAGCGCCAGCGGTGGCTGCCGGACATGGCGAAGCTGAAGAAGATCGGTGCCTTCGCCCTGACCGAACCCAACCACGGTTCCGATTCGGTGGCACTGGAGACCTCCGCCCGGCGCGAGGGTGACCACTGGGTGCTCAACGGACACAAGCGCTGGATCGGCAACGGACATGCCGCCGATGTCATCGTGGTCTTCGCCCGCGATGAGGCCGACGGCAACGTCAAGGCCTTCGTGGTGGAGAAGAACGAGGACGGCACCTACCCGGAGGGTTACCAGCCGGAGGTGATCACCGGAAAGGTGGGCAAGCGTGCCATCCTGCAGGGCGACATCGTCATTGACAACCTGCGGGTACCTGTGGAGAACCGCCTGGAGAACTGCGAGTCCTTCGCCGGGGTGAACCGGGTACTCTCCGCCACCCGCGGTGGGGCGTCCTGGGAGGCCGTCGGCCACGGGATGGCAGCCTTCGAGCTGGCCTCCCAGTATGCGCTGAGCCGGGAGCAGTTCGGTGCCCCCATCGCCGGGTACCAGCTGGTGCAGGAGAAACTGGCCACCATGCTCTCCGATGTCACCCAGATGCAGCTGCTGTGTACCCGCATGGCCCAGCTGCAGGAACGCGGTGAGTTCACCGGGTCCATGGCCGCCATGATCAAGATGGTCACCTCCCGCAAGGCGCTGGCCGCCTGCCGCGAGGCCCGTGACATGTTCGGTGGCAACGGTCTGCTCCTGGAAAACCACATCGCCCGGCACCTGACCGACATGGAGGTGGTGTCCACCTACGAGGGCACCGATTCCATCCAGGCCCTGCTGGTCGGCCGGGAGATCACCGGCATCTCCGCATTCACCACCAAGAAGCGATAAACACCCGCCCCTTTGGTACCGAAAGGACACATCATGACTTCCCAGATCAACCAGGCCGTGGTCATCGGCGCAGGCTCCATGGGCGCGGGTATCGCCACCCTGCTGGCCAACGCCGGCATCACCGTCACCCTCCTCGACCGGCACTCCGGTGATCCGGAGGACCCCAACCGCCTGGCGGAGAGCGGTCTGGAACGCCAGATCCAGCGCGGGGCCTTCTACCGCCCCGAGTTCTCCTCCCGCATCCAGACCGGCAACATCGTCGATGACACCGCAGCCCTGACCCGGGCCGACTGGATCATCGAGGCCGTCTTCGAGGACCTCACGGTCAAACACGACACCTTCCGCCTCATCGAGGAGCACCGCTCCCCCGGTTCCCTGGTCTCCTCCAACACCTCCACCATCCCCCTGGCCCAGCTGACCGAGGTCATGGGCACCCCGATGCGCCTGGATTTCGCCATCGTGCACTTCTTCAACCCGCCCACCACGATGCGGTTGGTGGAACTGGTCACCGGCCCCGACACCACCCCGAAGACCGCCACCGACCTGACCCGGATCATCGAACAGCAGCTGGGCAAGGTGGTGCTGCACTGCCGCGACACCCCGGGATTCATCGCCAACCGCATCGGCAACCTGTGGATGGCCGCCGGTGCCCGGCACGCCCTGGACAACAACATCCCCATCGAGCTGGCCGACGCCCTGTTCGGTCGTCCCTTCGGGGTACCCCGCACCGGTATCTTCGGACTCTTCGACTACATCGGACTCCAGCTCGTACCCGGCATCTGGGGTGGCCTGACCACCGCCCTGCCCGTCGATGATGCCTACCACCGCTTCACCATCACCGACCACCCCCTGTTCACCGGGCTGCTGGAACGCGGATGGACCGGGCGCACCGGCCCCTCCGGGTTCTACCGGGGCCGCGACGAGGTGGTCACCCCGGGCTTCGACTACCGCAACGCCATCTCCTTCCCCGACCCCGCCCTGGAACAGCGCACCGCAGCGGGAGTCATCACCACCGACAGCCCCGGTGGCCGCTTCGCCCGGGATACCTTCCTCACGCTGCTGACATACTGCTGTGACACCGCCGCGGAGATCGCCGGAACCGTGGAGGAGATCGACCTGGCCATGCAGCTGGGTTACGGCTGGAAGAAGGGCCCGTTCGCGCTGGCCGATGACATCGGGCTGGACACCCTCCGGGAGCTGCTGGAGACCCAGGGCACCGATCGCGTTCCAGCCCTGCTCACCACCGCGATTGACCGCGGTGGCTTCTACCCCGCAACCGGCACCACCCTCACCACCGACGGCGAGCCGGTTGCCACCCGGGACCGCGAGGGCGTGCTCACCGCAGCTCAGGTGAAGAAGCAGGGCACGGTGATCTTCTCCACCGACGGTGGCACCGTCACCCTCCTGGAGGATGGTGTGGCGCTGCTCGACCTGGCCACGCCCCTGAACTCATGCACCCGGGATGCCCTCGAGCTGATCGCCATGACCGGCCGGGAGGGTGCCGCACGCGGCATCAGGGCCCTGGTGATCGGCAATGACGAGGCCCGGGCCTTCTGCGCCGGCGCCGATCTGTCCACCCTGGCCGGGGCCGCCGCCGACGGTGACGCCCACACCGCCGCGGATCTGTTCCGCATCGGCCGGGAATCCTTCGAAACCCTCCTGCACGCAGAGTTCCCCGTGGTGGCCGCGGTCCGGGGTGTGGCTCTCGGCGGTGGTGCCGAACTGCTCCTGCACTGCGATGCCGCCGTCCTCCACGCCGAGAGCCGTATCGGTTTCCCCGAACGCACCGTGGGACTGATCCCGGCCTGGGGTGGTACGGCCCGCACCATCGACCGCCTCACCCGGGCCGGCAAACCCAACCCGGTGAACCGGGCGTTCCAGTTGTTCATGGACGCCCAGCCCTTCCCCTCCGCGTTTGATGCCCGCGACTTCGGCCTCCTGCAGATGGACGATCCGATCATCATGTCCACCGACCATGTCCTGGCGGAGGCCTTCCGCCTGGCACGGGATCTGATGGACGATTACCACCCGGCACCCGAAGCCCGCATCACCCTGGCCGCACCGGGGACACTGACCACACCGGCCGGGGACTTCACCGACAATGACCTGATCATCGCCGAGGCACTGAAGAACCTGCTGACCTCACCCGACCGCGAAATCCTCACCGCGGAGGAACTGGGATCCAGGGAGGCCACCACCGCCGGTGAGGTGATCATCCTGCCGTCGAATGTCGCCCGCACCGCCCACATGGCCAAGGCCAGGAAACCACTGCGGAACTGAGCCGGGCACACCGGCGGCCTGACACACCACCACCCCCGGCCCGGGTTCATCCCGCGCCGGGGGTGGTGCGTCGATAAGCATCCCGGTTACCCGGCGTGCGCGGCCTCGATGCGCTGGATGGCCTCCCGGGCGACCAGCTGCTGGATGCCCATGTCCAACTCGGAGGTGAAACCGACGCAGGAACAGTTGATCTCGCCGAGGACATAGGTGTCGGAGCCGTCGGGGGCGGTGTCGAGCATGAAGTCGGCGGTCCAGATCAGGGGGATGTTGTCGCCGCCGAGTTTCTCCGCGATGACCGGGCGCGCGGCGGCGAACATGTCGATGAGGTCCTGCCACTCCTCAGGCCGGTCATAGGTGTAGTGCGCCCCGGAGAAGAGGGTGGCGGAGAAGTTGTCCTCGCCCTCGGCCGGCTTCTTGTGCACCACGAACACCGGGTGCGGGCCGACGAGCAGGATGCGGATCTCGCCCTCGACGATGCGGGGCATGAACCGCATGTCCACCAGCATGCCGTTGTCACCGACGATGTACTGGTCGCAGAAATCCATGAATTCGCCCAGCTGGCGGATCTCGGTGTGGTTGTCCACCGCCTCGGTGCATTTGATCTCGGTGTCCAGGGGCAGCGCGGTACCCGGTTCGATGGCGGCAGCCAGCTGCTTGTCGCGCAGCTGCACCCGCCAGATACCGGAGCCGGTGGACCCGCGGTTCTGTTTGAGCACCCGTTCGCCGTAGGACAGCGAGGTGGGGAACGTGGCGTGGAAGGTCTCCACATCGTAGTAGGCGTGGGTGTCGGTGGGCACCAGGTCGGTTGATGACAGCTTCACCAGCGCGTCCTTGGCGCCGTAGGCCATCATCTCCTCCGGGGTGGACATACCGACCAGACCGGCGTCCGACAGGCGGGTGAGCAGATCGAAATAACCGCGTTCCCCACCGGGGATGTTGCCGGGGTTCACCCGGGAGATGTAGCCGTCGAAGGCACCGGTGACATAGTCGAAGATGTCCTCGGTCCACTCGGGCCGGTAATAGACCACCTCGGCGTGCCACCCGTGTTCGGTGAGGGAGTTGATGATCGGCATGGTGTCCCTGCGGTGACCGTCGAGGTACTTGTCGGAGCCGCCTTCGACCTCAAAAACAACGATGCTCTTGAACATGGTGGTGGATGTCACTTTCTCGTGAACCCCGGTGTCTGGCGGATGCCTGGGGTGTGGCATGGATGCACGCCCTCACGGGGCGGTGCAGACGCAACCGGGGTGGAATCAACAGGATCAAAAATGGGGGGCAACATGGGAAACCCTCATGGCAGTCGATTCGCAGAGCAGCTTCGGTAGTCAGGTTCTTTCACGTTGACACCAATGACTTTAAAGCACGCGCCGGAAACCCGTGCATCGGGAGAACGCACAAGTAATTAAGGACACAGGCGGGTGGAAGGAATATGCTGGGTAACGCAGTAATAAAAGAATCACCTAATACACGGAAGGCAGCGACCTCACATGGCAGCACCGTTCGACCCGTTCCCCCCATTCCAGGAGTACGCACATCCTGAGAGACTCGTCTCAGCATCCTGGCTCTCAGCGCGGCTGGGTTCACCGGGTCTGAAAGTGGTCGAGTCCAACGAGGATTCCATCCTGTACGACATCGGGCACCTCCCCGGCGCCGTGCGCATCGACTGGGACAAGGATCTCAATGACCCGGTCACCCGTGACTTCATCGACGGCAAGGCTTTCGCTGATCTGATGAACCGCAAGGGCATCCACCGCGATGACACCGTGGTCATCTACGGTGACAAATCCAACTGGTGGGCGGCGTTCACCCTCTGGGTGTTCGAACTCTTCGGGCACGCCGATGTCCGACTCCTCAACGGTGGCCGTGATGCCTGGATGTCCGAGGAACGCGACACCTCCTACGCGGTGCCCGCCTACCCTCCGACCAACTACCCGGTGGTCGAGCGTGTCGACGAGGGCCACCGCGCCTTCGTCGCCGAGGTGCTGGAGAGCCTGCGCGGTGGTGCCGGCACGAAGCTTGTCGACGTCCGCACCGCCGAGGAGTACCGGGGCCGTGATGATGAGGGCAATCCCGTCGCCGGCGAGGGTGTGCTGCGTGGCGGACACATCCCCGGTGCCGTCCACATCGAATGGGAGCAGGCCGTGTTGCCGAACGGCAACTTCCGCAGCCGCAAGGAGATCGAGGAGGTGTACTCGCACCTCAACCCTGCCGAGGACACCGTGGTGTACTGCCGCGTGGGTGACCGCGCGGCCCACACCTGGTTCGTGTTGAAGTACCTGCTGGGGTTTGAAAACGTCCGCAACTATGACGGTTCCTGGTCCGAGTGGGGCAACATGGTGCGCATGCCCATCGTCCAGGGTGATGAGCCGGGCTCACTCTAGTCACCCCGGGGTCACCTCCCTGGTCACCCCCGTACCCTCCCGGGTACACCCCGGGGACGGGGTGTGACCTGGATCTCCCCTGCATGTGGACACCGGGAAACTTTGCCTGGGAAATGACCATCCAGTACCGTAATGCGGGTATGTTAACGCGGTCACAGGGTACACCAGAATCCGGATCGTCTAACCCCCTTAGCGGGATTCGCTAAAAGATCACCGAGTTAGTGTGCAAGAATAATGCTGATCGCAGGGGCACTGTCATACGCTGTCATGCAGTCAATGAACAGTGCGGTGCTCTGTCGTGAAGAAAATCAAAACCAGGAGGGTTTTAGTGTCAGTCGAGACCAGGAAGATCACCAAGGTACTTGTCGCCAACCGTGGTGAAATCGCAATCCGTGTTTTCCGCGCAGCACGGGATGAAGGCATCGCCTCTGTCGCCGTCTACGCGGAGCCGGACGCAGATGCCCCTTTCGTCGAGTATGCCGATGAGGCCTTCGCACTCGGTGGCCAGACTTCCGCAGAGTCCTACCTCGTCATTGACAAGATCATTGACGCAGCACGCAAGTCCGGTGCAGACGCTGTCCACCCCGGCTACGGCTTCCTCGCCGAGAACGCCGATTTCGCTGAAGCTGTCATCAACGAGGGCCTGATCTGGATCGGACCATCCCCTGAGTCCATCCGTTCCCTCGGTGACAAGGTCACCGCACGCCACATCGCCAACAACGCCAACGCACCGATGGCACCGGGCACCAAGGAGCCTGTCAAGGACGCCGCTGAGGTTGTCGCCTTCGCCGAGGAGTTCGGTCTCCCCATCGCCATCAAGGCTGCCTTCGGTGGCGGCGGACGTGGCATGAAGGTCGCCTACGAGATGGACGAGGTCGCCGACCTCTTCGAATCCGCCACCCGTGAGGCCACCGCCGCCTTCGGTCGTGGTGAGTGCTTCGTGGAGCGCTACCTGGACAAGGCCCGCCACGTCGAGGCACAGGTCATCGCCGACAAGCACGGCAACGTTGTGGTCGCCGGTACCCGTGACTGCTCCCTGCAGCGTCGTTTCCAGAAGCTCGTCGAGGAGGCACCGGCACCGTTCCTCACCGATGAGCAGCGTGACCGCATCCACTCCTCCGCCAAGGCTATCTGCCGCGAGGCCGGTTACTACGGTGCCGGCACCGTGGAGTACCTGGTCGGTTCCGACGGACTGATCTCCTTCCTGGAGGTCAACACCCGCCTGCAGGTGGAGCACCCCGTCACCGAGGAGACCACCGGCATCGACCTGGTGCGCGAGATGTTCCGCATCGCCGAGGGCGCCGAGCTCTCCATCAAGGAGGACCCGACCCCACGCGGCCACGCCTTCGAGTTCCGCATCAACGGCGAGGACGCAGGCTCCAACTTCATGCCCGCACCGGGCAAGATCACCCGCTACCGTGAGCCCGCCGGCCCGGGTGTCCGCATGGACTCCGGCGTTGTCGAGGGTTCCGAGATCTCCGGCCAGTTCGACTCCATGCTGGCCAAGCTGATCGTCTGGGGCCAGACCCGTGAGCAGGCCCTGGAGCGTTCCCGTCGTGCGCTCGGCGAGTACATCGTCGAGGGCATGCCGACCGTCATCCCGTTCCACTCCCACATCGTCTCCAACCCGGCATTCGTCGGTGACGGCGAGGGCTTCGAGGTCTACACCAAGTGGATCGAGGAGGTCTGGGACAACCCGATCGAGCCGTTCGTCGATGCAGCCGACCTCGACGACGAGGAGAAGACCCCGTCGCAGAAGGTCATCGTCGAGATCGACGGCCGCCGCGTCGAGGTGGCTCTCCCGGGCGACCTCGCTCTCGGCGGTGGCGCAGGTGCCGCCAAGAAGAAGCCGAAGAAGCGTCGCGCAGGTGGCGCCAAGGCCGGTGTCTCCGGTGACTCCGTCGCAGCCCCGATGCAGGGCACCGTCATCAAGGTCAACGTTGAGGACGGCGCCGAGGTCTCCGAGGGTGACACCGTCGTGGTTCTCGAGGCCATGAAGATGGAGAACCCGGTCAAGGCCCACAAGTCCGGTACCGTCTCCGGTCTGACCATCGCCGCGGGTGAGGGCGTGACCAAGGGTCAGGTTCTCCTGGAGATCAAGTAATCCCTTCAGGGAACAGACAGCCCTGTTCTGAGTTGAAGCACCCCGCCTGAACGCGGGGTGCTTCACTCGTTTCGCCTGCCCTCCCCCGTGGCCGGGCACCCCACTCTCTGCTAAAGGACCTTTCATGGAACCGATGGATATCAACGGCGGGCGTTTCTACGCCCGGAAACTCACAGCCGATGAGCGCATCAACGATCTGCCCGCCCTGGCCACCGCGCTCGGACACCCGGTGGATGGGGAAGCTGTGGCCCGCAGCTACCGGGACTGGGCGGAGGACACCGTCTACACCTGGGCGATCTGTGAGCAGACCAGCGTGGAGATGCTGGCACTGGCCCGCCTGCGCCGCGGCGATGATGACACCGCCGACCTGGAGGTCCTCCCCGTCGGGGATCCCGCCACCTCTGTGCCCAATGACCCGATGCTCACCCCGGTCACCATCTCGGACGCCGTTGAACAGGGCGGGGCGACCATCCGACGGTGGGCCAGGGGGTTCCTGGGCATCACCGTCTGAGACTGTCCGGCTGCCATTCAGCGCTGATCGATCGGCACCACCTCCCGCTGCTCCACACCGTTGTAGGCCGCCAGCGGACGGATGAGGGAGTTGTTCTCATACTGTTCGACGATGTGGGCGGTCCACCCGGCCAGACGGGCCAGGACGAACAACGGGGTGAAGAAATCCACCGGGAAACCGAGGATGTGATAGGCCGGGCCGGCGGGGAAATCCAGGTTGGGTTTGATGCCGGTGCGGTCCTCCATCACCTGCTGCATCTGCTCATACATGCGCACCCACTTCTCCGCATCATGCCGCTGCGCCAACGCCCGCATGGACTTCTCCATCGACGGCACCCGGCTGTCACCGCTCTTGTACACGCGGTGGCCGAAGCCCATGATCAGGTCCTTGTTGTCCAGGGCCCGGTGCACCCAGGCCGCCGCATTGTCCGGATCGTCGATGTCCAGCATGGTGTGCATGACGAATTCATTGGCACCACCGTGCAGCGGGCCCTTGAGAGCACCGATGGCCCCGGCGATCGCGGAGTAGGCATCCGAGCGGGTGGAGGTGATCACCCTGGAGGTGAAGGTGGAGGCGTTGAAGGAGTGTTCCGCATACAGGATGAGGGATTTCTCGAAATCGCGGACATCCTCCGGGTTGGTGGCCACGGACGCGGAGGCGGTACCGAAGACCATGGACAGGAAGTTCTCGGCGATCCCCTTGTCCGGGTCGGGTGCGATGATGTCCGCCCCGCTGCGGCGTCGGATGTCCATGGCCACCACCATCGGCAGCTGGGCGAGGAGATTGTGGCCGATCCGCAGCACGTGATCGGCACCGGTGGTGAAGGGTTCCGGATCCTTGGTACCCATGTAGGACACCGCGGTGCGCAGCACATCCATGGGGTGGCAACCCATGGGCAGGGAATGGATCAGGGCGATCAGCCCGGCATCGAGCACCCGGTAGGAACGACCCCGGGTGTTGAACTCCCGCAGCTGCTCTGCGGTGGGCAGTTCACCGTTCCACAGCAGGTAGATCACCTCCTCGAAGGAACAGTGTTCCACCAGGTCCTGCACCGGGTATCCGCGGTAGGTCAGGGAGTTGGTTTCGGGCATCACCTTGGAGATGGCGGTGTAGTCGGAGACCACCCCGTAGAGACCCCGGCGGACCTCCACGTTCTTGTCATTCATGTCTGGGTTCCTTCCCGTGAGTTGTTGGTCAGGTTTTCGGCCGGTAGGTGAACAGGTTCTGGTCGAAGACGTTGAAATCGGCGTAGCGGACCAGCTCATAGAGGCGACTGCGGTGCTGCATGCGGTCGACCCAGCCCGCCTGGGTGCCGGCATCCGCCATCTCCCACAGGGCCTGCTCCACATGTCCCATGGCGATGCGCAGGGTGGTCACGGGGTAGATCACGGCGTCATATCCGATCTCCTCGAGTTCCCGGGTGGTGAGCAGTTCGGTTTTGCCGAATTCCGTCATGTTGGCCAGCAGGGGCACCTCGGGCACCGCGCGTCGGAACATCTCGAACTCCTCGCGGGTGTGCAGGGCCTCGGGGAAGATGACATCCGCCCCGGCGGCGGCGTATTCGTGGGCGCGGTCAATGGCGGCGGCCATGCCCTCGATACCCGCGGCGTCGGTCCGGGCGCAGATAAGGAAGTCCGGGTCGCGGCGGGCGGAGACCGCGGCACCGATCCGCCGGACCATCTGCTCGGTGGTCACCACCTCCTTGCCGTCCAGGTGGCCGCAGCGTTTGGGGTTGACCTGGTCCTCGAGCTGGCATCCGGCAACGCCGGCGTCCTCGAGTTCGGTGACGGTGCGGGCGGCGTTGATGGGTTCGCCGAAGCCGGTGTCGGCGTCGACAAGCACCGGCAGGTCCGTGGCACGGGCGATCTGGCGGGCACGCCCGGCCACCTCGGTGAGGGTGGTCAGGCCGATGTCGGGCAGCGCGAGGTCGGCGGCGACCACCGCGCCGCTGACGTAGACCCCCTCGAAACCGGCCTCCTCGATGGAGCGGGCGACCAGCGGGGAGAAGGCTCCCGGGAGTCGCACGATGGGTTCGGCCTCCAGGGCCGCGCGGAGAGCTTTACGACGCTCCGATGGTGTCTTAGCCGTTGAGAACATGTTCATAACAATCCCTTTCCGATGTTCGGGGCGGTGGCCAGGGTGGCGCTATCAAGCACGATGTTGAGCTCGGCGAGATCACCCAGATCCGGCAGGGTCTGGGCGGCGGTGAGGAACCGGTCCTGTTCCGCCTCGGGGAGAATGCCGTGGGCCAGCGTCCGGAATTTCTCGATGTACTGTTCGCGTCCGAAGGGTCGTGCCCCGAGAGGATGGGCGTCGGCCACGCCGAGTTCCCCCTCGATCACCTCACCACTGCGCATGGTGATCACCGCCCGCGCACCGAAGGCCTTCTCCGAGGGGTCCTCGGAGTGGTAGCGGCGGGTCCACTCGGGTTCCTCCACCGTGGTGATCTTCTGCCACAGCTCGACAGTGTCCGGGCGGGTGGCGCGCTTGCGGCTGTAGGAGTGTTCGTGGTGCCACACCCCGTCCTGCAGGGCGACGGCAAAGATGTACATGATGGAGTGATCCAGTGTCTCCCGGGATGCCTGCGGATCCATCTTCTGCGGATCATTGGCACCGGTGCCGATGACATGGTGGGTGTGGTGACTGGTGTGCAGCACCACCGAGTCCACCTCCGTGATGCCACCGGCGGCCTCCACCTGCGGTTTGAGGCTGCGCGCCAGGTCGATCGGGGCCTGGGACTGGTACTCCGCGGAGTGCTCCTTGGTGTAGGTCTCCAGGATGCCGCGTTTGGGTTCCCCCTGTTCCGGCAGCGGGACATGGTAGATGTGATCCCTGCCGGACAGCAGCCAGGCGATGACACCGTCCTCCCCCTCCCAGATCGGTGCCGGGGCCCCCTCTCCGCGCATGGCACGGTCCACCGCCTCGATGGCCATCTTGCCGGCGAACGCGGGGGCAAACGCCTTCCAGGAGGAGATCTCCCCCTTGCGGGACTGGCGGGTGGCGGTGGTGGTGTGCAGGGCCTGACCGATGGCCTGGTAGATCACCTCCGGGGGCAGGTGCAGCAGTGTGCCCAGACCCGCCGCGGCCGCCGGACCCAGATGCGCCACATGGTCGATCTTGTGCTCATGCAGGCAGATCCCCTTGACCAGGTCCACGTGGATCTCATAGGCGGTGGTGATCGCCCGGATCAGATCCTCCCCGGTGCTGCCCTGGGACTGGGCCACCGCCAGGATCGGTGGGATGTTGTCGCCCGGGTGGGAGTAGTCCGCCGCCAGGAAGGTGTCATGGAAATCCAGTTCCCGCACCGCGGTGCCATTGGCCCAGGCCGCCCATTCCGGGGAATACCGTCCCGGGATCCCGAACACCGTCGCCCCGCGGGCATCACGTGGGTGGGCCTGTGCCTGGGCGCGGGCGGTGGTGACCGGGCGACGCAACAGGGAGGCCACCGCCACCGCGGCGTTGTCGATGATCCTGTTGATCACCATCTCCCGCACCTCAGGGACCACCTCCACCGGATCCACCGCCACCTGCGCGATCTTCCAGGCCAGATGATCCTCTAGCGGGAACGGCTCCGCCGAGGCATGGGTACGGACTTCGTGGATACGCATGGTGGGCTCCTAACAGGTCACTCAACCTTCAAGGGCTCACCTTCCCACACCATCCACGCGCCCTCGGAGGTAATGAAACTCGTTTCTCTTTCCTCCACCTTAAGCCCTAATTGTGCTGTGGGCCACAGTGAGTTTTCACACCCTGGAGAGAAGTTGCGCCTGCGCCCCAAGAGACAAAACCGACATAGTCCCGGATACATAACTCCCCAAATGGGGGTGCGCCCAGGCGCTTCCTGCTGGCATTTTCCACTTACAGCACCCCTCTCAGCGATTGCTATCTGTAATTATCGGTCGATCTATAGATAAACTATGCGCCGTACTTCCCCTCAGTTTCCGCCTGCGGAAGTTCTGATCATCACCCCAGTTTCGAAGGAGGACTATTCACATGCTTCGTATCACCGAGACAGAATCCGACGTGGATGACGAGCGGGGGCTGCATTCGACCGGCACCGTGACTAGTGCGCGTGAGAATGCCCGCTCCCGGAGTAAACAGACCTCCCCGTATCAGCCGTATCTGCCGGCCAGTTCCACCCCGTACCCGCCCGAAGGCGTTTCCCCCGAGCTCCTCACCTGGGCGGAGACGGTTGCCCCGGGGGGTTACACCCACAAGGTCGTTCAGCGTGGCACCCGCATCCGTCTCGAGGATGTCTCCGGTAATGCGTGCGCCCATGTACTGCTCTTCAACGCCGATGCCCCCTGGGAGCGTTTCAACGCAGCGGATACCATCAAAATCCCCTGGCAGGCGTACCCGACCGAGGGACATCCCCTGTTATCGGGCGAGGGTCGAGTCCTCGCCACGGTGGTCGGGGATACCTCCCATCACCACGACGCCCTGTGTGGTGTGATGAGTGACACCATGACCCGAGAGAAATACGGCGACCCGCGGATCCACGGCGTGTATCCATCAGGCCAGTCCCTGTTCGAACAGGCCGGTGTCAAGCATGGCCTCACGTCACGGGACATCCCGCCGTCGATCGCGTTCTTCAAGGGAACCACCATCGCCGCAGACGGTGGGATGCACTTCACCGGTGGAGCCGGTGCAGGGACAACGGTGGATCTGCTTGCTGAACTTCCGTTGATCATCCTCGTGGCCAATTCCCCCCACCCGCTTGATCCCCACACCGATTACGTCTCCGGGCCACTGCGCGTCCATGCGTGGCGCTCGGACCCCACCGGCCCTTCCTCCCCGTGGTACGCCGCCTCGCCGGAACGACAGCGCGCCTACCTCAACACCATCGACTATGCAGAAGCGAAGGGACACTGATCAATGACCACCCATCTCCAGGCTGACACCACCCCCGCATCCAGCGTCCCCCGTGGCGCGGTCTACCAGCCGGAAACAGTCCTCGACATGTCACAACCGGTCATTGCAGGAGACATCCTCCTCGACGATCTGGTGGAACCACGTGATGCCTGGTCAGCCACCGTGCGCGCCGGAGACATCCTGACCATCGTGGATGTCGGCGGTAATCAGTCAGCCGATTGCCTGATCTACAACGCCTACAACATCGATGAACGCTACAGCGTCCCCCAGACCATCTCCTGGCAGCGAAATGTCTATGTTCGCACCGGCACCGTACTGCGCTCAAACCTGGGGCACCCGCTGATGACCGTCATCGAAAACGAAGTTGATCGTCAGGACACCATCGGTGGTGCGTGCAGCAAGGAATCCAACACCCTCCGCTACGGACATCACACCCATAACGACCACGGTTGTCGTGAGAATTTCCTGGCCGAGGCCCGCAGATACGGCATGGGTCCACGCGACATCGTCTCCAACCTCAACTGGTTCATGAACGTCCCGGTGGAGGCTGATGGTTCCCTCGGAATCGTCGATGGGATGTCCGCCCCGGGCCGCCGGGTCGGTCTCCGTGCGGAGATGGACACCCTGGTCATCGTGTCCAACTGCCCGCAGATGAACAACCCGTGCAATGACTTCAACTGCACACCACTGCGCATGATCATCACACGCCCGACCTCCTGACCGTCCACCCCACCACATTTCGAGGACAACCCACATGTTTGACAGCATTCTGATCGCAAACCGCGGCGAGATCGCGCGCCGCATCATCCGCACCGCCCGCCGCATGGGACTTAGAACGATCGCCATTTATTCCGAGGCTGATGCCGCGGCCCCACACGTCCGTGAGGCTGACGAAGCCCACCTCCTGGGCCCGGCACCAGCTGCCCAGTCCTACCTCGACATCGACCGTGTACTCGATATCGCCGTGAAGTCCGGTGCCGGTGCTATCCACCCGGGTTACGGCTTTCTGTCGGAAAACGCAGAGTTCGCCCGTCTTGTCGAAGCTGCAGGCATCGCCTTTGTCGGACCGACCCCCGAACAGTTGGACAAGTTCGGCATCAAGCACACGGCCCGGCAGCTGGCGGAGGCAGCCGGCGTTCCGCTTCTGCCCGGTACCGGCCTGCTTTCCTCTGCTGACGAGGCCGTGGCAAAAGCTCAGGAGATCGGCCTGCCGGTGATGGTCAAGGCCAGTAACGGCGGTGGTGGCATCGGTATGCAGTCCTGCACGGGCCTGGATCAGGTCCGTGAGGCATTCACCCGGGTGCAGCGTCTGGCGGAACAGAACTTCGGCTCCGGAGGGGTGTTCCTGGAACGTCTGGTGCGCCCGGCCCGGCACATCGAGGTACAGGTTTTCGGTGATGGTGCTGGCGCCGTTGCTGTATTCGGCGACCGTGACTGTTCCCTCCAGCGCCGAAACCAGAAGGTGGTGGAAGAAGCCCCCGCACCGGATCTGCCCCCGGTAGTCCGCCAGACCATCCACCAGGCATCCCGGGCGTTGGCTGCCTCCGTTGATTACCGCTCAGCCGGCACGGTGGAATTCATCTACGATCCCCATCGCGAGGAAGCCTACTTCCTGGAGATGAACACCCGATTGCAGGTGGAGCATCCGGTCACTGAGGCGGTTTTCGACGTCGATCTGGTTGAGCTCATGCTGCGTCAGGCGGGTGCACGTGACGAGGGGGAAGCTGGTGTCAACCGGTCCATCTTTGAAGCTAATCTCACGCCCCGCGGTGTGGCCGTGGAAGCCCGTGTCTACGCAGAAGACCCCGCCAAGGAATGCGCGCCCAGCTCAGGTGTTGTCACCCGGGCTGTCTTTCCCGGTCAGGGTGGGGACCCGATGGAGAACGTGCGTATCGACGGATGGATCGAAACCGGCCTGGAGGTATCCCCCCATTACGATCCGATGCTCGCCAAGATCATCACCCATGCCGCCACGAGAAACGATGCGCTGGATCTGCTTCACGGTGCGCTAGCGGTCAGTCGTGTCGATGGCATCGTCACCAACCTGCCCCTGCTCCGGGCACTCGTCATGGAGCCCACGCTGCGGGCCGCGGACCACTCCACCTCGACATTGGAGGTCACCAGCGATCCGGAACCACGCATCGATGTCCTCGAACCCGGCATGCTGACCACCGTGCAGGACTGGCCCGGTCGCCGCGGATTCTGGAAGGTCGGGGTCCCGCCATCAGGCCCCATGGATTCGGTGTCCTTCCGCCTGGCCAATGAGGCCCTCGGCAACGATGCCAGCGCCCCCGGTCTGGAATGCACATCCACCGGGCCGGTGCTGAGATTCTCGCACGCCACCCGCATCTGCATCACTGGTGCCCCGGCCCTGTGCATGCTCTCGGGTCAGCCCATTCCCCAGTGGGTTCCCATTGATGTCCGCTCCGGTGATGAACTGCACATCGGAGAGACCAGCAGTGTTGGCCTGCGCACCTACCTCGCTGTTGAAGGCGGGTTAGATGTCCCGGACTACCTGGGGTCGGCCTCAACCTTCACCCTCGGTCAATTCGGTGGGCACGCCGGACGCGCGCTGCTCAGCGGTGATGTCCTTCGTCCGGTGGGGGCGGATCCACATCAGGCCGTGCGCGCCCGCCCCATCCCCGAGGATCAACGGCCGGTGTTCTCCCACCATTGGCGCATCGCCGTCACGGAAGGACCCCACGAGGCACCGGACTTTTTCACCCCGGAGGATATCGAGGTCTTCTACAGTTCCGATTATGTCGTGCACCTGAACTCGGCGCGCTCGGGTGTGCGGCTTGACGGGCCGAATCCGACCTGGGCGCGAACCGACGGTGGCGAGGCAGGCATGCATCCCTCCAATATCCACGACAACGCCTATGCCATCGGCGCAATCGACTTCACCGGGGACACCCCTATCATCCTGGGGCCCGACGGCCCCAGCCTCGGCGGATTTGTCTGTCCGGCTGTGGTGACCAGTGGCGATCTGTGGAAGCTGGGTCAGTTACGGCCGGGTGACACGGTACGCTTCGTCCCGGTCCGGGAGGCGGATGCAGCCGACACCATCGACTTGCGGGCCACCCCGGAGCTGTTGACTCCGTCGGGGGACGGAGACCACGGGGTGCTCGCTCGGGTCCCGGAAGACGGTGATCGACCGTCTGTAACCTACCGTCGTGCGGGAGACACCAACCTGCTCATTGAATACGGTGAGCAGGTGCTCGACATCGGGTTACGCATGCGTGTCCATGTGCTTCACACGGAGATTGAGAAACGGGAGATTCCCGGAGTCACCGACCTGACGCCCGGCATCCGTTCACTGCAGCTCCAGGTGGATCCGGCTGTCATCCGCCCCTCGCAATTGGTGGAACTCATGATGTCCATCGAGGAGGATCTACCCGCCACCGAGGAACTAGCGGTCCCTTCACGGACAGTGCGTTTGCCCCTGTCGTGGGATGACCCCCAGACGCGCCTGGCAATCGAACGGTATATGAATGGTGTCCGCGATGACGCCCCCTGGTGCCCGTGGAACATCGAGTTCATCCGCCGGGTTAACGGCCTGGACACCGTAGATGATGTGTACCGCACGGTCTTCAACGCCTCTTACCTCGTGCTGGGTCTGGGTGATGTCTACCTGGGTGCACCGGTAGCAACTCCCCTTGATCCCCGCCACCGTCTGGTGACAACCAAATACAACCCGGCGCGTACCTGGACACCGGAAAACGCCGTGGGCATCGGTGGCGCCTACCTCTGCGTATACGGAATGGAGGGGCCCGGTGGCTACCAGTTCGTCGGTCGCACCACCCAGATGTGGAACAGGTACCGGACGGGGGGCCTCTTCCAGGATGCCCCCTGGGCCCTGCGTTTCTTCGACCGCATCGAGTGGTACCCGGTCAGTGCGGAAGAACTTTTGGAGATGCGTACCGAGACCGATGCCGGTCGGGGCCGCGTCGAGGTCGAGGAGGGAACATTCTCCTTCGCTGAGTACCGGGAGTTCCTGGACACCCACGCCGATTCCATCCGGGAGTTCCAGGAGAGTCAGACCGCGGCATTCGACGAGGAGAAGCAACGGTGGCGGGAATCCGGTGAATTCGACATCAAACCGGAACCAGCAGCCAATACCGAAGAGGCGGTCATACCTGAGGGGTCCATCGGTGTCAGCGCCCCGTTGATGTCCACACTGTGGCAGTTCTCCGTCACCCTGGGGGACAGGGTATCCACCGGTGACCAGTTGTTGTCCCTGGAGGCCATGAAGATGGAGACCGCGGTATCGTCCCCGGTCGACGGTGTGGTCACCGCAATCCATGCCAGCCCGGGTGATCAGGTTACCCAGGGGCAGATCCTCATCAGTGTGGCATCCGAGTAGGAAAACCCGGTACCGCCGCCACCAAGCGGGGGATGTAGGTGGAGCGCAACCCGGATCAGCTGCATCCGTCCCCTCACCGGGAACCGCTGAACGAGGACGTCGACAAGTTATAGGCGAGGACCTTGTGCACCCCGCGTAGAGTCCTGGCGACCTTGGACAGATCAGTTACTGTGTCGGTGGCGAGGGAGGAGAGAACGATGCCACCCCGCCTGTCGACGGCCATGTGCGGAACCAGGCCCAGGTCCAGATCCACCTGCAGGCTGAGGACAGTCTCAAAGGCCCGCTGGAGATCAGCAACCTGAGCCGATGAGAGAAAATGGGGATCAGCGGCCATCAGGCGGTCGGGCGTCGACAGTGCGTCCGCCCCGGATGCGAGAGCCGCCCAGCGGGCGAGCTTGACAACAGGGGTGAGCAGCTCACTCTTCAACCCCACCGTGCCACGGGATAACACACCGGTGATCCTGGGCACCCTCGTCGACAAGGCATCGCGGAGCATGTCCGCCACAATCGGGCTGTCCGGGACCACGCGTCCCGCCACCTGCCGGACAGGGTGGGCGGCATCGGCTAGGAGGCCGGTCAGGACGACCCCCCGGTTCTCTGCTGGGTGGGTCACCCAGTCGTGCACCTGTGCTGTCCACTCATCGGCGGAACGCGGAAGGATTCCGGAGTGGGGACCAACACCCTGCCGATCTACCTCGATGCCGGCATCCACAAGTGCCTGCAGCCGGGGCACCGGCCCCTCGTCCAACCGGATGACATCCAGATCTGAGTGCACAGTGCCCTCGCCCCGACCGATTGAGCCGGTGGCTGCCAGATGATCATCCAGGCGTTCCCGGATGACACCAGACCACAGCGCAGTGATGTCAGGGGTGGACATACCATCGCGACGTTCAGCACGGATGTGGTCAATGACGGAGCCTAACCACGGGTTGTGTTCACTCATGTGATCGGGCTCCTTTTGAGCGGTTGGTTCTTAACGTCTTCCCTGTAAGTCTGCCCTATGGGTTTGTGCCGCCAGCCCCTTTCGAATCCACCTGTGAATTCCACTTTCCACCATTACCTATCGATCGATAGATAAAAATGTTAGTGTGTTGACTGCGGCGGGGAGGTTCCTCCCCCGAACTGCTAGACCACTGGTCTGCAGGACACCGCCACCCTCTTGAGAAAGAAGCATGATGACTGCCCAAAATCACCTGGTTGACACCACCACACGGTCCGTACCCCCAGATATGAAAAACCGTGCAGCCGATTCCGATGACCTCAGCAGCTTCGGGTATGAACAACAGCTGCAAAGAAATCTGGGCCGGTTCGCCTCCTTCGCCGCCGGCTTCAGCTTCGTGTCCATCCTGACAACCATCTTCCAGTTGTTCGGACTGGGTTTCGGTTTCGGCGGCCCTGCGTTCTTTTGGACATGGGTGGCTGTGTTCATCGGTCAGTACATGGTGGCCCTGTGTTTCGCCGAATTGGCTGCGAGGTTTCCCGTCTCCGGCGCCATATACCAGTGGTCCCGTCGGATGGGTGGGGAATTCATCGGCTGGTTCGCCGGCTGGTTCATGATCCTCGCCCAGATCGTCACCGCAGCAGCAGCTGCTATCGCACTGCAGGTCGTCCTGCCCAACATCTGGTCCGGCTTCCAGATCATCGGTGATGACCCCACCCTGACATCACCGTCCGGCGCAGCCAACGCCGTCCTGCTGGGTTCAGTCCTCATTGTCCTCACCACCGTCATCAACTGCATCGGCGTGAGGTGGATGAGCTATGTCACCACCATCGGTGTCGTCTGTGAACTCGTGGGGGTCGTGGCCATCATCGGTGTGCTCTTTGCCCACGCCCAACGTGGTCCGCAGGTGGTGTTCGAAACCAACTGGACCGGCGACTCCTCCGGTTACATAGGTGCCTGGATCGCCTCCGCCCTGATGGCGGCCTACGTCATGGTCGGTTTCGGCAGTGCCGGTGAACTTGCGGAGGAAACCCGCAATCCCCGGGCCGTCGCACCGAAGACCATCCGACAGGCACTGTCTGTCTCCGCACTCGGTGGTGGCCTACTCATCCTGGGTGCTCTCATGGCTGCCCCATCGCTCACCGACGGTCGCCTCAGCGTTGAGGGTCTGCCCTACGTACTCAACACCGTCCTCGAATCCCCGTGGGGAACGGTGCTACTCATCGACGTGGCGATCGCCATTTTGATCTGCACGCTCGCGATCCAGACCGCTGCGTCTCGGCTGATGTTCTCCATGGCACGTGACCACCGCCTTCCGGCCTCGCGAATGCTGTCCAGGGTCAACACAACGACGGGCACCCCGATTCTCCCCTCCATCGTGGTCGGTGTCGCCTGCATTCTCATTCTGCTCATCAATGTAGGCAACGATGCCCTCTTCGCCACCATCACCAGTGTCTGCATCATCCTGATCTACCTGGCCTACCTCCTGGTCACCGCCCCCCTGCTGCTTCGACGAATCCAGGGTTGGCCCTATGACCGAGGCACCAGCACCGATGCCAATGGCAAGCAGTTGTTCACCCTGGGGCGGTGGGGGCTGCCTGTCAATATTTGTGCCGTCGTCTACGGCACCGTCATGGTCGTGAACCTCTCCTGGCCACGCGCCGAGATCTACAACCCGTCAGGCGATACGCCGATCATGCAGTGGGCCGGACCGATCGCCGTTGGTGCCGTGATCATCCTCGGCCTGATGGCCTTCCCCCGGAACCGGGCCCACCCACACCCGGTTGCCCTGGAGTCTCCCCGAAACTCCCACACCGCAGCTGCGCCCCCAGCCACCATGACCATAACCCCCGATCCCACAGATGTGGTCACGGGTACAGAGGCCACCGGAATCCATGCAGAATCCGCCCGGACTTCAACCCGAACTTCAACCGGGACTTCAACCGGGGCTGTGGTACCCCAGTCAGCAATCCCCGACCGTTCCACCCATTTTTGACCGCCACACCGGGATAACCATCAGAAAGAAAGGACCATCATGCCCTTCCGGACGCATACAGACGCCCTGCAGAAGCTGGAACGCTTCTTCCATTCTCTACGTCACTCTGGTCGCGACGAGATCTTCATCTCCCTCCTTGATAAGAAATCAGCAGCTGAACAGCTCGCGGAGCAGTATGAACGTCACCCCCGGGGTCGCCTGACCGGCATGTTGATAGCAGTGAAGGATAATATCGATGTCGTTGGTTTCGACACGACCGCCGCTGCTCCCGGATTCGCCTACACTCCGGATCGTGATTCCGCAGTGGTCGCCCAATTGAGGTCTGAGGGGGCCCTTGTCGTGGGCAAAACCAACCTCGATCAGTTCGCCACCGGCCTCGTGGGGACCCGCTCCCCGTACGGCGCGGTCAGGGATGCCATCGTTCCCGAGCGGATATCCGGTGGTTCATCCTCAGGTTCAGCAGTCGCTGTCTCCCTGGGGTTGGTCGATGCCGCCCTGGGCACTGATACTGCGGGTTCAGGTCGGATTCCGGCTGGTTTGCAGGGAATAGTCGGCATCAAACCCACAATCGGATTGGTGTCCAATGACGGGGTTGTGCCAGCCTGCGCCAGTTACGATTGCGTGACTGTGCTGGCACCCGATCTTCCCATCGCCGAGCTCGTCATGCAGATCATGGCACAATCCGGCCACCGGGAACTCCCCCACGACCTGGCCATGAAACCCCCCGTATCCCCGGTGGTCGGCATTCCCACGACGCTGCCCTCAATGTCAGAAACGTGGGTCAGGGCTTTTCACGCCGCTGTCATGCGCCTGGAGGAGCGGGGATTTCTCATCCGTGAAATCAACCTGGATCCCAGTCTCGAGGCCGCGAAGATGCTCTATGATTCGCCGTTGGTCGCCGAGCGCGCCGAGGCAGTCGGAGAGTTTGTCACGGCTGCAGGGGACGATGACAATATCGACCCCACCGTGCGGGGGATCATCACCGGGGCCACCCGATTCAGTGCCCCGGAGGTCCTGGAGGCACAGCGGGACCTCGCGACCCGTCGGGAGGCTGCGCTGCGGGAGTGGTCGGCATGCGATGTCATCATGGTCCCCACCGCCCCGTTCCATCCCGACATAGAAACGGTTCAACACGACCCGATTGGCGTGAACGCAGCAATGGGCACCTTCACCAACTTCTGCAATCTCTTCGACCTATGTGCCGTTGCTGTGCCGGCGGGAATCGTTTCCGACGGTGGATCCCTGGGCAGTCATCTTCCTGCGAGCTTCGGTGTCACTTTCCTGTCCACCGCATTCCGGGATGACATCGTGGGGGCTGTGGCAAGGACATTTACCGGTCCCCCGACTCCCACGAACGATCCAGCACCGGGTTGGTTGGCCGAGAACGCACGCGAGGGTGACAGGGTGGTATCGCTCGCGGTGTTCGGCGCCCACCTGAGAGGTCAACCACTCAATCGTGAATTGCTTAATCTGGGCGCGGTGTACCTCGGGAACATCACCACCACGAGTGATTACAGGCTCTTCGCACTGGATACAACCCCACCCAAGCCTGGACTGACCGGGCCACTGCCGTCCGGGGCGGACGGGCAGTCCGTAGACGGCGAGGAATGGCTGCTCTCCCACGACTCGCTTGCCAGGCTCCTCACCGCTCTACCGGAGCCGATGACGCTTGGTTCCGTCTCGCTGTCCGATGGCCGTTCCATCACTGGTTTTTCTTTCCAACCGGCCTGCCTGGGATCAGCACGGGACATCACGGAGTGGGGTGGTTGGCGTTCCTACCTGGAGCATTCTCTCCAGCAGGACGATATACATGCACCGTCACGGTGAGGTACGTAGAGCCTCCCCCTGAGAACATCATCAGGGGGAGGTTGATAACAAGGCACCCGGGACGGGTTGTGGCTCTCAGTCGCTAGGACACGACCACGATGAGGTCGCCGCCCTCGACCTTGGTGGCGGCGGGCACCACGACGCGGTCGATGACACCGTCGACAGGCGCGGTGATGGTGGCCTCCATCTTCATGGCCTCAATGATGGCCACGGCGTCGCCAGCCTTGATCTCATCACCCTCGGCGACGGTCACGGTGACCACACCGGCGAATGGTGCGGCGACATGGCCCTTGTTGGTGGCATCGGCCTTCTCCGCGGTGGCGGTGACGGACTCCACGGAACGGTCGCGCACCTTGATCGGGCGGATCTGGCCGTTGACGTTGACCACCACGTTGCGCATGCCTTTGTCATCCGGTTCGGACACCGCATCCAGGCGGACCACCATCGGGGTGGACACACCGGTCAGTCGGATCAGCTCCTCACGTCCCTCCTTCAAGCCGTAGAAGAACTCGCGGTCATCCAGGGCGGAGGTGTTGCCGAAGCGGCGACGGTGCTCAAGGAACTCCTCGGTCGGCTTCGGGAACAGCAGGCGGTTGAGGGTGCCGCGACGCTCCGCGGAATCATCGGAATCCAGGTGGGCCTGCTCCTCGGCGGGGATCTCCGCCAGCGGGGCCTTACCCTGGGAGCGACCCTCGAGTGCACGGGTGCGCAGCGGTTCGGGCCAGCCACCGGGAGGGGTACCCAGTTCGCCGCGGAGGAAGGCGATGACCGAATCGGGGATGTCGTACTTCTGCGGATCGGCGGCGAAATCCTCCGGGCTCACACCGGCACCGACGAGGTGCAGTGCGAGGTCACCGACAACCTTGGAGGACGGGGTGACCTTGGTCGGACGACCCAGCATCTCGTTGACGGCCGCGTAGTAGTCCTCGATGAGCTCGAAGCGGTCGGCCAGACCCAGTGCAACGGCCTGGGCACGCAGGTTGGACAGCTGACCGCCGGGGATCTCGTGGCGGTAAACGCGTCCGGTCGGGCCCGGGGTGCCGGATTCAAACGGCAGGTACAGTCCGCGGACCGCCTCCCAGTACGGTTCCAGGTCGGAGACGGCCTGCAGGTTGAGGCCGGTGTCGCGTCGGGTGTGCGCAAACGCGGCAACCAGAGCGGACATCGACGGCTGGGAGGTGGTACCGGACAGGGGTGCGGAGGCGGCGTCGACGGCATCGGCCCCGGCGTTGGCGGCGGCCAGGTAGGTGGCCAGCTGACCGCCGGCGGTGTCGTGGGTGTGGACATGCACGGGCAGGTCGAATTCACGGCGCAGGGCGGTGACCAGTTTGGTCGCCGCGGCCGGGCGCAGCAGGCCGGCCATGTCCTTGATGGCCAGGATGTGTGCACCGGAGTCGACGATCTGCTCGGCCAGGTTCAGGTAGTAGTCCAGGGTGTAGAGCTTCTCCCCCGGATTGGACAGGTCACCGGAGTACGCCATGGCGACCTCGGCAACACTGGTGCCGGTCTCCAGGACGGCGTCGATGGCCGGGCGCATCTGGGAGATGTCGTTGAGCGCGTCGAAGATGCGGAAGATGTCCACACCGGACTTGGCGGCCTCCTGCACAAACGCGCGGCACACCGAATCGGGGTACGGGGTGTACCCGACGGTGTTGCGACCACGCAGCAGCATCTGGATGTTCACATTCGGCATCGCCTCACGCAGCTCATCCAGGCGTGCCCACGGATCCTCGAAGAGGAAGCGCATGGCCACGTCGTAGGTGGCACCGCCCCAGGCCTCCACCGACAGCAGCTCGGGGGTGAGCTTTGCGACGGCGCGCGCCGCCGGGGTCAGCGCGAAGGAGCGCACGCGGGTGGCCAGGAGGGACTGGTGGGCATCGCGGAAGGTGGTGTCGGTGACGGCCAGGGCATCCTGTTCGCGCAGATCGCGGGCGAAACCCTCCGGGCCGAGCTGCTTCAGGCGGTCGCGGGAGCCGCGTGGCAGCGGGATGTTCTCCACCTCGGGCAGCTTCTCTATCGGACGGGCTGTCTCGGGGCGTTCACCGTGGGGTTTGTTCACGGTGACATCCGCCAGGTATTCCAGGATCCGCCCCTGCTCATCGTCGGCCGGTGGGGCCTGGAGCAGGTGCTGGTGGGAGCCGATGAAGCCGGTGTCGATGCGCCTCTTGGTGAAGTCTTCCTCGCGCAGCAGCGCACGCAGGAAGCCGATGTTGGTGGCCACGCCGGAGACGTTGAACTCCGCCAGGGCGCGCTGGGCTCGGGACACGGCGGTCTCGAAATCGGAACCGCGGCAGGTCATCTTGACCAGCATGGAATCGAAATGTGCGGTGATCTCGCCGCCGAGCTGGGCTGCGCCGTCGAGACGCACACCCGCACCACCCGGGGAGCGGTAGGCGGTGATCACACCGGTGTCGGGCCGGAAGTTGTTGGACGGGTCCTCCGTGGTGATGCGGCACTGCAGGGCGGCACCGTGGGTGGTGATCTTGTCCTGGGTCAGGCCCAGTTCCTTCAGGGTGGCACCGGCGGCCAGGTGCATCTGCGCCTTGACCAGGTCGACGGAGGTGACCTCCTCGGTCACGGTGTGTTCCACCTGGATGCGGGGGTTCATCTCAATGAAGACGTGGTTGCCCGCCTCGTCGACGAGGAACTCCACGGTGCCGGCGCCCTGGTATCCGATGGATTTGCAGAACTTCACGGCATCGGCACAGATGCGGTCGCGCAGCTCCGGGTCGAGGTGCTGGGCAGGTGCGATCTCCACGACCTTCTGGTGGCGGCGCTGCAGGGAACAGTCGCGTTCATACAGGTGGATGACATCGCCGGTGTGATCACCGAGGATCTGCACCTCGATGTGCTGGGGTTTGATCACGGCCCGTTCGACGTAGACGGATCCGTCACCGAAAGCGGCCTCCGCCTCGCGGGAGGCCTCCCTGGCCAGCTCACGCAGGTCCTCGGGCTTCTCGACGAACCGCATACCACGCCCGCCACCACCTGCGACGGCCTTGACGAAGATCGGGTAGGTCTGCCCCTCGGCACTCTTGACGATCTCATCGATGTCGGTGCTGGGGGTGGATTCCGCCAGCACCGGCAGCCCGGCCTTCTTCGCGGCGGACACAGCCTTGGACTTGTCGCCCGTGAGGTCGAGCACCTCCGGGGTGGGACCGATGAAGGTAATGCCGTTCTCCGCGCATTCACGCGCGAGCTGGGCATTTTCCGAAAGGAAACCATACCCCGGGTAGACCGCGTCCGCTTTCACCTTCTTGGCGGCGTTGATGATCTCATCAATATCGAGGTACGCCTTGACGGGTGAGCCCTCGGTTCCGATCCTCACCGCCTCGGAGGCGAAGGAGCGGTGGAAGGAGCCACGGTCCTCCCGGGGGTAGATGGCCACGGTTGCGGCCCCGGTCTCGTAGGCGGCGCGGAATGCTCGCACCGCGATTTCACCTCGGTTGGCCACCAGGATCTTTTTGAACGCCGGCAGCGTGGAGGGTGTTGTTGTAACCACAGTTTTTGTTCCTTTCGACGAGGACCAGCCTGTTGGGTGATGGCAGTCACTCTTCAGAACATCGTAACGGCCAGTCCGGAAAACCACGTATTGCTTTCCGTTTTCGCTCCGTTCTCTACCGCCGGCCGGGGAGTGACCTGCGGAATTTCACCACCTTGCCGTGAAAAGAATGCCCCCCGCCCGAGACCCCCATTGCCGTTTAGCTACATCCCAGGGGGAAGGTTAATGTTGCCCCCAACGGCTCCACTTTCCTCACAGAAATCGGACCGACCTGCTGACATCTGACCTCTACCCACTTTGCAGAATTTGCAAAAAGGACGCAGACACTCGCAGAATGCCACTTCCCCACCCCAACCGACCTCTGAAAAAAACAAACCGGGCATGATCACAGATCAATCTGCGATCATGCCCGGTTGAAGGCCGAGGCGGCGGGAACTATCCCAGATCGTCGTGCTGCACCAGCTGGCGCGCCGCCTCGGTGATGGAACCCGACAGCGACGGATACACCGCGAAGGTCTCCGCCAGGTCGGCGACGGTGAGACGGTTGGTTACCGCCACCGCAATCGGCAGGATCAACTCGGAAGCGGTCGGGGCGACCACGACACCGCCGACAATGAGACCGGAGTTGCGGCGACAGAAGAGTTTGACAAAACCGTGACGCAGGGACCGCATCTTGGCGCGCGGGTTGGTCACCAGTGGCAGGACCACGGTGCGGGCAGTGACCTCACCGGCATCCACCTGGGCGTGGGTGACACCGACAGCGGCGATCTCCGGGCGGGTGAACACCGCGGTGGCGACGGTCTTCAGGCGGATCGGCGAGACACCCTCACCCAGGGCGTGGTACATCGCGATACGGCCCTGCATGGCCGCCACAGAGGCCAGGGGGAACAGATCGGTGCAGTCACCCGCAGCGTAGACACCGGCCACGGAGGTGCGCGACACACGGTCAACCTTGATGTGACCGGAGGGGGCGAGCTCGACACCGATGTTCTCCAGGCCGAGGTTCTGGGTGTTCGGGATGGAACCAACCGTCATCAGCGCGTGGGAACCGTAGATCTCACGGCCATCGGCGGTACGCACGCACACGCCACCGTCCGGGGTGCGGGTGACTGAATCCACGCGGGCATGCTTCTCCAGGGAGACACCACGCTCCGCGAGGACGGTCTCCAGGACATCGGCGGCATCGGCATCATCGTGGGGCAGGATGCGGTCACGGGAGGCCACCATGGTGACCTTGACGCCGAGTTCGGCGAAGGCGGAGACGAACTCCGCACCGGTGACACCGGAACCGACCACGATGAGGTGGGTGGGCAGCTCATCGATGTCATAGACCTGACGCCAGGTGAGGATGCGCTCCCCGTCCGGTTCCGCCCCCTTGAGGATTCGGGGGGTGGCGCCGGTGGCGATGAGCACAAGATCACATTCCAGGCTCTCCGTCTCCCCGGTCCCGTTGTGGGTGACCTGGACATAGTGGGTGGTCTGCTTGGTGTTGTAGTCATCGAAACGGCCATAACCGTCGATCATGCGGACACCGGCGCGCTTGAGCTGACCTGCGATATCACCGGACTGGTGGTTCGCCAGTGCCTTCACACGCTTGTTCAGCGCATCGATCTCCAGGTGTGCCTTGCCCAGTCCACGGTTGAGACCCATATCATCCGCACGGCGGAGGTCTGTCTTGATCCCGGTGCCGGCGATGAAGGACTTGGAGGGGACACAGTCGAGAGTGACCGCCGCCCCACCGATTCCAAAATCCTCGATGAGGGTGACATCGGCGCCATACTTTGCACCTGCCAGCGCCGCCTCGTAGCCTGCAGGGCCTCCGCCGATGATAACGATCCTCTTTGCCATGAATGGCACCTCCACACGTGTGAGCTGGGTGAATGCTAGTTGGAATCACTGATGCGTGACCCAAGTCTAAATCAAAGAGGCCAGACTCGTGCCGGGTTGGGCAAGACTGGCCGTTTAGATCCAGCCCTTGATACTACCCACACTAGGGGTGAAGAAAAGCCTCAGATTTGCTGCTGTACTGCTGCACCAGACTACCGAAAAGTTTCACGCCCACACCGATGCAGCGTTCATCGACGTTGAGGTCCGATTGGTGCAGGTCCTGCCTGGGTCCCTGTCCCGACCAACACCCCAGGCGGGCCATGGAACCGGGGACGTGTTCGAGGTACCAGGAGAAGTCCTCACCACCGGATGACTGCGGCGCCTGAACCACGGATTGGGGATCCAGATCCCGCGCGGCGCTCGCCAGCAGCGCGGTGGCCACATCATCGTTGAGCACCGGGGGCACACCCGGGTTGTAGATGAGTTCGTGTTCCACCCCGGTGGGTGCCAGAACCTGGGCCACCAGCTCACTGATCAGCGGCCGCATGCTGCGCCAGGTGCCGATGTCGGCGGTACGCAGGGTGCCGCTGACGATCCCGGATTCGGGGATGGCGTTGGAGGCGAAACCGGCATTGATGGTGCCGAAGACCAGCACCGTTCCGGTGCGGGGATCCACCCGGCGGGAGAGCAGGGCGGGCAGCTCGGTGACCAGTTTGCCCAGGGCGTAGACCACGTCCTTGGCCAGGTGCGGGCGGGAGGTGTGTCCGCCCTCGCCGCGGACGCGGACCTCGATGACGTCGGAGGCCGAGGTGATCGCACCCGCCCGGACACCGACGCGACCGACCTTGAGTTTGGGTTCCACGTGGAGGGCGTAGATCGCGTGGACCCCCTCCAGCCCACCGAACTGGATGACGTCGGTGGCACCACCGGTCATCACCTCCTCCGCGGGTTGGAAGATCACGCGGATCCCCAGGGGCAGGTCGATGGAGTTGAGGGCACAGGCGAGCGCCAGGGCGATGACGGTGTGGATGTCATGCCCACAGGAATGCGCGACCCCGGGAACCGTGGAACTGTAGTCCAGGCCGGTGGTCTCGGTGAGGGGCAGCGCGTCGATATCGGCCCGGAAGGCCAGACGTTCCCCCTCCGACGGGCCGATGTCCACCATGAGCCCCGTGCCGGGGAACAACGTCGGTGTCATGCCGTGCTCTGTCAACACCCCGGCGAGGTACTCCGTGGTGTTGTACTCCAGGTGGGAGAGCTCGGGGTGGCTGTGCAGGTGTCTGCGCCATCCGATCACCTCGTCATGGTGGCGGTCCATCCATGAGGCAACCAGCGCACCAATATCCGTCACAAGAAGGCCCTTCCTAACTCTTCGGCGGGCATGTCCCGCAATACCCGCATAGCGGTAGAGTCAAGTCTAGTAGCGAATCCAACCCTATTGAGGATCGGGGTGTTCATGGACGAGTCCCGTCAGCTCTCCTTCGGCACGGCAGGCATGCGGGCGCCGGTGGGTCCCGCTGCGCATCAGATGAATGTTCTCCAGGTCACACGCACCACCGCGGGTGTCGCCAGCTGGTTGGCCGCACGGGCTGCGGAACGTCGGGTGCCCCACCTCGTGCCTGAGGATGAGGCCGGTATCGGGCGTGCCCTGTACCCGCAGGACGGTCCCCTGCGGGTGGTGGTCGGTTATGACGCCCGCTATGGTTCCCACACCTTCGCCGCCACCACCGCGGAGGTGTTCGCCGGTGCCGGGTTCGAGGTGATGCTGCTGCCCACCCCGGGCCCCACCCCGCTGATCCCCTGGTTGGTGCAGAACCGGCGGATGGATGCCGGTGTCCAGATCACCGCATCACACAATGGTGCCGCGGACAACGGTTACAAGGTGTTCCTGGCCAACGGGCGGCAGCTGTATTCGGAGATGGAGGCCGATCTGGAGTCACATATCCAGGCGGTGGAGGATCCGGTGCAGGCCCCCCGGGTGACCGTGCGCCCGGCCGGGGATCAGCTGCGCCGGTACATCGATGAGATCGTCTCCCTGGTCACCCCCGGGCAGGCGGATCTGTTGCGGGTGAATTCGGAACGGGCGAATCTGCGCATCGTCTACACCGCCCTGCACGGGGTGGGTGGTCGGGCGATGTCGAATGCCTTCCAGTTCGCCGGGTTCCCCCTGGCCCATCCGGTGCGTGAACAACAGCACCCGGACCCGACCTTCCCGACGGTGCCGTTTCCCAATCCGGAGGAACCCTCGGCGATTGAACTGCTGCTGGCCCGGGCGGCGGAGGAGGATGCGGATATCCTGTTCGCCCTCGACCCGGACGCCGACCGGTGTGCGGTGGGTATCCGCACCCCCGACGGTGGCCACCGGATGCTGACAGGTGATGAGACCGGCACGCTGCTGGCCACGCGCATCGTGCCCGAATGGGACGGGCGGGGGGCTCCACCGGTCGTGGCGACCACGGTGGTCAGCTCCCAGCTGCTGCGCGTGATCGCTGAGGACAGGGGGTGGGATTACCAGGAGACCCTGACCGGTTTCAAACACCTCTCCCGCGCGGCGGATGACCGACCGGGCCGACTGGCCTTCGCCTATGAGGAGGCGGTGGGCACGTGCCCGGCACCGGATATCGTCCCGGACAAGGACGGGATCGCCACGGCGCTGTTCACCGCGGCGTGGGCAGCCGAGCTCAAGTCCGCCGGCGTCAGTCTGCAGGACCGGCTCGACGAGCTCTACCGTCGCCACGGGTACTTCGCGTCCACGCAGGTCGCGGTCCGCACCACCAGCCCCAGGGAGCTTGTCGACGCCTGGTGCACCACACCCCCGACCGAACTGATCGGTGTGGCACTGGACAGTTCCGCCCTCCCGGAGAACCAGGGCGTGGTGCTCAGGGGGTATCTCGGCGGCACCCAGCTGCGGGTGATTGTCCGGGTCTCCGGCACGGAGGCGAAGGCAAAGATCTACATCGAGATCGCCCAGGCCAACTCCCATGCGGAGGCCACCCAGCTGCTGGAGAAACTCCAGGACGAGGTGGAGGACTGGGGTCGGAGTCTCTAACGCGGGGGCTGGCGGTCGGCCCGTCTGGGGTGCTCCGGGGGTGTGAGGGGGACGTCGAAAAGCACCTCGTCCCGGGGCGCGGGCCAGCGCACATCGACGGGGAGGGACTCGTCGACGCAGATGCCCTGGGGTTTCTCCCCCACCGCGGGCAGCAGTGCCGCGGGTGGCACATCCAGCGCCCAGGACAGTTTGTACACGGTGCTCAGGCGCGGATCACCCGGTTTGCCGTTGTTGTTCTCATTGCGTTCCAGGTTGGAGATCGCATTGCGGCTCATGTTGACGATCTCCGCGAGCTCCTCCTGGCTGTAGCCGCGGATCTTGCGGATTTCGCGCACGCGGGCACCCAGGGTGTGGCCGTAACTCGGCCAGTGGAGCTGTTCTCTTCCCTCATACACGCGCCCCAGAATGCCCACTGCGATGGGAATCCACCGCCAACTATAGTGGGCAGAAAAAAGGGGGTTACAGTTCGATGTTACGGGGGCCGTAGAGGCGGTCACCGGCATCACCCAGGCCGGGGACGATGTAGGCATCCTCATTGAGTTCAGGATCGATGGCCGCGGTGACCAGACGGCACGGCAGGCCGGAGTTCTTCAGCGCATCCACACCCGGCTGCGCGGAGACCATGCAGATGGCGGTGATGTCGGTCGCGCCACGCTCGGCCAGCAGACGGATCGCGTGCAGGAGGGAACCCCCGGTGGCCAGCATCGGATCGACGAGGAAGACCGGCTGATCGCTGAGGTCCTCGGGTAGGGCCTCCAGGTACGGGACAGGCTCGTGGGTCTCCTCATCGCGGGCCAGACCGATGAAACCGACCTGGGCATCCGGGATCATGGACAGGGCGGGGTCGATCATGCCGAGTCCAGCGCGGATGATGGGCACGATGATCGGGGGTTTCTCCAGGCGGGTGCCCTCGGCGACGGCGACGGGGGTCTGGGTGTCGAAATGCTCCACGGCGAGATCACGGGAGGCCTCATAGATGAGCATGGCGCCGAGATCGGAGGCGGCGGCACGAAAGGCCGCGTTGTCACTACGCTCATCGCGCATGAGGGTCAGCCGGCTTGCGACGAGGGGATGATTGACGATGGTGATGTCCATGCCCATCATGTTAGGGCATGCGTGGGGGTGGCCAATCCCGTCGAAAAGCATCTCCGGACCGCAACGGGACCACCCTGGGACGATGTGGTACTACTTTCCCACAGCGTGGGAAACACCGGTGTTTCCCCGCCGGTGGGAACCTCTCGGGCGTTTGCGCAGTCCTACCGGACATGAGAATGGATATCGATCACGCCCGCCTACTCGCCCACACGATCCTCCACCAGGAGTTCACACCGGTGGCCGGTTCCCCACCACCGGATGACAGCCCCGGGGAGGGCACCTCCGGTTTCCATGGTGTGGTGGCAAAAGCCCTGGCCACCTACACCGACAACGCCTCCACCCTGACACAGACCACCCGTTCGATGGCCGACAGTGCCCTGCACACCCTCACCGTGGTGGGGTCCATCGATGCCGGACTCGCCGGTGATTTCCACCGGTTGGCGGGACGGCGAACATGATTGATCTCACCACCGCGGTGCGCCTCATCCTGGGACATGCGCCCGCCCCGGCACCTGAGGTGATCTTGCCCACCCTCCCTGATCTCAACCCGATCCTCGACCTGGCCACGGAGCTGGGTACCTCCCCCGCCGCCCTGCTCACCCTCGCCGACGAGCTGGAGGCGCAACGCACGGTGATCATGGGCGCCCTGGGTGATGCCGCACCCCATCTGGAGGCAGCCCGCCTCGACCTGCACCACCTGGCCACCGACCTCCTGCATCAGGTGCCACCGCTGCTGGTGCAGTCCTGGTCCCCCAACCCCGGTGTCGCCCTGTCCGCCCGGACGCAGCTGATGGCCCTGCCCGGGATCTTCATCGACGCCGCCGCCATCCGGGCACTTGAGCTGGTCAGCGCGCTCCACCCGGTGGTCACCCGCCTGGAGAAGAAGGTGGTGGCACTCCGGGCCGGGGAGATCGGGATGGTGCAGGCACCGGAGCTGCCCGGGTCAGCCGCCGTGGCGCAGACGATCCCGGGACCGTCTGCGGGCTCACCTGCAGACGCGCCGGAGGGGATCCCCGACGAACCCGCGGCTCCCCCAGTGCCCACGGCGCACAGCACGGGATCCAGCATGGATTCCGTGGCCGTCGGGGAACGCGCGGTGGCGGCGGCCCGGAGCATGATCGGGACACCGTACGTGTGGGGTGGCACCACCCCGGACGGATTCGACTGCAGTGGCCTGACCCAGTGGGCGTGGCGGGAAGCCGGGGTGGAGATTCCCCGTACCGCGGACCAGCAGGCGGTGGGCCGCTCTGTCGCCTATGAGGAGCTACAACCCGGGGATCTGCTCATCTGGGACGGGCACGCCGCGATGTACGCCGGTGACGGCCAGATCATCGAGGCGGGCAACCCCGTGCAGACCAACCCGGTGCGGACCTCCAACATGGGTATGGCCTTCCACGGCTTCTACCGGCCGACCGGTTAACCCCAGCGGACTGCGGTTTCACTCCTATCAGTAGAGATAGGTGACGGAGAAATATCGCAACGGCTAGGATTTAGCAGCATGGCTGAAAAAGGAATCGTTCCCGTTAGACTCTCCCTCACTGAAGGTGACTTCTATACTCTCTGGGCTCCCAGTTGGAGGGAGCACGGCAGTGAGTGGCAGGCGTTTCTCGGTGCGAATGAGGAGCTGTATGTCTTCACCTCCCCGGAGGAACTGCTCGTCTTCCTCGAATCCGATTCCCGCCACGATCTGACCTCGCACCCCGACTGGGCATCCTTCAACGCGGGTGACGCGGCCCGCGTGGTCCCGGACGACAATGAGCAGCACGACATCGTCGGCGCCCCCGCTCTGCTGGCCGAGCGCCCCTCCTATGTCAATGTCAAGACCATCTCCCGCGTCTTCGCGGTGGTGCGCAGCCTGGGCAACGTCACCTCCGCCATGCCGGTCAGTGGTTTCTTCTCCTCCCATTCCGTGCTGGGCAATGTGGACCGCGGTGCCGACCACTTCTCCGGCCCCAATGGTCTCGGTGAGTGGTCCGCGATCGGTCGTGCGGTCCTGACCAACTGGAACAACGTGGTGGACGCGCTCGACGAGGCCGTCACCGTCAAGGAGGTGGACAAGGTCTTCGTCGATGATGCCGCCACCCGGATCCGCGAGGCCCAGGCCGCCCGTGAGGCCGCCCGCGAGGCGGAGGAGCAGATCGCGAAGGAGGAGGCCGAGAAGGTTGACCCCTATGACACCTCCGCATGGGGCCTGGCCGGCATCGACCCGATCAAGATCAGCATCGACGGTCGTTCCGTCTACACCCTGCGCACCTACATCGAGGGCCAGCCGGTGTTCCTGGGTAAGTTCGGGGAGATCTTCACCTTCAACAGTCAGAAGGCCCTGCTGCGCTGGCTGGTTGAACACGACGACCATGATCTGGCGCGAGCGTCCACCTGGCCGGATCTCATGCTGGGTGTCAACGCCGGTGAGACCGAGCTGCTGGTCCACCGCGACAATGTCTACTCCTTCAACGGCCTCGCCCAGGACATCAACACCTCCGTGGATGCCGTGGACACCAAACAGATGGGCCGTGCCTATGAGCTCATGGCCGACGCCGCCGACTGGGCCGGTGATGATTCCATGAACTCCTACTTCCTGGCCAACCCCCGGATGCAGGATTACATCTCCTACATGCTCGGTTCCGGCGACACCGCCGGTTATGTCCCACACGCCCCCTTCAACGATCACTCCAAGTCCTGGCGTGAACTGGAAGACATGCTGACCAAGCGTTTCTCCAAGTTCTGAACTGACTGTTCATCCGCCCGACGCCCCGCGGCGGGACCACATTAAGGTCCTGTCATGGGGCGTCGGTACTATTTAGTCCCCATGAGGACAACCCTTGTGGCGGTTACCACCGCACTCACCATCGCCCTGTCGCCCATCCTCAGCGCAGCCACCGCCCAGGACACCCTCCCACCGGAGCCCCCGCAGCCGGCGGTGACCGCGGAGAACGCCGAAACCCTGGAGGAACAACAGGACGACGGCCAACCCACCACCCGGGAGCGGGCACCGGACACCGATGACTGCCCCCACCTGGAGTCCCCCGCCACCGCACGCACCACCTCCGAGGCGGTCGTACCCGGTGGTCGGGCACCGGTCCTCCTGCCGGTCCCAGAGGTACCCGCCGGTGGCCCGCTCATGGCCAACTGCGGTGTCATCGCCCCGGAGGGTTTCACCCTGCCGGAGAATCAGACGGCATCCGCATGGATGGTCTTCGATCTGGATTCCGGGGAGATCCTCGCCGCGAAGGATCCCCACGGCCGGTACCGTCCCGCCAGCATCATCAAGGCGCTCATCGGGCTGATCGCCATCGAGCAACTCGACCCGACACAGAAGGTGACCGGTACCTGGGATGCCGCCAACATCGAGGGCTCCCGGGTCGGTGTCGGCGAGGGTGGTGAGTACACCGTCGATGAGCTCCTGCACGGTCTGCTGCTGGCCAGTGGCAATGATGCCGCCTATCTGCTGGCGCAGGAACTCGGTGGTGATGAGGCCACACTGGAGATGGTCAATGAGCGGGCCCGTGAGATCGGCACCGAGGACACCTTCGTGGCCACCTACTCCGGCCTGGATGCGCCGGGGATGTCCACCTCCGCCTATGACATGGCCCTGATCTACCAGCACGCATGGAAAAATCCCCGTTTCGCCCAGATCGTGGACACCGAGTTCATCGACTTCCCGGGCTGGGGCGACAACGAGGGATTCCAGGTGTGGAACGACAACGGCCTGTTCATGAACGACCCGGACGGCATCGGCGGCAAGACGGGGTACACCGACGACGCGAACCACACCTTCGTCGGTGCGCTCAACCGGGAGGGACGCCGCATCGGGGCTGTCATCCTGGACACCACCATCGACAAGGGACGCCCCTGGGAGCAGGCCAGGGAGCTTATCGACGCCTCCCTCATCACCCTCCCGGGCGCGGGTGTGGGGCAGCTCGGGCAGCCGGGCGGGGAGCAGAACACCACCCCCACGCAACGCCCCGAACCCCCAGTCTCCCCCGCCCCGCAGGCGCAGGACGGTGGGGATGGTCAGGACACCACCGCCCTGGATATCGCGCGGGTGGCGCTGCCGATCAGCACCATCGTGGTGCTGCTGCTGGCCGCGCTGGTGTGGACCTTCGGACGCAGGCGCCGGGGGTAGCCCCTACCCCTGTTTCTTCACCACCTCGGCGTTGGCCAACTTGTCGTGGCCACCGCGCATGTTGTTCTCCTCATTGATCTGGCTGCCGTAGTAACCGGCCATCACCAGGGAGACAATGCCGGCCGGGGGCACCAGGTTGAGGAACTTCCACCAGTTGCGCTTCAGGGAGGCCTGGGCGGACAGGCGGGAATGGGTGTCCACATCGCGGACCTCATAACCGAAGAACTTCTTGGCTGGTGTGGCACCCATGATGGTCTCGAAACCCACCACATAGGCGATCATCACCAGGGCCGTGATGATCCACCCGCCGAAGGAGTTCATCCCCAGGATCCCCACGATGATGCCCGAGGCCATGGACGCGAGGATGAAATCCAACCAGGCCATACCCAGGCGCGCACCGGCGGTGGGGCGTTGCACGTTCGCGGTGTACCCGGTGCTGAAGGGTGCCACCTGGGAGGCACTGAATGCCGAGGACCCCGCCATTGAACTGTGGACCTGCTGGTCAAAGGGGTTGAAGGCGGGTGAGGAGTACTCCGCGGTGGGCTGGCCGAACTGGTACCCGAAGGTGGTGTCCGGTTCCGGCTGCGGGGCAGGCTGTGGGGTCTGGTAGCCCTGATGTGTCTGGTGGAATGACTGCTGCGGCGGCGCATCCGGGATGGTGCCGAAGTTGCCGAGGTGCTGGATCTGATCCCAGGTCAGGGGTGTGCCGGAGTCCAGTTTTTCGTCGTAAAGCGCCCGCTTGGTGGGGTCGTTGAGCACCGAGAACGCCATCACAGTCTGGGTGCGGCGGGGATCATCGGGAAGCACACCCATCTGCTCCAAACGCAGATCCCGGGCGGACAGGACAATCCCGAGCGCATCACAATCATCACTGCGATCGAGATCAAACGCTGTGTACAGGTTGGGCAGATTTGTGTTCATACCTTCTACTCTATGCAACAGGGCATCCCCCGGGAATCGGGGAATGCCCTGAAATGTCCACCCAACCTGCACATCCGGGTTGTCACTTCCTCCGCAGCAGCGCGAGCGCACCGGCTGCGGCGGCACCCACGGCCACACCGATGCCGACGTTGCGGGCGGATTCCACCGGCGGGGCCTCGGGGGAGATCTCATTGCGCACCCGGATCACCGCGGGTTCCGGTGCAGGGACCTCGGCCAGTCGCATGGATTCCTCACTGGTGGCGGCCCAGGCGGAGCAGTACATCAGGATGCGCCACACCAGGTAGAGCACCACCATGATGCCGATGATCGGACCGAAGGTGGCACCCGCCGGGTTGGCCAGCGCATTGGAGGCCAACACCGAGGCCAGCTGCTTGACCACCTCGAAGGCCAGCGCACCGAGCAGCGCACCCTGGATGGCGGACTTCAGCGGCACCTTGGTGCGGGGCAGGAATTTGATCAGCCAGAAGAACACCAGGAAGTTGGCCAGGAAACCGACCAGCAGTGCCACCGCCCAGGTGATCACGCTGATGCCGGGGATGTCCCCGAGCCCCACCCATTCCAGCAGGGTGGTGGTCAGACCGGAGGCACCGATCGCGGTGATGCCGAAGGCGATGGACAGCGCGAGGAGCAACAGGATCAGACCGAGCAGGTCATTGAGCTTCTTGAGCACGAAGTTGCCGTCGGTGGGGTCCAGTGACCACATGCGGCTGACACCGAAACGGAGGTTGCTCATCCACCCCAGTCCCGACCACAGGGCTGTCAGACCACCGATGCCCAGCACCGCGCCACGCTGGGCGATCGCGCTTTCCAGGACACTGTTGACGGTGTCACCGACCTCACCGTCGAAGGCCCCGGCGATCGCGTCCTGAACCCTGGTCAGCAGATCCGGGTTGCCGGCGAGGACGAAACCGAGGATCGCGAAACCGAGCATCGCGATGGGGAACACGGACAGCACGGAGAAGTATGTGATGCCCGCGGACAGTTGATTGCCGCCCTTGGAGCTGAACCGCTCCTGCATGCGCATGATGTGGTCGAACCATTCGTGCTTGTCCCGCATCTTGTCGACGAAGCCGGGATCGTCCTCGTTGATGCGCTCGATGCCGAAATCATCGGTGTGGCGTTCGTCGGGCGAGGTTCTTGTGGCCATGAGGGGGTCGATCCTCCGAAGGTCTCAGGGAGATTCCCGAGGGGCTGCCTCGGGCGATTCTCGGCGGGCGGTGTGAACAGGTACCCCCAAGGATAGGAAAATCCGGCCACCGAGGCTCGTCGCGTGGCCGGATTGTAATAATCAGGCGGTCACCAGCAGCGCCGGCACACCTGGGTTGCTACCTGGAACGTGGTGCCAGGAAACCGATCTTGTCGTAGACCTCTGCCAGCACCTTGGTGGCGATCTCCCCGGCGCGCTCCGCGCCGATGGCCAGGACCCGTTCCAGCTCGGCGCGGTCGCTCATGTACTCGTCGTACTTGGCCCGCAGCGGGGTGGTAAACGCCTCGAGCGCATCCGCGGTGTCGGTCTTGAGCGCGCCGTAGCCCTTGCCCTCGTACCCGGCCACGAGCTTGTCGACGCTCTCCCCCGTCAGCGCGGACTGGATGACCAGCAGATTGGACACACCCGGCTTGTTCGCCACGTCGAAGGCGATGACCCCGTCATTGTCGGTGACGGCGGACTTGATGCGCTTGGAGGAGACCTTCGGATCATCGAGCAGGTTGATCAGACCCTTGGGGTTCTCACCGGACTTGGACATCTTCGCCGTCGGGTTCTGCAGGTCGTAGATCTTGGAGGCACCCTCCGGGATGAACCCCTCCGGCACCTCGAAGACCGTGCCGAAGCGGTTGTTGAAACGCTCCGCCAGGGTGCGGGTCAGTTCCAGGTGCTGGCGCTGATCCTCACCGACCGGCACCAGCTGGGGGCGGTAGAGGAGGATGTCGGCGGCCATGAGCATGGGGTAGGTGAACAGGCCGGCGGAGGTGCGCTCGGCACCCTGCTTGGTGGATTTGTCCTTGAACTGGGTCATGCGGGATGCTTCACCGAAACCCGTCAGGCAGGTCAGGACCCAGGACAGCTCGGCATGGGCCGGGATGTGGGACTGCACAAACAGGGTGGACCGCTCCGGGTCGATCCCCAGCGCCAGCAGCTGGGCGGCACCGGAGACGGTGCGGGCGCGCAGCTCCTCCGGGTTCTGATCCACGGTGATGGCATGCAGGTCCGGGATGAAGTAGAACGCGTCATAGGAATTCTGCAGGTCAATCCACTGTTTGACGGCACCCAGGTAGTTACCCAGGTGGTAGGAATCAGCGGTGGGCTGGATTCCGGAGAGGACGCGGGCGGGGGTCTGTGCGGTGTGATCATTATCCTGCGAAGTCATGGTTAGACAGTCTAGTCACCCGCAGGTGACAGACTGGGGTGAGGCGAGGTTAGCTGCGGCGGGGAAGCCGTCGATGCGCCTGGATTTTAAGATGACCTTTCCTCGACGGTCACCCGAAAGTTTGGGATTTTGCTCATCCGGTTGACTAAGCTGGTCGGGTACTCTTTTAAACGTAATTTTCATTAAGGGATGTAGTGTCGCGAACTCACAGCAGGTTGACCACGCCGGTCGTGATCATCGGCTCACTCATTCTGCTCGTGGTCTCCTTCGTGATCTCCCTCATGATGGGCCCGGTCACCGTACCGCTGTCCGATCTCGCCTCCTCCCCCGTGGTCACCGAGATCCGTGCCCCGCGCATCATCATCGCCGCCCTCGTCGGTGCCGCCCTGGCGGTGTCCGGGGCGATCATGCAGACGGTGTTCCACAACCCGTTGGCCGATCCCGGCATCGTGGGTGTCTCCTCGGGAGCCGCGGTCGCAGCGGTGTTGGCGATTGTCACCGGCGCCAGTTTCTTCGGTGAATGGACTATCCCCTTCGCGGCGTTCATCGGTGCCATCATCACGGTGGCGGTGGTCTATCTCATCGCCAGTTCCCGGGCGATGGACGGCCGGGGGGCTGATCCCGCCACGCTCGTGCTGGTCGGCCTGGCGATCACCGCCTTCCTGGGTGCGGTGATCTCCGCGGCCACCGCCAACGCCCCGCAGGATTCCGAGTTGCGGTCGGTGACCTTCTGGCTCAACGGTGATCTGGTGTCCCGGACCTGGGACCATGTGGGGGTCTCGGTGATCCCCATCATCGTGGGTCTGATCCTGGCGGTGGGTGCCTCGCGGGACCTCAACCTCCTGCTGCTCGGGGAGTCCACCGCGCAGACCTCCGGCCTGAATGTCGGACGCGCCCGCATCTTCCTGCTGGCCCTGGCGGCATTGCTCACCGCCACGGCGGTGGCGGTGTCCGGCACCATCACCTTCGTGGGTCTGGTGGTCCCCCACCTCATCCGCATCGTCATCGGCGCGGACCACCGGGCGCTGCTGCCCGCCGCGGCGATCCTGGGTGCCACGTTTGTCATCGTGGCCGACACCGTCGCGCGCATGCTCTTCTCCCCCATCGTCCTGCAGACCGGCGTGGTGGTGGCCTTCATCGGCTCCCCGATCTTCCTCTACCTGCTGCTGACGGTGCGCAAACGCAGGGGGTTGGGCCTGTGAGCGTGGATATCGCCGTGGAACATCTCGATGTCACCTTCCCCACCCACCATGCCGTGCGTGATGTGTCCTTCCGGGCACCCGCCGGTCGGGTCACCGCCCTGATCGGTCCGAACGGTGCCGGCAAGTCGACCGCCCTCAATGCCATCGCCGGCCTGGTCCCCAGTACCGGGAAGGTGCTGATCGGAGGGGTGGATGTGATGTCGCAAAGCACCCCGGAGCGCGCACGGCAGATGTCGCTGGTGCCGCAGAACACCGAGCTGCGGATCGGGTTCGCGGCGCGCGACGTGGTCGCGATGGGCCGCTACCCGCACCGGAAACGGTTCACGGCCGAGTCCGAGGAGGACCGTAGCGCCACCGAGGAGGCGCTCGCCGCCATCAACGCCCTCGACATCGCGGACCACCCCGTCAACGAACTCTCCGGCGGGCAACGCCAGCTCATCCACATCGGACGCGCCCTGGCGCAGGACACCGCCGTGATGCTTCTCGACGAACCCGTCTCCGCCCTCGACCTGCGCCACCAGGTGGAAGTGCTGCAACTGCTGCGCACCCGCGCGGCAGCCGGCACCACCGTGGTCGTGGTCCTCCACGACCTCAACCACGTTGCGCGGTGGTGCGATCACGCCGTGCTCCTGCACCGGGGTGAGCTCGCGGCCGCCGGCAGCGTGGCCGAGGTGCTGCAACCCGGCACCCTCTCCGATGTCTACGGGCTGCCCATCGCCGTGGACAGTGACCCCCTGACCGGCAGCCTGCGTGTGACACCGCTGCCCACCCACCCCGATCCACTGCTGTAACAAGATTGAAGGATGATCCCCCAGTGAAGAAGACCATCGGTACACCCGTGAAGTTCACCACCTCCCTGCTCGCGGCGGTGCTGTGCGCACCACTGGTGCTGACCGCATGCTCCCCAGCGGAGGAGAACCCCTCCGGTGGCGGGACAGGCACTGCCACGGCATCGGCCGACGTGGATGACGCTGAGGCGGCCTACCCCCGCACCGTCACCATCGACGACCAGGAGATCACCCTGGAATCCGAACCCACCCGCATCGCGGTGGTCACCCCCGAGGCGGCCTCCCTCGTGCTGCCCCTGGCCGGTCCGGAACGGGTGGTGCTCACCTCGGAGATGAACCCCGAGGACGAGGACCTCTACGCACTGGCCGAACAGGTCCCGACGAAGGTCAAACCGGGTGGTTCCGTGGACCCTGAGCAGGTCATGGCCGCTGATCCCGATCTGGTGATCATCAGTGCCCGGTTCGACACCGAGCAGGACACCATCGACATCCTCGAGGGTTTCGGGGTGCCGGTGGTCAACTTCGACATCGATGGGTGGAACGGTATCGACTCGATCATCACCCACATGACCTACGTGGGTGAACTCGTCGGTGCGGAGGAGGAGGCCGCCCGGGCCATCGCCGAGATCGAGGAGACCCGCGCCGAGGTCGAGCAGCCGGAGGAGGCACCGCGGGTGCTCGCCCTGATGCAGCGTGGCCCACGCCAGATGATCATGCCGGAATCGTCCATGATAAGTGGTCTGATCCGGGAGGCCGGTGGCATCCCCGTGGTGGATTCCCTCGGTGCGACCGGCACCGTCACCGCCGACCCCGAGCAGGTGGTGGCCATGAACCCGGACATCATCATCATCCAGGACTACCTGGGCCGTGGCCGGGAAGACTTCGCCGACCTGCTGAACAATCCGGCACTGGCGGAGGTGCCGGCGATTGCAGAGGACAAGGTCTTCTACGCCGACACCCGCACCACCGGTTTCACCGCCGGCACCGACATCACCCAGGGCCTGCTGGAGGTCTCGGAGATGATCCGCGCCTAGAGCGTCCGACCGGCCGGTTGACCGGCCGGTTGACCGGCCGGTTGACCAGCCCGCCTGAGGGCACGGACAAGGGAGGAAAAACAGTGGTGCCGCACCCTTTCCCATAGTTGGGAAGAGTGCGGCACCACTGTTTCAACCTCTCACCCGCACCGGAGCGGGGAGCCGGCCGCATTTAGAGCTTGCGGGAGGTCGGGGAATGGATGTCCAGGGCCACGCTGATACCCCACACGATGATGCCGCCACCGAGAGCGATGATCAGCGCTGCGACGATCGCCATCACGGCGTATCCAACCGCTGCCGCGTACCAGATACCTGCGGCCAGAATGACGGCGCCCAGGATGAGAAGAATGAATGCCTTGCCCATGTGCAATCCTTACGTTGTATTCCAACCGGGCCGAGTGCCCCACAGTTGATATAACTCAAAAAAGTTCCGGCTAACACCCTACCCTGTCCTATCAATAACAGAGAAAATCAGGGGTTTTCTTTCATAATCGACCCCCGGGGCCGGTGGCCTACTTCTTCCAGTTCCAGAAACGCCAGATCCGGTTGGTGGGATCACGCTGGACCTCACGCTCCTGGTACTCAAACACCGGCAGGGACCAGCCCCGCCACAGGGCGAGCAGTCGGGCGGTGAAGGCCACCAGCACGGATACGATCACCGTGGTGTTCTCCCCCACACCGAGGTACATCATGAGGAAGTACACGCAGGTGGCCAGCAGGGCGATGGAGGCGTAGAGCTCCTTCTGGAACACCAGTGGGATACGGTCGCACAACAGGTCACGCAGCACGCCGCCGAAGACACCGGTGAGCACGGAGGCGACCACCGCGAT
The DNA here is from genome assembly GCF_000011305.1 of Corynebacterium efficiens YS-314. Classification (NCBI taxonomy): domain Bacteria; kingdom Bacillati; phylum Actinomycetota; class Actinomycetes; order Mycobacteriales; family Corynebacteriaceae; genus Corynebacterium; species Corynebacterium efficiens. The sequence continues at coordinate 733,963 of NC_004369.1, read as the reverse complement.
GATGAAGCCGTACCCCATCTCCAGGGCGATCTGCGTGCCGATCACGGCGAACGCTGACAATCCCACGGCATCGAGCACCAGGAACAGCACCCGGAAGTGCTGCATCAGGTAGGAGATGGACACCGTCAGGATGGCGGCCCCGATGATCAGCAACAGGAAGTGCGGTTTCTCCACCCACACCAGGGGGTAGTGTCCCAGCAGCATGTCGCGGATCGAACCACCACCGATGGCGGTCACGCAGGCGATGACCGAGACACCGAAGAGATCCATCTTCTGACGCCCCGCAGCCAGGGCACCGGTCATCCCTTCCGCGGTGATGCCGATCACCCAGAGAATTGTCAGCAGCATATTATGAGTAAATCACATTGAGGGGTGAATGATCCGACCATCGCAGATCATAGGCGGCCGCCTTGTCCACCCAGCTGCGCTCGGCGCGCTCACACATGGACTTCGTGGCGGCCTGGTAGTCGATGCGCCACCCGGCGTTCGTGTCGAAGGCCTTACCGCGGTAGGTCCACCAGGTGTACGGGCCGTCGCCCTCCGGCTGCAGGCGGCGTGCGACGTCGAACCACGCCGGGTCGGGGTTTGCTTCACGACGCCCCGCCGTCCCCACATAGTCCACCGCCCCGAAGAAGTCTCCCCCGCCGACCACCTGGGACTGCTCATCCGGGAAGCACCCGAAGACGGAATCCATCCAGGCACGTTCATCGGGCAGGAAACCGGATTTCTTCTGGTTGGTCTTCCAGTTCTTCAGGTCCTCACGACGGTGGCAGATATTCCAGTCGCCACCGATGACCATGTGCGGATGGGTGGCGGCACGCTCGGCGAGCACCTCGGAGAACTCGTCGAGGAAGTGGTATTTCTCATCCTGTTTGTCCGTCCCGGCGGAACCGGACGGCAGGTACAGCGAGGCGACGGTCACGGGCACCCCGAGCGTGGTGTCGGCGATGCTGGCCTGGATGTAGCGGCCGGAGTCGAGGAAGGAACCGAAACCGATGGAGACGTCGCTGAGCGCGTGGCGGGAGAGGATACCCACCCCGGCCCTGCCCTTCGCGGCGGCCGGGGCGCCGACATAATGCCACCCGGCCTCCAGCGCCGGCTGGAGGGCCTTCTCGGTGTCCTTCTCGCTGGCGCGGACCTCCTGGAGGAGGACCACATCACTGCCGGATTCCTCCAGCCACGGGATGAACCCGAGGTTGGTCTCGCTGCGTTCCTTCACGGCCGCCCTGATGCCGTTGACGTTGACGGTGGTGATCTGAAAACTCATGTTCTCAACCCTAACCCGCCAGCGGGGACCCTCCCCCATCCGCACCCCGCGGGCGGTTATGTCCGCCGGCGCAGCCACACCATGGGGAACCAGATGCCGATGGCGGCCGTGGCCAGGAGCGCGCCGGCCAGGGCGGGTGCGCTGTAGGAGTATCCGGCGGCGATCACGGCACCACCCATGGAGGCGCCCACCGCGTTGCCGATATTGAGGGCGGAGTGGTTGAGGGAGGCCGCCAGGGTCTGTGCCCGGCCGGCGACATCCATGAGGCGGACCTGCAGGGACGGCACCAGGGTGGAACCGAAGAAACCGACCAGACCGAAGTTGATGGTGCCGGCCACCGGGTGGTGGGAGGTGAAGTAGAAACCGATGAGCACCACCACGATGCAGATGAGCGCGAGCAGGATGCCGCGGTCGACATTCCAGTCCGCCAGTCGGCCACCGACATAGTTGCCGATGACCATGCCCACGCCGTAGGCCATGAGCACCACCCAGATCAGGGAGTCCGGCATCCCGGCCTGTTCAGTCATGGTCCAGGAGATGTAGGTGTACACGGCGAACATGCCGCCGAAACCGACGGAGCCGATGGCCAGCGTCAGCCACACCTGGCCCTTCTTCAACGCGCCGAGTTCGGTCAGGGGGCTGGTGGCGGCCATCCGGGACATGTGCGGCATGAGGAACCACAGCGACACCAGGGTCACCACGCCGATGGCGGTGACCAGCCCGTAGGCCGCATGCCATCCGAGGCTGGTGCCCAGCAGCTGTGCGGCGGGCACACCGATGACGGTGGCCACCGACAGGCCCATGCCCACGAATGCCACGGCCCGGCCGCGCTGACCCTCCGGTGCCATGGAGGCGGCCGAGAGTCCCGCCACGGAGAAGTACGCACCGTGCGGCAGACCGGCGAGGAAACGCGCCACGAGCAGCATCGTGTAGGAGGAGTCGAATATCGACAGTGCATTGCCCACGACGAACGCCGCCATGAGGATGAGCAGCAGGCGACGCCGGGGAATGCGCCCGGTGAAGGCGGTGATCAGGGGTGCACCGATCACCACACCGAGAGCGTAGAGGGTGATGATCAGACCGGCCTGGTCCTCCGTGATGGGGAAATCCTGGGCGATCATCGACAGCAACCCCATGGAGACGAACTCGGTGACACCGATGCCGAAACCGCCCAGGGCGAGGGCGGTCATGACGATGTAGCGGCGCGTGGAGGAGATCTCCGTCTGGCGGGGCACCCGGCGACGCTGGAGGCGCGGACCGGTACCACCACCGGCGGGTTCTGTGTGGGCGACCACCGTGACGGGGGAGTTTCCTGAGTCGTGCATGGAGGACACACTAACGGACGCGGTGGGGATTCTCTCCATCACCGCTGGTGGCTGTGGGCATCCCACCGGCCGAAATCAAATGTGACCTGCATCATTTAAAGTTCGCACACCTATCGTGTTAATGTTGGACACCCTAACCTAAGTAAGGCTCCACTAAGCAATGAAAGTGACCCTTGGACCATGCGACGATCACGCGGCATCACCGGCCTTCTGGCCGTAACCCTCACCCTGACACTGGCGGCCTGCGCAGATTCCGGCCCCCAGACCAGCGCCCCGGACAACACCCCGCAGTCGGCCGAGTCCAGCGACGGGACCTTCCCTGTCACCATCGAGCACGCCTTCGGCGAGACCACCATCCCGGCGCGCCCCGAACGCGTGGCCACCGTGGCCTGGAGCAACCATGAGGTGCCGCTGGCCCTGGGTGTCACCCCCGTCGGCTTCGAGAAGGCCACCTGGGGTGACGATGACGGCGACGGCGTCCTGCCGTGGGTTGCGGAGCAGCTCGCGGTCCTGGGCGCACCCGAACCGGTGCTTTTCGACGCCACCGACAGCCTCCCCTTCGAATCGATCGCCAACACGCAACCCGATGTCATCCTGGCGGCCTATTCCGGTCTGACCCAGGAGGACTATGACCAGCTCTCCCAGATCGCACCGGTGGTGGCCTACCCGGAGCAGCCCTGGGGCACCACGCTGGAGGATCAGATCCTCATGAACGCCACCGCCCTCGGGTTGGAGAACGAGGGGGAACAGCTCGTCGCAAAGCTTGACGGCGAGGTGGCCGCCGCGATGGACGCGCACCCACAGCTGCGGGAGACCACCCCGGTGTTCGCCTTCTTCGACGAGTCGGACCTGTCGCAGATCGGTGTGTATACCGCGCTGGATCCGCGGATGGGTTTCCTGCTGGACGCGGGCATGCGGCAGGCTTCCATCCTGGAGGAGTACGCCGGGTCCGACAGTTTCTATGAGCAGATCTCCGCCGAGAACCCCGAGGCCTTCGATGATGTGGACCTGCTCATCACCTACGGTTCCGGGGATGCCGCCGTCAACGCCGCGCTCCTGGCGAAACTGCAGGCTGATCCCCTGCTGTCCCGCATCCCCGCCATTGCGCAGGGCCGGGTGGTGTTCCTGGGTGAGAACCCCATCGCGGCCGCCGCGACCCCGTCGCCCCTGTCGATCCCCTGGGGTATCGACGAGTACTTCGCCACCCTCGCCGGGGGACTCGGCTAACCCACCATGACCACCGTCATCCTCTCCCGACGCCCGCTCCCCCTGATCATCCTGGGCGCGCTCCTGGTTGCCGCGTGCATCTGCTCACTGATGTTCGGCGTGCGGTCCATCGGCGCCGGTGACGCCCTGCACTCCCTGGCCGGACACACCGCCACCGCCGGGGAGGCCGCAGCCGCCAAACGGATTCCACGGACCGTGCTCGGTATCCTGACCGGTGCGGCGCTGGCGGTGTCGGGCACCACCCTGCAGGCCGTCACCCGCAACCCGTTGGCCGATCCCGGGATCTTCGGTGTGCTCTCCGGTGCATCACTGGCCGTGGTCACCGGCATCGCCTTCTTCGGCCTGTCCGCGGCGGTACCCACCATGATGGTGGCGGTCACCGGTGCGGCGCTGGCGGCGGTCTTCGTCTACACCGTGGGTTCCATCGGTGGTGCCACACCCCTCAAACTCGCCCTCGCCGGTGCCGCCACCGCCGCCGCACTGTCCTCCCTGGTCAGCGCGGTGCTGCTGCCCCGCCTGGAGGTGATGGACAGTTTCCGGTTCTGGCAGATCGGTGGGATCGGCGGCGCGGACTGGGAACGCATCACCCTCGCCGCCCCGGCGCTGGCTGTCGGTTTCCTCATCTGCTTCGCGTGCGCCCGCGGACTCAATGCCCTGGCCCTGGGGGATGATATCGCCGCCGGCCTGGGCGAGAGCGTCTGGCGCACCCGGCTGGTGGCCTCCGCCGGGGCGGTGCTCCTGTGTGGTGTGGCCACCGCACTGGCCGGCCCGATCGCGTTTGTCGGCCTGATCATCCCGCATCTGTGCCGCCTGGCCATCGGCACCGACCACCGGTGGCTCATCCCCGTCACCGCCGTGGCCGGTGCGGTTCTCCTGCTGCTGGCCGACACCGTCGGACGCGTGCTCACCCGCCCCGAGGAGGTCGCCGTGGGCATCATCATGCCGCTGCTGGGGGCACCGTTGTTCATCTGGATCATCCGTCGGCAGAAGGTGAGGCAGCTGTGACCACCACGATGCGGATCACTGGGTTGCGTCGACAAGCACGGACCCGGCGCGCGGCCACCACCACCGCCCTGGCACTGCTGGTGATGGCCGTGTTCTGCGCCAGCCTGATCTGGGGTGAGGTCATCTACTCCCCCACCCAGGTGTGGCAGGTCCTGTCAGGTGAGCAGGTGGCCGGTGCCAGCTACGCGGTGGGCACCCTGCGTCTGCCGCGGGCCGTGCTGGGATTGGCCGCCGGGTTGGCCTTCGGGGCGGCGGGTGTGGTCTTCCAGACCCTGCTGCGCAACCAGCTGGCCTCCCCGGACATCATCGGTATCTCCTCCGGTGCCTCGGCGGCCGGGGTGATCTGCATTGTCTTCCTCGGGTTGGGACAGACCATGGTCTCGGTGGTGTCACTGATCGCGGCGCTGGGGGTCGCGGTGCTGATCTATGTGCTGTCCCACCGCGGCGGGTTCTCCGGGGCGCGGTTGATCCTCATCGGCATCGGGATGGCCGCCATGCTCAACTCCCTGGTGACGTATTCCCTGTCCAGGGCCGACACGTGGGATCTGCCCACCGCCACCCGGTGGCTGACCGGTTCGCTCAACGGGGCGACCTGGGAACGGACCCTGCCCCTGGGGGTCACCGTCGCGGTGCTGCTGCCGGTCCTGCTCGCCGCACAGCGCAACATCATACTCCTGCGTCTGGGGGATGCCACCGCCACCGGCCTGGGGGTCAATGTCACCGCCACCCGGGTCATCGTCATCATCGCGGCGGTCGCACTCATCGCCGTGGCCACCGCGGCCTGCGGTCCGATCGCGTTCGTGGCGTTTGTCTCCGGACCGCTGGCCCTCCGGTTGCTGGGTCCGGGCGCCCCACCGGTCCTGCCCGCGGCGCTGGTCGGGGCACTGGTGGTGCTCACCGCGGATCTGGCCGGTCAGTACCTGCTGGGCACCCGCTATCCGGTGGGTGTGATCACCGGCGCACTCGGCGCCCCATTCCTTATATATATGCTCATCCGTTCCAACCGGGAGGCGGGATAATCCCATGACCATCCACCACACCCTCAGCGCGAGCGGGATCACCCTGGGTTATGGCGAGCGCATCATCGCCCGTGACCTCACCCTTGATCTCCCGCCGGGCCGGATCACCTCCATCGTCGGCCCCAACGGCTGCGGGAAGTCCACCACGCTGCATGCCCTGTGCCGACTCCTGCAACCGGTCGCCGGCACAGTCCAGCTCGACGGGGCGGCGCTGTCCAGCTACCGGGGTAAGGCACTCGCCCGGGTGCTCGGTCTGCTGCCCCAGTCCCCCACCGCCCCGGAGGGCATCACCGTCACGGAGCTGGTCGGCCGGGGTCGGCATCCCCACCAGGGGATGATGGGTCGCTGGAGCAACCGGGATCATGAGGCGGTGGCCCACGCCCTGGATATCACCAGCACGGCGGATCTCGCAGACCGCTGTGTTGATGAGCTCTCCGGGGGTCAACGTCAACGCGTGTGGATCGCCATGGTCCTGGCTCAGGAACCGGACATCCTGCTGTTGGATGAACCGACCACCTACCTGGATATCGCCAACCAGCTCGAGGTGCTGGATCTGCTCACCGACCTCAACACCCGGCTGGGCACCACCATCGTCATGGTGCTGCATGACCTCGGCCTGGCCGCCCGCTACTCCGATCACCTCATCGCCATGCACGCAGGCGCCATCTACGCCACCGGTACCCCTGCGGAGGTGGTCACCCCCGAGACCATGCGGGAGGTCTTCGGCATCCGGGCGCAGGTGATCCCGGATCCGGTCTCCGGCGCACCCCTGGTGCTCCCCCTCGGCAGGCACCACACCACCACTGGAACGGTCACATCATGAACACCACCACCCGGACCCGTCCCACCCACGCACCGGTGCGTGCCGCGGTGGTGGGCGTCGACAAGCTCTCGGCACACTTCACCCGCATCACCTTCACCGCGCCCGGGGTGGGCACGCCCGGCACCCCGATCTATGACCAGCGCATCAAGCTGATCTTCCCCGTCCCTGGCCACCCGTTGCCGGACCTGACCAGGGACTGGTACGCCAGCTGGTGCGCGCTGCCGGAGGACACCCGTGGTGTTATGCGCACCTACTCCATCCGCGCGCTGGACCTGGGTACCGAACCCGCGCGCCTCACCGTCGATTTCGTCTTGCACCCGGATCCCGGGCCGGCGGCGGCTTGGGCGGAGCAGGCGGCACCGGGGCAGGAGATCATCCTCGTCGCACCGCAACGGGGCGCGGATCCCTCCGGCATCGAATTCGCCCCCGGGGCGGCCACGGATGTCGTGCTCGCCGGGGATGAGACCGCGGCACCCGCCATCGCGCGGATCCTCGAGGACCTCGGGCCCGACATCACGGGGGTCGCCTTCATCGAGATCCCCACCCCGGATGACCTCTTACCTATCGACGCACCGCCCGGCATGGAGGTGCGTTGGCTGCCCCGCGCCGGTGCCGCCCACGGCACGCTGCTCACCCCCGCCGTCCTCGGGCACCTCGGGGTGGTGCTTGTCGACGACGAACCCCCCACCGCCGAACCAGCCGCCGATCTGGTGTGGGAGACACCCGGGTTCTCCTCCCTGGGTGAACAGGTGCCACAACCCCGTCCCAACAGGCACACCTACCACTGGATCGCCGGGGAGAGCAGCATGGTCACACGCCTGCGGCGTGCCCTGGTGAAGGATCACGGCCTGGACAGATCGCAGGTGGCATTCATGGGTTATTGGAGGCAGGGAGTGGCCATGAGGGGTTGATATCGCTTCCCTGAGGGTCCGCAGGCGTGCCTCACCCTGTATTCTTGATAGTTGAACAAAAGAGCCCACATAACAAGGAGACTCATGGCTAAGATCATCTGGACCCGCACCGACGAAGCACCGCTGCTCGCGACCTACTCGCTGAAGCCGGTCGTCGAGGCTTTCGCCGCCACCGCGGGCATCGAGGTGGAGACCCGCGATATCTCTCTCGCCGGTCGCATCCTCGCACAGTTCGCGGACCAGCTCCCCGAGGAGCAGAAGGTCTCCGACGCCCTCGCCGAGCTCGGCGAACTGGCTAAGACCCCCGAAGCCAACATCATCAAGCTTCCCAACATCTCCGCATCCGTACCGCAGCTCAAGGCTGCCGTAAAGGAACTGCAGGAACAGGGCTACGACCTGCCCGAGTACGAGGATGCCAAGGACCGCTACGCCGCTGTCATCGGCTCCAACGTCAACCCGGTCCTGCGCGAGGGCAACTCCGACCGCCGCGCACCGGTGGCCGTGAAGAACTTCGTGAAGAAGTTCCCCCACCGCATGGGCGAGTGGTCCGCCGACTCCAAGACCAACGTTGCCACCATGGGTGCCGACGACTTCCGCAGCAATGAGAAGTCCGTGATCATGGACGAGGCCGACACCGTGGTGATCAAGCATGTCGCCGCCGACGGCACCGAGACCGTGCTCAAGGACAGCCTCCCCCTGCTCAAGGGTGAGGTCATCGACGGCACCTTCATCTCCGCCAAGGCACTGGACGCCTTCCTGCTCGACCAGGTCAAACGCGCCAAGGAGGAGGGCATCCTCTTCTCCGCCCACATGAAGGCCACCATGATGAAGGTCTCCGACCCGATCATCTTCGGCCACATCGTCCGCGCCTACTTCGCCGATGTCTACGCACAGTACGGTGAGCAGCTGCTCGCCGCCGGCCTCAACGGTGAGAACGGTCTCGCCGCCATCTACGCCGGCCTGGACAAGCTGGACAACGGTGCCGAGATCAAGGCAGCCTTCGACAAGGGCCTGGAAGAGGGCCCCGACCTGGCCATGGTGAACTCCGCCAAGGGCATCACCAACCTGCATGTGCCCTCCGATGTCATCATCGACGCCTCCATGCCCGCCATGATCCGCACCTCCGGCAAGATGTGGAACAAGGACGACCAGACCCAGGATGCCCTGGCTGTCATCCCGGACTCCTCCTACGCCGGTGTCTACCAGACCGTCATCGAGGACTGCCGCAAGAATGGCGCCTTCGATCCGACCACCATGGGCACCGTCCCCAACGTCGGTCTGATGGCACAGAAGGCCGAGGAGTACGGCTCCCACGACAAGACCTTCCGTATCGAGGCCGACGGCAAGGTACAGGTCGTCGCCTCCAACGGTGATGTCCTCATCGAGCACGACGTGGAGAAGGGCGACATCTGGCGCGCCTGCCAGACCAAGGACGCCCCGATCCAGGACTGGGTCAAGCTGGCTGTCAACCGCGCACGTCTCTCCGGCATGCCCGCTGTGTTCTGGCTGGATCCCGCCCGCGCACACGACCGCAACCTGACCACACTGGTGGAGAAGTACCTGGCAGACCACGACACCGAGGGCCTGGACATCCAGATCCTCTCCCCCGTCGAGGCCACCCAGCACGCCATCGACCGCATCCGCCGCGGCGAGGACACCATCTCCGTCACCGGTAACGTCCTGCGTGACTACAACACCGACCTCTTCCCGATCCTCGAGCTGGGCACCTCCGCCAAGATGCTCTCCGTCGTGCCACTGATGGCCGGCGGTGGACTCTTCGAGACCGGTGCCGGTGGCTCCGCCCCGAAGCACGTCCAGCAGGTCATCGAGGAAAACCACCTGCGCTGGGATTCCCTCGGTGAGTTCCTGGCCCTGGCCGAGTCCTTCCGCCACGAGCTCAACACCCGCAACAACACCAAGGCCGGTGTCCTCGCCGATGCCCTGGACCGTGCGACCGAGAAGCTCCTCAACGAGGAGAAGTCCCCGTCCCGCAAGGTCGGCGAGATCGACAACCGTGGTTCCCACTTCTGGCTGGCCACCTACTGGGCCGATGAACTGGCCAACCAGACCGAGGACGCCGAGCTGGCTGAGACCTTCGCCCCTGTCGCCGAGGCCCTGAACAACCAGGCTGCCGACATCGACGCAGCACTCATCGGTGAGCAGGGCAAGCCTGTCGACCTGGGTGGCTACTACGCACCCTCCGATGAGAAGACCTCCGCGATCATGCGCCCGGTGGCCGCATTCAACGAGATCATCGACTCCCTGAAGAAGTAACCCCTTCTCCGGAGCCGACAGCCGACGGCCACGCTCCCCCGCCCACGGGGGATCGTGGCCGTCGGCCGTTTCTGGCACTGGAGTGAACACTTCGGTGATAATGGTGAGATGAACAGCCCCCGTGTCCCCGCCATCCTGTCCGCCGTTTCCGCCGTGGGTCTGATCGCTGCGCTGGGCACCCCCGTTGCCGTCGCAGACACCATCACCGCGGACACCGACCGGGAAACCTGCGTGGCCAGCCAGAATGACAACTCCAGCGTGATCAGGTTCTGGGATGACCTGGAGGCCGATGTCCGTGAGCAGCGCCTGACCGAACTGGATGCACAGGACCCCGGCCTCAAGAACGACATCGAGGCCTTCATCGCCGAGGACCCGGTAGCCCCCTCCGCAGCCGATCTCCAGAGACGGCTGGATGCAATCGACGCCGGTGAGGGCCTGGCCATGCTGCTACCTGAATCCCGCACCGACCCCGAGGTGGTGGACCTGCAGAACCGGCAGCGGTTCCAGACCGACTACACCTATGACGAGGCCCAGCAGATCATCGCCGACATCCCCGAGGACCCGGCGGCCAATGTGCAGCACCAACTCGACCAGGCCGCGGACGCCGGTACCCGACTTGCTGAGATCCGTGCCGAGGTGTTCTCCGAGCGCACCGGCGATTACAACCAGACGCAGTTCGAACTGCGCGAGGATTTCCAGGCTTGCGTGGATGCGATCGATGATGCCCGCCCCATCCCGCTGCAGTACCTGATCCTGGGTGGTGCCATTGTCCTGACCCTGGTGGCGCTGGGTGTCCGGGCGTGGGGTAATTCCCGGAAAACCACCCGGCACGGAGGCTGATCCGGGGAGCGGCTGACAAAAAGTGTTGTTTTGTGCTCAGGAGGGGGTTGACAATGCCTGTTTCTGACGCAGAACAACACTTTTTGTCAACAACCCCCATCAATACGAACCACCCCGGCACCTCAACGGGGGAGGGTCGGGGTGGTTGTGCGTCGATAAGCGTACGACAAGCTCAGCAGCAGCGGGCGCGCCGGTACCTACGTTCGGTGGGCACAGGATCACCTGGGTGGTGGGTGACTTTTCTGCCGGTTTCCCACCCACCGGGAGGTCAGTGACGTTAGTGTGGACCGGGACATCATCTGTCGTGGTGTCCGCGGATTTGAGGGTCACTAACGCCGAAAGTTGTCCGTCCACCCACCCCATGCGGGGGCCGAACCGCTCGGTCTATTGCACTAGACCGAGCGGTTCATTAGGGTAGCGGGTATTGCCTTTCCGGCACCACCGACGTGGGGCGCCCCGGGCTTACCGACGAACAACCACCCCCGATACTTCAACAGAGGATGAAAAGACATGGCACCGAAATACGACAACTCCGATGTCTCCGGCTGGGGCTTTGAGACCCGTTCCATCCACGCCGGTCAGCCGGTGGATTCCGACACCGGGTCCCGCAACCTGCCGATCCACCTCACCACGGCCTTCGTCTTCGACTCCGCCGAGCACGCCAAGCAGCGTTTCGCCCTGGAGGACCTCGGCCCGGTGTATACCCGCCTGACCAACCCGACCGTTGAGGCCGTGGAGAACCGCATCAACAACCTCGAGGGCGGCGCCCACACCGTCTTCTTCGCCTCCGGCCAGGCCGCGACCACCGCAGCCATCCTCAACCTCGGTGGCGCAGGTTCCCATGTGGTGACCTCACCGCGTCTCTACGGTGGCACCGAGACCCTCTTCCTGGTCACTCTCAAGCGCCTGGGCATTGAGTTCACCTTCGTGGAGAATCCGGATGATCCCGAGTCCTGGCAGGCTGCGGTGCGCGACAACACCATCGCCTTCTTCGGTGAGACCTTCGCCAACCCGCAGGCCGATGTCCTGGACATCCCAGCTGTCTCCGAGGTCGCACACCGCAACCAGGTGCCCCTGATCGTCGACAACACCATCGCCACCGCCGCCCTGGTCCGCCCGATCGAACTGGGTGCGGACATCGTCGTCGCCTCCCTGACCAAGTTCTACACCGGCAACGGTTCCGCCCTCGGCGGTGCGCTTGTCGACGGCGGCAAGTTCGACTGGACCGTCGAGCGTGACGGCAAGCCCGTCTTCCCCGACTTCGTCACCCCGGACCCCGCCTACCACGGCCTGAAGTACGCCGACCTGGGCGCCCCGGCCTTCGGCCTCAAGGCCCGCGTCGGCCTGCTCCGCGACACCGGTGCCGCCCCCTCCCCCTTCAACGCGTGGGTCACCAACCAGGGCCTGGATACCCTCTCCCTGCGCCTGGAGCGACACAACGAAAACGCCATCAAGGTCGCCGAGTTCCTCAACAACCACGAGAAGGTGACCAAGGTGCACTTCGCCGGCCTGCCGGATTCCCCGTGGTACGCCACCAAGGAGAAGCTGGGCCTGAAGTACACCGGTTCCGTGCTCACCTTCGAGCTCGCCGGCGGCAAGGACGAGGCCTGGGCCTTCATCGACGCACTCAAGCTGCACTCCAACCTGGCCAACATCGGTGATGTGCGCTCCCTGGTGGTCCACCCGGCCACCACCACCCACTCCCAGTCGGATGAGGCCGGCCTGGCCCGCGCCGGTATCACCCAGGGCACCGTGCGCCTGTCGGTGGGTATCGAGAACGTCGAGGACATCATCGCCGACCTCGAGCGTGGTTTCGCAGCCATCTAGGTTGTCCGCGGTTTGACTGATGCCCTGCCGGTGGGGACGCGTTGTCGCGCGCGCCCCACAGGCGGGGCATCGCTACATTCAGTCCCACCCCGCGGGAGTCCTGCATGAAAGACCACCGGAAACTGGCCTAGACAGAGCTGTCCATATAAACTTGGCCCGAGTTCCCACCCCCGGGGCTCCCACCCAGCGAACCTCAACGATGCTCCCACAGTCTGAACAGGCGGAATTCCCGATGCCACAACTTGCCCCCGAAGGTCAGCTCGCCACGCAGCAGATCGGTGACATCCGGACGGAAGCCGGTGCCCTCATCCCGGATGTCACCATCGCCTACCACCGCTGGGGCGAATATGAGGAGAACGCCGACGGGTCAACCAACGTGGTCCTCATTGAACATGCCCTGACCGGTGATTCCAATGCCGCCGACTGGTGGTGTGACCTGGTGGGACCGGGCAAGGCGATCGACACGGACCTCTACTGCGTGATCTGCACCAATGTGCTGGGTGGCTGCAACGGATCCACCGGCCCCTCCTCCCAGCACCCGGACGGCGGGTTCTGGGGCAGCCGTTTCCCCGCCACCGACATCCGGGACCAGGTCAAGGCGGAGAAACAGTTCCTCGATGCCATCGGCATCACCCGGGTCAAGGCGGTGCTCGGCGGGTCCATGGGTGGTGCCCGGACCCTGGAATGGGCAGCCATGTTCCCGGATGTGGTGGATGCGGCCGCGGTCCTGGCGGTGTCCGCCCGCGCCAGCGCCTGGCAGATCGGCATCCAGTCCGCACAGATCATGGCGATTGAAAACGACCACCACTGGCATGAGGGCAACTACTACGAATCCGGGTGCAATCCCTCCAAGGGTCTCGGCGCCGCCCGTCGCATCGCCCACCTCACCTACCGCGGTGAGCTGGAGATCGACGAACGTTTCGGCACCCAGCCACAGAAGGGCGAGAATCCACTCGGCCCCTACCGCAGGCCCGATCAGCGTTTCGCCGTGGAATCCTACCTCGACCACCAGGCCGACAAACTGGTCAAACGTTTCGACGCCGGCTCCTATGTCACCCTCACCGACGCACTCAACCGCCACGACATCGGCCGCGGCCGCGGGGGCCTGAACAAGGCACTGGAGTCCATCACCATCCCCGTCATGGTTGCCGGTGTGGATACCGACATCCTCTACCCCTACCACCAGCAGGAACACCTCTCCCGCAACCTGGGCAATCTGCTGGCCATGGCCAAGATCGTCTCACCGGTCGGCCATGACGCCTTCCTCACCGAATCCCGTCAGATGGACCGCATCCTGCGGAATTTCTTCAGTCTCATCTCCCCTGATGAAGACAACCCCTCGACCTATATCGAGTTCTTCATCTAGATAGGCCGTCCACCCGGGGCACAGGGCTGAAAGACCTGAGCTCCGACCCCCTTGAAGGGGGCGGAGCTCAGGTCCTGTGTCGCCGTGTAATCTGCCTCAGCAGAGGCAGCGGGGCACGTTACTTCTTGTAGAGGGTGTCCACCTTCTCGGCGAGGGTGAGCACGTCGTAGCTGGCGACGATCTCATCGTTCTGGTTGTACAGCACGGCATCCCAGCAGACCTCACCGTAGTCATCGGTGACGCGCGGGGTGATGCGCTTGGCGGTCAGCTCCACGCGGATGGAGTCGTCGTAGGTCACCGGGGTGATGAAACGGAGGTTCTCCAGGCCGTAGTTGGCCAGCACCGGGCCCGGCTGCGGCTCGACGAAGAGACCGGCGGCCCAGGAGACCAACAGGTAGCCGTGGGCGACGCGACGTGGGAAGAACGGGTTGGCCATGGCGGCCTCCTCGTCCACGTGTGCGTAGAAGGTGTCGCCGGTCTTCTCGGCGAATTCGAGGATCTCCTCGAGGCTGACCTTGCGCAGGTCGGAGGCGAACTGGTCGCCGATGCGCAGGGTGGCCAGGTCCTTGCGGAAGGGGTGCACGCCGGTGCCGGCGGTGACATCCGCGCGGGTGACGCGGTTGACGGCGGCACCGCGGTGCCACTGGCCGGTGATGGCGGTGAGGTGGTCCGGGGTGCCCTGGATAGCGGTGCGCTGCATGTAATGCTTGACACCACGGATGCCACCGAGCTCCTCGCCACCACCGGCGCGGCCCGGGCCGCCGTGGATGAGGTGCGGCAGCGGGGAGCCGTGGCCGGTGGAGGTGCGGGCGTCGTCACGGTCGAGGAAGTGCAGGCGGCCGTGGTGGGCGGCGATGCCCATGGCGAACTGGTTGGCCAGGGCCGGGTCGTGGGTGATCACGGAGGCGACCAGGGACCCCTGTCCGCGGGCGGCCAGGCGGATGGCGTCGGCGGTGTCGCTGTAGCCGATGATGGAGACAACCGGACCGAAGGCCTCGGTGTCGTGCACGGCGTCGGCGTCGGCGTTGTCGAAGGTGAGGATGGTCGGGGCGAAGAACGCACCGTCGAGCTCCTCCGGGCCACCGAGGCGCACGGTGCCACCGGCGGCAATGAGCTTGTCGACGGCTGCCGCCACATCATCACGTTGCTCCACGGAGACCACCGGTCCCATGGTGGTCTTCTCATCGCGCGGGTCCCCGACGACGATCTTGGCGGTGATGCGGTCCGCGAGGGCGAAGGCCACGTCGTCGATAAGCCCGGTGGGCACGATCGCGCGGCGCACGGCGGTGCACTTCTGGCCGGCCTTGGAGGTCAGTTCGTTGAAGAGGGTCTTGACGTAGGCGTCGAACTCCGGGGTGTCCGGGGTGGCATCCTCACCGAGGATGGCGGCGTTGACGGAGTCGGCCTCGGCGCTGAAACGCAGGCCGGCGTGCTGGACATTGTCGTGTGCGCGTAGGGTGGCGGCGGTGGTTGCGGAACCGGTGAAGGCGACGTGGTCGCGGTAGTCCAGGTGGTCGAGCAGGTCACGGGCGGAACCGGAGATCAGCTGGATGGAGCCCTCGGGCAGGATGCCGGACTCCACCATCAGTCGCACGCAGGCCTGGGTGACATAACCGGTCGGGGTGGCCGGCTTGACCAGGGAGGGCACACCGGCGATGAAGGACGGTGCGAACTTCTCCAGCATGCCCCAGACGGGGAAGTTGAAGGCGTTGATCTGGACTGCGACACCCGGCAGCGGGGTGTAGATGTGGGTGCCCTGGAAGGATGAGTCCTTGGACAGGACCTCGGTGGGGCCGTCGATGATCACATCGGCGTTGGGCAGTTCACGGCGTCCCTTGGAGGAGTAGGTGAACAGGGTGGAGATGCCGCCGTCGATATCCACACCGTTGTCGCGCTTGGTGGCGCCGGTGCAGTAGGCGATCTCGTAGAGTTCCTGCTTGTGCTCGGAGAGGTAGAGCGCCAGCTCCTTGAGCTTCAGGGCGCGCTCGTGGAGGGTGAGTTCGCGCAGGTTCTTCTGGCCCATGTCACGGGCGTAGGCGACCGCTGCGCCGATATCCAGCCCGTCGGTGGACACCCGGGCCACGATCTCACCGGTGGAGGCATCCGCGACCTCGGCGATGCGGGTGGGGTTGTCAGGGGTGACCCACTGGCCGCTGAGGTAACTGGGGACGATGGCCACCTCACGGTCGAGGGTGGCGGTGGTAGCAGAC
Source organism: Corynebacterium efficiens YS-314 (assembly GCF_000011305.1). Classification (NCBI taxonomy): domain Bacteria; kingdom Bacillati; phylum Actinomycetota; class Actinomycetes; order Mycobacteriales; family Corynebacteriaceae; genus Corynebacterium; species Corynebacterium efficiens. The sequence goes on along the minus strand of NC_004369.1, from coordinate 717,869 downwards.
TGGGTGTCGGTATGAGCAGTGGTCATTGGTCCTGTTTCCTTTCGGGAAGATAGGGCCGAACAAGTGTTAGTTACCGAACGGCCGGTCAGTAATTACTGTTAGTATAGTCACAAATGTGGAAAGCACCAGAGGGTCTTTCACAATAATTCACGCGAAGGAGTTGAAGAAGATGGAACCCTGGAAGATCGTTCTCGGCGAACTGGATGAGAAGATGGGTGTCAAGGTCATCGAGGAATCCGCCGAACGGGTGGTGGCCACGATGCCGGTGGAGGGCAACCGCCAGTCACTGGGGCTGCTGCACGGTGGTGCGATGGTGTCCCTGGCCGAGGCGGTGGGCAGCTGGGCCGCCGTCATCCACGCCTCCACGATGGGCAAGGTGTGCGTGGGCGTGGACATCAATGCCACGCACCACAAGTCCAGCCGGGACGGGCTGGTCACCGCCACCGCCACCGCGATCCGCCTGGGCCGCTCGGTGTGCAGCCACGAGGTGGTCATCACCAATGAGGATGGTGACCGCCTCTGTACTGCGCGGATCACGAATATGGTCGTCGATAAGCGCTAGCTGTAGTCGTAGAAGCCGCGGCCGGACTTCCGGCCCAGCTCACCACGCGCGACCATGTCGCGCATGAGCTGCGGTGGCGCAAAGCGCTCACCGAGGGTGGACTCGAGGTACTCGGCGATGCCCAGGCGCACATCCAGGCCTACGATGTCGGTGAGCTTGAGCGGGCCGACGGGGAACTTGTACCCCAGCACCATGGCGTTGTCGATGTCCTCCGGGGAGGCCACACCCTCCTCCACCATGCGGATCGCCTCGAGTGCGATGGCCACACCCAGACGGGAGGAGGCGAAGCCCGGCGCGTCCTTGACCACGATCGGGGTCTTGCCCAGACCGGCGACCCACTCGCGTGCCAGATCCACCAGGGCCTCCGGGGTGGAGTCAGCCACCACGACCTCCACCAGCTTCGACGCCGGTACCGGGTTGAAGTAGTGCAGACCGATGACGGGGTTGTCCACGGACAGGGCGAGATCGCTCACCGACAGTGAGGAGGTGTTGGTGGCGATGACCGCACCCGGTGCGGCCGCGGCGATCTTCCGGAAGGAATCCGCCTTGAGATCGATGATCTCCGGCACTGCCTCGACCACCACGGGGTGATCGGCGAAGGCTGCGGTGTCGGTGCTCAGGGTGAGGCGGTCCAGCCACTGCTCCACCGTGCCTTCGGCACCACGTTTGATGGACCCCTCGATGTCGTTGGTGATGCGTTCGCGTGCGGCCTCGACCGCGGCGTCGTTGATGTCCACCACGGTGACATGCGCACCGGCGGCCAGGAAGGAATGGGCGATACCTGCGCCCATCCGGCCACCGCCGAGCACGCCCACCACGGTGGGTACACCGGCGTCGGTGGAATCGAAGGTGAGGTTGAAGGTGTCTGCTGGGCTGGTCATGGGTGTGTCTCCTGCTTACTTGTTCTTCTTGCGGTCGAGGAAGGCCTGCATCCGGTCGAACTTGGCCTCGGATTCAAAGAGGATCGCCTGGGCGATGTTGTCCACCTGGGGGTGGGCGCCGGCTGGCATCGCCATGACCTGCTTGGAGATGCGCACGGCGAGGGGATCGAGCTTGGCGATGCGGCCGGCGAGGGCGAGGGCGGCGTCGAGAAGCTCCGCGGGTTTGTGCACCTCGGTGACCAGGTGGACGGCGAGGGCCTCATTTCCGTCGAGGATCTTGCCCGCCAGGAGGATCTCCTTGGCCACGGCCTCCCCGATCAGGGCTTTCAGCCGCCACAGGCCACCGGCGGCCGCGATGATGCCGAGACCCGCCTCCGGCTGACCGAACTTGGCGCCCGGGGTGGCGAGACGGAAATCGGCGGCCAGCGCCAGTTCCATACCCCCACCGAGTGCGTAGCCGTCCACCGCCGCGATGACCGGGGCCGGCAGCTGGGCGATGCGGTGGAAGAGCATGTTGTTGATGCCGCGCAGGGCGTCATCGCGGCGTCGGTCGCGCATCTGGCCGATGTCGGCACCGGACACGAAGATGCCCTTGCCGTTGGCCTCGCAACCGGTGATGATGAGGATCTTGGGATTGAGTTCGAGGTAGGAGCACACCTCATGGAGTTCACTGACCATGGTCTCATCGATGGCGTTGCGGACCTCAGGGCGGGTGATCTCCACCAGGAGGTAGGTGTCGGTCTCGGTGAGGGTCAGTGCGTTGAAATCACCGTTCAGGGCGGTGGTTGTGGTGTCTGATGTCATAGAGGTGGTCATGGAATGTTCTTACCTTTTCTGGGTCGTCCCGGGGAGGGGTTCTGCTAAACCTTCTCGATGGCGATGGCGGCACCCTGGCCGACACCGATGCACATGGTGGCGACACCCTTCGTGCCGCCCTCCTGCTCGAGTCTGTTGAGCAGGGTGATGGTGATGCGCGCACCGGAGGAACCCAGCGGGTGCCCCAGTGCGATGGCGCCACCCCAGGTGTTGACCTTGTCGGTGTCCAGTCCCAGTTCGCGGATGCAGGCCAGGGACTGGGAGGCGAAGGCCTCATTCAGTTCCACGGCATCCACATCATCGATGGACCAGTCGGCGCGTTCCAGCACCTTCCTGGTGGCCGGGACCGGGCCCATACCCATGATCTCCGGGGCCAGTCCGACGCTGGCACCACCGACCACGCGGGCGCGGGCGGTGAGGCCGTATTTCTCGAGGGCACGCTCGGAGACCACCAGGATCGCCGAGGCACCGTCATTGAGGGAGGAGGAGTTACCGGCGGTGACCACCTCTCCCCCACCCACGACAGGGCGCAGCTTGGCCAACACCTCGGCGGTGGTTCTCTCGCGGGGTCCCTCATCGGTATCCACGACGGTGACCTGGCCCTTGCGGCCCTTGACCTCGACGGGGACGATCTCCGAGTTGAAACGTCCCGCCTTGATGGCCTCCACGGCGCGGCGCTGGGACTCCACGGCGAAGGCGTCGGCGTCCTCGCGGCTGATGTTCTTCACGCGGGCGACCTCCTCCGCGGTCTCCGGCATGGAGTAGGTGGTCTTCTCCTGGGCCGCGAACACCGGGTTGGTGAAACGCCAGCCGATGGAGGTGTCAAAGATCTGTCCCGGCTTGGCGAAGGCGGTTGTCGGTTTCTCCTGGACCCAGGGCGCCCGTGACATCGATTCCACGCCACCGGCCACGACGATGTCAGCCTCACCGGCCTTGATCATGTTCGCTGCCATGGTGATCGCGGACATACCCGACGCGCACAGACGGTTGACGGTGATGCCGGGGACGGAATCCGGGTACCCGGCCAGCAGCCACGCCATGCGTGCCACATTGCGGTTTTCCTCACCGGCGCCGTTGGCGTTGCCGAAGATGACCTCATCCACGGCCGCCGGATCGATGCCGGCCTCCTCGACGACTGCCTTGATGGTCAGTGCCGCCAGATCATCGGGACGCACGGCGGACAGGGCGCCACCGTACCGTCCGACAGGGGTTCGACGGCCGGAAACCAGATACGCATTGGGGGTGGACATGGGTGGGGAGCTCCTTGGGTTTGTTGCGGTGTGCAGAGTGCTTGTCGACGCCCGTCCTACCGGGCGTTGCCGTCAGCCTAACGGCCAGCGAATACCGGGGGACGCTTTTCGTTGAACGCGGCGAAACCCTCCGCGTAATCAGCCGAGGAGCACATCTCACCCTGGGCGATGTTCTCCTTCTCCACCGACTCCCACAGGCCGACGCGCTGATCGCGCAGATCCTGGATGAGTGCGCGGCTGGTGAGGAATGCGCGGGTGGCCCCGGTGGCCGCCTTGTGGGCAGCCTCCCGGGTGACCTCCAGGAGCTGGTCAGCAGGGATGGCACGGGAGAACAGACCCGCCTGCACCGCCTCCGCACCGGAGATGAGATCCCCGGTGACAATGAGGTCCATGGCGCGGTGCGCACCGAGACGCTCGAAGAAGAGGGCGTGCCCACCGGAATCCAGGGTGGCGCCCAGGTTGGCGAACGGGGACCCGAATCTGGCGTCCTCGGCCACGTAGACAATGTCGGTGGCGATCACCAGGCCCAGTCCCACACCCAGGCAGGCACCCTGCACGGCGGCGAAGGTCGGTGCCGGGAAGTTGCTCATCTGCTTCAACACCGGGGTGACCTTGTTGGCCAGGTAATCGGTGGCGTCGTCCTCAGCCGGGACCACACCGCGGATGTTGCGGCCCGCACAGAACCCCTTACCCTCGCCCCGGAGGATGAGAGCCCGCACCCCGCGAACCTCGGCCTCGGTGTAGGCGGCCGACAGATCCTTGAGATCGGCTTCTGCCAGGGCATTGCGGGCCTGGGGGTTGTTCAGGACGATCTCGGCGGTGTTGTTCTCGATGTGCAGGTCAATCATGGACTGTTACTCCCTTGCGTATGTGTGCTGTGTCTATGCGTCGTCTATGCGTCGTCTATGCGTCGTCTATGCGTCGTCTATGCGTCGTAGTCCACGACCAGGGTGTCACCCTTGGGTCGGGTCTGGCAGGTCAGGACATAACCGGCCTCAACCTCATCGGGTTCCAGGGCGTAGTTCTCCTCCATCTCGTACTCACCTTCGATGACCTTGGCGCGGCAGGTGCCGCAGACACCGCCGGCGCAGGCGAAGGGAACATCCGGGCGGGCACGGAGTGCGGCATTGAGCACGGATTCGCGGGCGCTGGAGGGGGATTCGATGGTGCCGGACAGTCCATCAAGGGTGAAGGAGATGGTGATGTTGTCACCCTCCGGGTCGGCGATGACAGGGCGTCCGGTGTTGCCCTGGCCGGGGCCGTCACCGGGCTTGCCGGTGGTGAACAGCTCGAAGCGGACGTTGGCGGAGTCCACTCCCCTGCCCTCGAGTTCATCACGGCACAGCTGGACCAGTTCGAAGGGGCCACAGAGGAACCATTCCTTGACCTCGTCGGTGCGCAGCACCTGATCGAGCAGCAAGTTCAGCTTCTCGTCGTCAATGCGCCCGGAGAACAGCGGATTGACGCGCTGCTCACGGGAGAGGACGTGGTGAACCGCGAACCGCTGGGGGTACTTGTCCTTCAGGTCACCGATCTCCTCGGCGAACATGACATCGGCTCCGCCCTTGTTGGCGTAGACGATCTCGAAGGTGGCCTTGGGGTTCTCCGCCAGCACGGTCTGGGCGATGGCCATGATCGGGGTGATACCGGAGCCGGCGGCAACGGCGACCAGGTGGTTGTTGCCGGCCTCCTGGGCGATGGTCTCGGCATCATTGAGGGAGGTGACATGGGTCTTGGAGGTGAATCCGCCCTGGGGGTTCATGACCTCAAGGGTGTCACCGGCCTTGAGCTCCTCATTGGCCCAGGTGGAGAACAATCCACCGAGGTTTTTCTTCACCGCGACCCGGATGGTGCCCGGACGTGGGATGTCGCAGATGGAGTAGGACCTGCGTACCTCGGCGCCGTCGAGCTGGGTGCGCAGTGCCACGTACTGGCCAGGGATGTAGTCGTAGTCCGCCTGGAGTTCCTCAGGAACCTCGAAGCTGATCTCGACGGCGTCGTCGGTGAGTCGGCGCACCTCTGAAACGGTGAGGGCGTTGAACTTTGCCTTTTGCTTGGAGATGGTGGGAGTAGTCATTAGTGCACCTTGAAGTAGTCGAAGGGCTCGAGGCAGTCCAGGCAGTTGTAGAGGGACTTGCACGAGGTCGAGCCGAAGTGGCTGAGCTTGCGGGTATTGGTGGAGGAACACTGGGGGCAGGCGATGGTCTCAGGACGCATGAGGGTCAGACGGACCACCCTGCTGCCCTCATCATCAGTGCGGCGGGCAGGTGGGGCGATGCCATAGTCACGCAGTTGCTGACGTCCCTGCTCGGTCATCCAGTCAGTGCTCCAGGCCGGCTGGAGCACCAGCTCGACCCTGGAATCCTCATATCCGGCACCCTGGAGCGCCTCCCTGACATCACTGGTGATCCGGTCCATGGCCGGGCAGCCGGAGTAGGTCGGGGTGATGGTGATGACAGCGGTGGTCCCCTCGAACCGGGCACCACGCAGGATGCCCAGATCGGCGATGGAAATCACCGGGATCTCCGGGTCAGGCACAGTCGCTGCGAGATCCCACAGCTCTGCTTCTGCTGCCGTGGCCGGTCGCAGGGGGTGAATCACAGTTTCAGTGGTGTCCACGGTTGCTCCTTATATATGGGGTGCGGATATACGGGGTGTGATTAGTTACCAGGTGGCGCCCGGGTGGCGCCGGGCCAGGGACTGCATCTCGGCCAGGATGTAACCGCGGTACTCGTTGTACTTGCCGGTGCGCTGGCTGCTGCGTGCGAAGGGTACCTGCGGGATCTCCAGGCCGGCCTCCTCGAGGACGTAGGAGATGTTGCGGTGGAACTCATCCCAGAGGCTGGAGGGGAGAACCGCCTCGCCGGTCTCGGCGAGTTTGGTGTGGATCGGCAGATCCTCGAAGAGCTCCGCCACGTACGGCCACATGTAGTAGAGGCCCTCGCTGATACGGCGGTGGGACTCCTCGGTGCCCAGACCCAGGCGCAGGGTCCACTGGTTGGCGTGGTCTGCGTGATACTCGATCTCCTTGACGGCCTTCGCCGCGATGGCGGCGAGGGTCTCATCGGTCGAGTTCTCCAGTGCGGTGTAGAGGCCCAGGAAGTAATGGGACATCAGCAGCTGGCGGGCAATGGTCTGGCCGAAGTCACCGTTTTCGGTTTCGGTCAGGCGGGCGGAGCGGAACTCCTCCTCATCGCGGAAGTAGGCGAGATCATCCTCGGTCTTGTTCCAGGCGGTGCCGGCGTAGCTGTAGAGGAATCGTGCATGTCCCACCAGGTCGAGGGCGATGTTGCCGATCGCGATATCCTCTTCCATCTCGGGTGCACGGGAGATCCACCAGCCCAGGCGCTGTGCCAGCATGAGAGCGTCGTCGCCGAGGGAGACTGCGTAGTTGGCCACGTCCTCGGTTGCGACGGCGCCGGCGGCCTGGATGTCTTCTGCTGTGATGCCGTCGCCCTGGGTCTGGCGGGTCGCGGAATCAACGGATGCGAAGCTGCTCACAGGTGTGGCACCCCCTCGGCCTTGGAGTAGTAGGTGGCATGGCGGTAGTTCTTGCCCTGGGAGGACTCGAAGAAGCCACCCTTGGAATCGGGATCGGAGGACACAACGGCCTCGGCGAGAACAACCCACACGGAGGTTCCCTCATTGCGGCGGGTGTACAGATCGCGGGCGTTACGCAGTGCCATGGTGGCGTCAGCTGCGTGCAGGGAACCGGCATGGACGTGGGAGAGGCCACGGGAGGTGCGGACGAACACTTCCCACATGGGCCACGACTTGTTGGACATGATGTTTCTCCTTATATATGGGGCGGTTTAGGCGGTGAGGCGGGTGGCGGCTGGGCGCTGACGCTCGGCGTAGGCGGCGGCCGCCTCGCGAACCCAGGCTCCATCGTTGAATGCCTGACGACGGCGCTGCATACGCTGGACGTTGCAGGGCCCCTCGCCGTTGATGACGGACTTGAATTCATCCCAGTCGAGCTGGCCGTAGTCGTAGTGGCCGCGTTCCTCGTTCCACTTCAGGTCCGGGTCCTCGAAGTGGAGACCGAGTTCCTCCGCCTGCGGAACGATCATGTCGACGAAGCGCTGACGCAGTTCATCGTTGCTGAAACGCTTGATCTTCCAGGCCATGGACTGCTGGGAGTTCGGGGAATCCTCATCCGGTGGGCCGAACATCTGCAGGGCCGGCCCGTAGAAGCGGTTGATCGACTCCTGGGCCATCTGCTTCTGCTCCGGGGTGCCGTTGGCCAGTTCGTAGAGGATCTCCCAACCCTGGCGCTGGTGGAAGGACTCCTCCTTACAGATACGGACCATGGCGCGACCGTAGGGTGCGTAGGAGGCGCGGCACAGTGGGACCTGGTTGGCGATGGCGGCGCCGTCGACAAGCCAGCCGATGGCTCCGATGTCGGCCCAGGTGCGTGCCGGGTAGTTGAAGATGGATGAGTACTTCGCCTTGCCGCTGAGCAGCTGGTCCACCAGCTCATCGCGGCCGGTGCCGAGGGTCTCGGCTGCGGAGTAGAGGTAGAGTCCGTGGCCGGCTTCGTCCTGGACCTTGGCCATGAGAATGGCCTTGCGCTTGAGCGATGGTGCGCGGGTGATCCAGTTGGCCTCCGGCTGCATGCCGATGATCTCGGAATGTGCGTGCTGGGAGATCTGACGGGTCAGGGTCTTACGGTAGGCGGCTGGCATCCAGTCGGTGGGCTCGATGCGGGAATCCTGGGCGATGAGAGCATCGAAGTGCTCCTGGGCCTGGACATCATCGGTGGATGTCAGCTGCTGTGTGGCTGTCGTCATGAGGGTCCTCCTCGTAGTGTCGCGGTCTACCCGCAGGTTCGCCGCTCTCGGGCGAAGGAAGTGGCTGAGTGTAGAGGTTTGTGTGTCGGTTAGCCGGCTACCATTTACTAACCGACCGCCCGGTCAGTATATGGGGGAAGTGTGATCTACGTCAACACTTTTCCGGCCGACGCAGGGGCGGGGGCGACCCCTCCCACACGCTTCCCCAACATTGATGCAGGTCACACTGCTGGGGCGGGGGGTGATTCCGGTACCCCCTACATCCCCTTCACCACGCGGGAGGTGCCACGGAACTCCGCCACGATGCGATCGCCGACGCGGAGGGTGACATCGGTGATGCCATTACGGCCCCAGTTCTGACGGCAGACAGCCTCCGCCTCCACCACCTCACCGACGCGGGCCGGGGAAAGATAATGGATACCCACCTGTGCCGCGACCGCGACATCGCCGGCCGCATTACAGACACCGGCAAACACAGCGTCCGCAAAGGTGAACAGGATTCCACCCTGCGCGGTACCGTGCCCATTGCACATATCCTCGCGGATGGTGAAGTGGCCCCGGGCCTGCTCGGGCGACAGCTCGGTGATCACCACACCGAGCATTTTCGACGCGGCATCATTGGCAAACATGGCGCGGACATGATCATATTCAGCCCCCTCTGCAACACCCGGAGCGAGAATCTGATCGGTTTCAACTGCATTAAGCATGTGTTTTCCCCTTTCGCAGGAAAAGTGGTGGAGATTACTTACCGAATGGACGGTAGTATCATGGGAGTGTACGGATCCAGGCACATTCCCGCGGGGAAATGAGAGCTTCACACCGTCCCCCCTATCAGTCCATTGGTTCCGACAAGGAGAAACCATGCAATCAGTCACCACAGCCACCACCCAACGGGGCAGACCAGGCTATGCACGCGAGGATGTCATCCGCATCGCGGTCAACCAGTTCAACACCCACGGCTATGAGGCGACCTCCATGGGCGCACTCGCCACCACCCTCGGCGTGAGCAAGTCAGCCATCTACCACCACATCAGCTCCAAGGAGGAGATCCTGGTCGAGGCCACCGACCAGGCGCTCGAGGCGCTTTTCGACGTGATCGAGGAGGCCGATGCCATGCCCGGCACGGCAGAGGACCGCCTGTCCGCAGTGATCAGTGGCGCCACCCGGGTACTGTGCGAGAAGCCGGAGAATGTCACCCTCCTCCTGCGCCTACGGGGCAATACAGAGGTGGAGAAACAGATCCTCGAGCGTCGACGGCTAATTACCCGCCGTTTCATTGACTATGTTGCATCCGCCCAGGAGGAGGGTGCCGTGCGCTCCAATCTGGATGCCGGCATGGTTGCCCGACTGACCTTCGGCATGATCAACTCCCTGGTGGAGTGGTATCGCCCCGATGGACCGATCTCCCCCGAGGAGCTCAGCAAGATCATGCCGGATTTTGTGTTCCAGGGGCTCGCAGTCCGCTAACCCCCCTCACCAGGCCCTCCAACCGTGCGCTTTGCGAACAGGGGTACGGGATGGGGGCCCTTTTTTGTACAAAATATGACGGATTTCGTTGTGACTCTGGAAATAGCTGATTGAATAATGTAGCGTCCATCACATACCAACTTACCGACTGGTCAGTTGGTAAATGGGAAACGTACTCAAAGAGGATCCTGCACCATGACGCCATCCCCCTCACAACCGGATGCCACACCGAGTCGCAGGCCAGGTCGCACCACACCCGTTGCGGGTAACGATGCGCGCCAGCACCACCGCGCACAGCCAGAAAGGAATATCCCAATGACCTCCGTCACTGAAATTCACTCCACCCACATCGGTCCTCAGACGGGTATCGAGTACGCATCACGCGATGAGATCACCGCACTGCAGATTGCACGTGCCAAGAACACACTGCGTCACGCCTACTTCAATGTCCCCCACTACCGTAAGGCCTTCAACGAGACCGGCGTGCACCCGGATGACTTCCGCGAGCTGTCGGACCTGGCCAACTTCCCCTTCACGGACAAGGAGATCCTGCGCTCCGAGTACCCATTCGGTATGTTCGCAGTTCCGCAGAGCCAGATCGTCCGACTGCATGCCTCCTCCGGCACCACCGGACGCCCCACCGTGGTTGCCTACACCCGCAATGATATTGAGAACTGGTCCGATCTGGTGGCACGTTCCCTGCGCGCGGGTGGTGTCCGCGCCGGCGACAAGGTTCAGGTCACCTTCGGTTACGGCCTGTTCACCGGTGGCCTCGGCGCCCACTATGGCGTCGAGAAGCTCGGCGCAACCGTCATCCCCACCTCCGGTGGGCAGACTGAGCGTCAGATCCAGATCATGAACGACTTCCAGCCGGATGCGATCCTGGGCACCCCGTCCTACATGCTCACTGTTCTCGACCGGATGCGCGCCGACGGCGTTGATCCCCGTGAGACCTCCCTGCGCGTCGGTGTCATGGGTGCCGAGCCCTGGACCGAGGGCATGCGCCGCGATCTCGAGGACGGCTTCGGCATCGACGCCACCGACATCTACGGCCTCTCCGAGGTCATGGGACCGGGCGTCGCCCAGGAGTGCGTGGAAACCAAGGACGGCCTGACCATCTGGGAGGATCACTTCTACCCGGAGATCATTGACCCGGAGACCGGCGCAGTCCTGCCCGACGGTGAATACGGCGAACTGGTCCTCACCTCCCTGACCAAGGAGGCGTTCCCGGTCGTGCGTTACCGCACCCACGACCTGACCCGCATCCTGCCCGGCACCGCTTTCTCCATGCGACGCATCGACAAGATCAGCGCCCGCAATGACGACATGATCATCCTGCGCGGTGTGAACTGCTTCCCAAGCCAGTTCGAGGAGATCATCGTCGAGGACAAGACCCTGCGTCCGCGTTACCAGTGCATCCTGAGCAAGAGGGGCCGCATGGACCACCTCACCCTGGCCGTGGAGCATGCACCCGGCTGCAGCGCCGAGGACATCACCCTGGCCGCCCAGCGCCTGAGCAAGCAGATCAAGGACCGCATCGGTGTCTCCGTCCAGGTCGACGTCCGCGAGCGTGTTGAATCCGGCGAGGGCAAGGCCAAGCGTCTGCTCGATCTGCGTAACCAGTAACACCCCTCCGGCGCAGTCCCCGTCACCCCCGGGGACCGCCGCACCGGGATCCCGCCCACAGCCACCCCGCGCGGGCCGGGGCCATCCGGCACTTTCTCTCCACACCCAACACTCACAGCATCCGTTGCCTCCTACCGGATGCTGTACTTCACAAACCCCGAAATGACCCCTACACGCCTCCTTTTCGGGGTTTGTCCCCTCTCCCCTTCCGGTAGCACAGCAACTGTGCCCAGCAGAAAGTTCCCCCGATGACCACCAATGAAATCCTCACCACAGGACAGCGTGATGCCGCCGTCCTGACCGGCGCCCCCGCCGACATCACCAGCACCTCGAACGCCTCCAACAACGACACCCCACAGCCAATCACCCCGGAACACCGCAAGGTTCTGGCCGGTTCGATGGTGGGCACCACCATCGAGTGGTTCGACTTCTTCATCTATGCGCAGGCTGCCGGCCTGATCTTCGCCACCCAGTATTTCAATCCAGCCAGCAACTCCAGTGCCTCCATCGCACAGATCATTGCCTGGGCCTCACTGGGTATCAGCTTCCTGTTCCGTCCCTTCGGTGCTGTCATCGCCGGACACCTCGGTGACCGCTTCGGGCGCAAGCCGGTTCTGGTTCTCACGCTGGTGGGCATGGGTGGTGCGACCGTCGCAATGGGCCTGCTGCCCACCTACGCACAGATCGGTCTCGCTGCTCCTCTGATCCTGGTGCTGCTGCGCATTCTGCAGGGCATCTCCGCCGGCGGCGAATGGGGTGGTGCGGCGCTGATCGCCGTCGAGCACGCCCCCACCAACCGTCGTGGTTTCTTCGGTGCCTTCCCCCAGGTCGGAGTCCCGGCCGGTATGCTGCTGGCCACCCTGTTCATGCTCGTCATGACCACCGTCCTGACCCCCGCACAGTTCGAGGCGTGGGGCTGGCGCATCCCGTTCATCTCCAGTGTGGTCCTCATCGGTGTCGGCTTCTTCATCCGCCGTCTGGTTCATGAGTCCCCGGTCTTCTCCGAGATGGAGGACCTGAAGAAGAAGGCCTCCGCACCCCTGTCCGAGCTCTTCCGCAAGCACCTCAAGACGGTTGTTCTCGCCGCTCTGATCTTCGCGGGTGTCAACGCCGCCGGCTACCTGGCCATCGCCTTCTTCGTCTCCTACGGCACCGGTGTACTGGGGATGGGTCGCCCGATCGTTCTGCTGCTGACCTGCCTGACCGCCGTCGCGTGGATTGTCTCCACCCTCTTCTTCGGCGCTGCATCCGACCGCTGGGGCCGTCGCCGCACCTTCGCCCTGGGTTACCTGGCCATGATCATCTGGGCCCTCCCGACCTGGATGCTCATCGACACCGCGAACCCGCTGTTCTTCGGTATCGCCGTGGTGGTTCTCGGTGTGCTGCTCGGTGTCACCTACGGCCCGCAGCCGGCGCTCTACGCTGAGATGTTCCCCGCTCAGGTCCGACTGTCCGGTGTCTCCATCGGTTACGCCATCGGTTCCATCATCGGCGGCGCCTTCGCCCCGATGATCGCGGAGATGCTCCTGGATTCCACCGGCAACTCACTGTCCATCGGTGTGTACATCGCCGTGATCTCCGCGATCTCCCTGGCAGCAGTGCTCATGGTCCCCCGCACCGGTGTCCAGGGCCGGAACCTGCACCACTGATCCACCCTCCCACCATCCCAACCACCGCGTCCCCTGCACCAGGGGACGCGGTGGTTTTCTTTAAAACTGTGGGCAGGTAGAAAATCTGGTGAGGTGTTCACAGCTAATTTAACGGTTTAACCATGGTCAGTGGTTTAAATTATTGGACGTGACTTTGATGATCTCCCCTCGTGGCAGGACCGCCTATGCGCTCATGACCACCCTTGCGATCGGCAGCATGGCCCTGGTGGCCTGTGGTTCCGACCGCGGAGGCGGTCAGACGTCTAGTGAGGAGCCCCCGAAGGTCGCCACGGCGATGGGTACGAGGACCGCGGAGGCCCCATCAGGGATACCCAGTATCCCCCCAACCGCGAGCATGCGCTACACCGCCGCCCGGGACACCACCCTGACTGCGCGGACGCTCATGGAATACCTGGATGGTAATCAACGGGAGCAGATCACCGGCGAGGGTTTGGACATCAACACCCTCACCCATGCGCAGAAACTCACTGTGTTCAAGGTGCTGGAAACCCTACTCGATGATGAGTCCAACAGCATGATGCGCGCGCTTCTCGAGTACATCGACAGCAACCCCGGGGCCGCACCCCACCTGCTGAGGTTCTCCACCGTCCCGGCCCCCAATGAGCGCTGGCGGCTGGATCTGGACGGCCCCCTGCTGGGCCTCCACGCGATGTTCAGCGAGGAGGGCGATGTCGCCCTCGAATCGGCCCGTTTCAATCTGACCAGTAATGATGTCAGAACAATCATGGCGGCCACCGAAACCGGTGTGCCCCCTCATCACGACACCGCCCACGAGCCCGTCGTCGAACTGCTCGATAGTCTCACCGATTCCCAGCGCGCGGCGCTGACCAGCCAGAATCTGTCCGGGAACGGCGGATTGCGGGGGGCTGCTCTCACCGGGGAACAGAAGGAGAGACTGCTCGCCGTCGCCTCCCAGTGGATCTGTGTGGGGCACGAACCCACGGCCCAGGCAAAGCAGGAGCGGATCGCCGCGACCCTCGACGACACGGTGTTCACCCTCGCCGGGGTCACCGAGGAGCGTGACGACGAGGGACTGCAGCTGCGTATCGACGGGCCCGAGGTCTTCATCGAGTTCCAACAGACCTTCTCGGAGGACGGCACCCCCTCCATCCGATCGATCTTCGAGGACCCCAGCGTAGACTCAGCTACCCAATGAGTCCACCGAGGCCGCAAGGAAGGCCATGATGCCTCCGAGCACGGTGCAGTAGAAGGCGTCGAAACGCCGTGACCGCACCGCCAGCAGACCCATGACCTTCGAATCGCATGACAGGCGGAGAACCGCCAGGTAGATCATGGACACGCCGAGGGTGAAGGTGGCACGCCGCCAGTGCTCGGTGACGGCGAACAACGTCGCCACCGCCACTGCGATGACAAACAAACCCACCAATACCCGCTGCGCGGTCACCGGCAGCCGTGAGGGGGCGAGACCCCGGTCATGGGGATTGGCCAACCGCCCGGAGGGGGTGAGGGGGGTGTCCATCAACAACTCCCCCTTAAAGACCCGCCAGCTTCTCTGCACGCTCGACGACATTGTGGACCAGGAAGGCACGGGTCAGGGGACCGACACCGCCCGGGTTCGGGGAAACAGCACCCGCCACCTCCCACACATCGGGGTGGACATCCCCGAGCAGTTTGCCGTCCTTGCGGGAAACACCGACATCGAGCACGGCTGCACCAGGCTTGACCATGTCGGCAGTGAGCATATGTGGCTGACCGGCGGCGGCCACAATGACATCAGCCGCGCGGGTCTCTGCCGCCAGATCCTTCGTGCCGGTGTGGCACAGGGTGACCGTGGAGTTCTCCGAACGACGGGTGAGCATCAGACCGATAGGACGACCGACGGTGACACCACGTCCGATGACGACCACCTTTGCGCCATTGAGCTCGATGCCGAAACGTCGCAGCAGGCTGATGGATCCATTCGGGGTGCACGGCAGCGGGGCGGGCTCGTTGAGCACCAGCTTGCCCAGGTTCACCGGGTGGAGGCCATCTGCATCCTTGGCCGGGTCGATCCGCTCCAGCACCGCGTTTTCATCGAGGTGTTTCGGCAGCGGTAGCTGCACAATATAACCGGTGCAGGAATCATCCGCATTGAGTTCATCGATCACCGCGAAGAGCTCCTCCTGGGAGATATCGGCAGGCAGATCACGGCGGATCGAGTTGACACCGATCTGCTCGCAGTCACGGTGCTTCATCTTCACATAGGAATGGCTGGCGGGGTCATCACCGACCAGCACGGTCGCCAGACCCGGGACAATGCCCTTTTCCTTCAGCGCTGCGACGCGCTGGGCGAGGTCGGCGAAGATTTCATCGCGGTAGAGGTTTCCGTCAAGTTTGATAGCAGTCACCTTCGCCATTATTCCACGATCTACAATCTTTCCCATGTCTGTCCCACCTCTGCATGTTGTCTTCGACAATCCCGTCATCCCACCCAACACCGGAAATGCCATCCGGATGTGCGCGGGAACAGGTGCACACCTGCACCTGGTTGAGCCCCTCGGTTTCGATCTGACCGAGAAACACCTGCGCAGGGCGGGTCTGGATTACCACGACCTTGCCGACGTGACTGTGCATGCAAACATCGAGGACTGCTTCGGGGCACTTCCGGGACGCATCTTCGCCTTCACCACCCAGGCCACCGGATGGTTCACGGATATCACCTACCAACCGGGTGATGCCCTGTTATTCGGCACCGAGCCCACCGGGTTACCCCACGAACACATCATTCATCCGCGCGTGACGGCAGAGGTCCGGATCCCGATGCTCGAGGGGCGCCGTTCCATGAATCTATCCAACTCCGCAGCAGTGGCCACATATGAGGCCTGGCGACAGCTCGGCTTCCCCGGAGCAATCTAAGTAAATTCTCAGTTTCTGTGGTTTTGTCCAAGAATTGCCCTATTAGATCAGGATATTTTCGTTAAGCATTTCTTCAGCAAAAGCTGAATACCAGCTCCGGAGGAGGTATGCCACCTTCCGCGCAAATACCCACCGACGGGGTGGAACTTCGGGGCATTCCCGCCGGGTATATTGCTCTCGGTATTGCTGCTATATCATCATTCACACAGCACCGACGGAGCCCCGTCGGGACCCGTCATAACCCCGTCTCGCTTCGCCCCTCCCGGTGGGCACGTGGCCCACCCCTCGGACCTCCACACCACCGCATCGCATTCCCCCGCCTCTCTGTCGACATCTCCTTCAGAGAGGCACTCCAGTCATCCCCAGATGTTGTTACTTCCCACGCGAAAGAGGGACGTCCATGAACATCCCCCTGTTCCCACCACCACCCGGCCCCACCTGGACCGGAACCAGCTTCGTCCGCCCAGCCTGCACGGGTTAAGCCCAATGCCGTTAAGTTAGTGGGTGTAGTGTTGTGCTATGCCTCGACATGGACGGACACAACCTGATACTGATCGTCGGTTATCGGATTTAATCTCGGTGGGCCTGCTCACCCGGGTGTTTCCGGCCGATGTCGTGGACGAGGTCGTCGCGCAGGCCGGTCGTACCCAGCAACGATCCCGCATCCTGCCCTCCCGGGTGATGGTGTATTACACCATCACAATGGCTTTGAACCCCGATGGATCCTATGAGGATATCTACGCCGATCTCACCGATGGACTGTCCTGGGCCTGCAGGTGGGAGGAACAGGCAGTACCTGCTCCGTCACGCTCCGCGATTTTCCAGGCCAGGGTCAGGCTGGGACATGAACCGATGGCAGCGTTGTTTGCCCGTGTTGCCCAACCATTGGCCCGGCCGGGGTGGGAGGGGGCCTGGCTGGCGGGCAAACGCCTGTTGGCTGTTGATGGCACCACCTTGGATGTCCCGGATACGCCAGCCAATGTCGAGCATTTCGGGCGTCCCGGCACCGGACGTGGTCAGGCCGGGTACCCGCAGGCCCGTGTCGTGGCGATCGCGGAATGTGGATCACACGCGATCCTGGACGCGGTCATCGGCGGGCTGGGCACCGGGGAAACGACCCTGGCTGATGAACTGATCGACCGGCTGGATCCAGGCTCAGTACTGGTCGCTGATCGGGGGTTTTATAGTTTCCACCGGTGGGCTACCGCCCAGGACCGTGGTGCGGATCTGGTGTGGCGGATCCGGAACAATGTGAAACCACACCATGTGCGAACCCTGGAGGATGGAACATGGTTGGCCACGATTACCCCGAGCAGTGGGCCGGGGTGGCGGCAGGTTGCCCCAAGGATGGTGCGGGTGGTGGACTACCACATCGATACCGGTGACGATGAGGCTGGCATTGTCGACCAGCAGCATCGGTTGTTGACCACCTTGTTGGATCCTGATGAGGTGTCGGTGGAGGATCTGATCGCGGCGTATCACGCCCGGTGGGAGATCGAGAACACTTTCGATGAGTTGAAAACCCATCAGCGTGGACGAGAAAGGGTGTTGCGGTCAAAGTCCCCGGAGTTGGTGCGTCAGGAGATCTGGGGGCATCTGTGCTGCCACTACGCGATCAGGACACTGATGGCTGATGCGGCCACTGCCAGTGAGCACCCTCCGGTGCGGGTGTCATTTGTTAAGGCCTTGAAGCTTACCCGTCGTTCGGTGATCCAGGGCTCTTTTCCCCCCCTGACGACCCGCACACCGCCCGAAGTTTATGGGATCAGGCAGCGTCTTGGCTGGCCAGGTACCTCAACCCACCGCGACGAAGGCGGAAGAATCCGCGGGTGATTAAACGAAAGATGTCGAAATAGCCGGTGAAACGATCCCATCATTGTGGTCGGCCACTCGGCCCAGTGGTCACCGTCATCACACCACTAACTTAACGGTATTGGGGTTAAGCGCGGTCGCACGGGTGTTGATCCTGCTGTTCCATGCCTCCGGCGGGGCGGTGCTCCCCGGCGGATTTGTCGGTTTCGATCTCTTTTTTGTGATTTCCGGTTTCGTCATGACGGAACAGTTTTTCCGGATCGCCCTCCGGGAGGTGAGCATCCCGGGAAAGGTGCTCCTGGGAGAGATTCTGGCCCACCGCGCCCGCGCACTTCTCCCCCTGACCACGTTCATGTTGCTCATGCTCACGGTGACAGTGTTGCTGATCTATCCCTCCACACAGTGGGAGAATTTCGGCATTGCGATCGTCGCCTCCGCATTCTTCATCACCAACTGGCTGTTCGCGGGACTTTTCCCGGCTTTTCCCTCCGAGGTCGCCGTCCTGCCTGTGGGCCTCGACAATCCCTTCCAGCACTACTGGGCCATCGCGGTGGACTTCCAGTTCTTCATTCTCTGGACCATCATCCTCATGATGATGGTCTTCCTCGCCCGTCCCCACTCCAGCCGGAGTTCGGGGCGCAGCAGGTGGCGGGTAAACCCGGTTGCTTTGCGACGCAACATAGCCTGGGCGGCCATCATCCTGACCGGGGCGTCACTGATCTGGACTGTCCTGTTCGCCACCGGGGACCAGGGTCCGACCTTCTTCCACACCTCCACCCGGATATGGGAACTGGGGCTCGGAGCCATCCTGGCGGTGTTCGCCACCCCGCTCAGCCGACTCCCGCAAATTACGGGACACCTTGCCTCCGCCATTGGCCTGCTGGGCATTCTGGGGGCGGCGGCCCTCTTCGACAGCTCCATGCAGTACCCCGGGTACCTCGCACTGATTCCCACACTCGGCGCAGCCGCCATGATCATCGGAACACTGGTCAATCCGGGGCTGGGAATGGGCAGGGCCCTGGACAGCACCCCGGTGCGGTGGTTCGGTGAACATTCCCTCGCGATCTATCTGTGGCACTGGCCGGTATTGGTCACCGGTGCCCACCTCCTCGGGACCACTCCCACCGTGGGGCAGGGCATGCTGCTGGTTGCCGCATCAGTCCTGCCGGCATGGCTCAGCCACCGCTTCATCGCCCGGAAGGTACTGCGGTGGCCTGCGGTCAACCGCACCACTGCCAACGCCCTGAGCATGGGTGTCCTGTTGTTGTCCATGCCTATCCTGGCGGGACTGCTGTTGCTCATCATCGCCAGGTTCTGACCACCCCGCGGTCACAGCGTGAGGAAGTACCGGTGGTGGATCTCCTTGAGCTGCCCGGTGAGCTCGGGCACCGGCCCCTCCACGTGCACATCCGGGGCGACCCGGTTGATGGGGAGTTTCGCCACCGGGGTGGGTTTCGCACCCCACTCCCGGTACCACTGCCCCACCTCAGCACCGGATGTCACATAGATGATCCGGCCCAGCCCCACCCAGGCATGGGCCGCGGCGCACATCGGGCAGTGCTCGGTGGAGGTGTACACCACCGAGATGGCACGCTGGTCCGCCGTGAGATTCGTCGCCGCCCACCGGGCGATCTCGAACTCCGGATGCCGGGTATCGTCACCGTTACCGTCGCGGTTGTGATCCTCGAACAACACCTGACCGGTATCGGCAACCAGTACGGACCCGTAGGGGCTATTGCCCTTATCCAGTGCAATCGCGGCGAGGGCCACACTGCGGTTCAGGTAGAACATGTCGGTCTCGGTGAACATCGTCGTGCTCCTTCACGGTGCCGGTTCCTGGTATTCCCCAGGGGCCCAGTCTAGAGGAGTTGTTTTTCGTGGATGCTCAGATCAGCAGGCGGCAGCGCCGGCGCCAGCGGCATCCCCGGACTCGCCGGGATCTTCGGATTCGACGGAACACACCTCACCGGCCTGCATCACCAGCTGGTTACGCCCCTGGGCGTAGTCCTCGTAGGCGGCCTCATCCTCGACCTCGATTTTGCCATCGACATAGTTGAAGATCTCCTCCCGCAGCTCGGTGGTGGTGGCCTCTCCGGGAGGTGCATAGTGGCTGAATTGGACGATGGCCTGGTCATCAGCATCATTGCGGTCGACGAACGGGGCTGATCCCATCTGAACCGGCCGGGGATCCGTAACCAGGTCACCGTCCTGGAAGAAGACGACAAAACCACTGGTGTCCTCCTCCCCCTCGGGCTGGGTGGTGCCGGTCAGTCCCAGCCAACTGATGTGGTCACAGGCGTCATAGTGGTTGTCGGTGACCTCGAAACGGAAGGGTTCATCACCCGTGGTCGGGATCTCGCCGGCGTCGAGATATTTCGCGAACGCGGTGTCCTGCGGGGTCTGATCATTACACGGGGAGGGGTTCTCATTCGGCGGGGAGGAACACGCCACCAGTCCGGCCGTGGTCAGCGCCACCGCGCCGACGATCCCCAGGGTCCTGCCCACACCTGCTGC
This sequence comes from Corynebacterium efficiens YS-314, assembly GCF_000011305.1. Lineage (NCBI taxonomy): Bacteria > Bacillati > Actinomycetota > Actinomycetes > Mycobacteriales > Corynebacteriaceae > Corynebacterium > Corynebacterium efficiens. The sequence goes on along the minus strand of NC_004369.1, from coordinate 697,625 downwards.
GAAAAACTTTTCCATGTTCTACATCATGCCCTCTACCCCGCCTGGAGTGGTATCCGCGGGGTGAAGGAGGCGTCGAGAAGCATCCGCTCAGACGCCGAGCCGCCTGACCAGCGCCGGGAGCCCCTCCGCGGCCGTCGCCCGCCACGAATACGTGGCGATCCGTGACAGATCGGTCTCCTTCGGCGTGATCTCGAGAATCGGCACCCCACGCTGGTGCGCCAGAACCGGCAACGACGCCGCCGGATAGACAATCCCAGACGTACCCACAATCACCACCAGATCAGCCTCCCGCATACGACGCTCCGCAACCGCCCACTCCTCCTGTGGCAACGCCTCACCGAACCAGACCACCCCGGGGCGCACCGGATTCCCACACAACGAACACGTCGGAGGAGCAAGCCGCTCCACCGGCTCCCGCGGATAATCCCCGTCATCCCGCCATGGTTTGGAACAAATCGAACACCGGAACTCGAAGAGACTGCCATGCAGATGGGTGACCTCCGTGGAACCAGCCCGCTCATGGAGATTATCGATATTCTGCGTGGTCACATGAACCGCATCCACCAGGTGACTACCCTCCCAGTACGCTATGGTCTCATGCCCCGCATTGGGCCGCGCCTTCATCGCCTGCCCGGCACGCCACCGGTACCACGCCCACATCGGTTCCGGATCCCTCGCCCACGCATCGATGCTCGCCATCGCCTGCGGATCAACCTTCGACCACACCCCGGTCTCCGGGTCACGATAGGTCTCCAACCCTGAATCAGCACTCATCCCGGCGCCGGTGAACACCTCAATATTGCGGGCCCCACGCGCCACGGCCACTGCCTGCATGATCGAATGCTCGTCCATGCCACCCAGGGTAGCGCTACGGCTGCACCCCCGCCGGGCCAAAGCGAACAGCCGGGCGGACACACTTAGCCGGGAGCTGTAAATCCCACGCCCACCACAGGGTCTAAAGTGTGAAAGACAGTACCAACCGATAACAATTTCGAAGGCAGGGATGCACCAATGGTCATGGGCCCCACCCATGCGATGAGCGGTGCCGCGGTCGGCCTGGCCGTGGCCCAGATCCTCCCGGAACAATGGGGCGGCGTCACCACCGCAGAGGAGACATTCATCTACGCCGGACTCGCCGCCGGAGCCGCCCTGCTCCCCGATCTGGACGCCCCCTCCGCCACGGTCTCCCGTTCCTTCGGGCCGGTGACACAGGTGATCTCCCGTTTCACGGAGAACATCGCGCAGACCTTCGTCAATGTCACCCGGGGCCGCAAGGACAAACCCTGCAAAAACGGCCACCGTACCGCCACCCACACCATCTGGGCTGCGCTGGCGGCGGGTGTCGGAGCCACTGCCCTGATCGGTGCCTTCGGTAAAACAGCGGTGATCGGCCTGCTGTTCTTCCTCCTCGGTCTCGGCATCAGGGGGCTGCTGCCGGAATGGTCAAAGAAGACAGACTGGTTGATCGTCACGGGACTGTCCGCCGCCCTCGCCTACGCAGTGTGGAGTTATGTACCTGAGGAATCCTTCGGTGTGTTCCTCGGATCGGCGATCACGGTCGGGTGCCTCACCCACATGCTGGGCGATCTTGCCACAAAACAGGGCATCCCCGCCTTCGCACCACTGCTTCCCCTGAAGGGACGACGCTGGTGGAACCTGAAGCTCCCGAAATTCCTCAGCATCCGCGCCAACGGACCAGCCGACAGAATCCTGCTCGCCGGTTTCACCATCGCCGTGATCGCCCAGATCGGCCTGGTGGCCTCGGGCAACATGCGTGACGTGATGGTAGATCTTCTGCCCTTCGAGGTGGTGGCCCAGGACCCGGGGCAGGACTTGGGGCAGGACTACTTGGGGCAGGACCTCGGGCTGGGCCTGTCGCCGTGACCGACCCTGAGTTCTGCTGATCTGCACTAACCCAGAGATCCTGTTCCCAGAGACCGCGCGACTTAACCCAGAGACCGCGACTGCTTTCTGGGGACAGGATCTCTGGGTTATGGGGAGTTGGAGGTGGCGAGGCCCTGCCCACGGCCCCGCCTACACCTGCACGGTGATCAGGGGCAGTTGGGTGACTGCGAGGGGGAAGCGCTGTCCGGTGTCCTCGACCACGGCTTCGACGATGCCGGCGAAGGGTTCCCTGGCGATGATGATCCGCGAGCCGGGGACCACGTCGTGTTCGGCGAGGTAGCGCAGCAGCTCGGGGTCGATGTCCTGGACGCGGGTGATGGTGACCGTGGTGCCGGGTACGGCCGTGGCGAGGGTGGTGTGGCCGAGGTCGTCGATAAGCCCCTCGGCGGTGGGGATGGGATCGCCGTGGGGGTCGCGGCGTGGGTGGCCGAGGTGGGCGTCGATGCGTGCGATGAGCCGGTCGGAGGCGGCATGTTCCAGCAGGTCGGCGTCCTCATGGACCTCATCCCAGGTGTAGCCCAGCACGTCGTGGAGGAATGTCTCGAGCAGACGGTGACGGCGCACCATCTCCAGCGCGAGTGCCCGGCCGGTGGCGGTGAGGGTGACACCGGAGTAGCGCTCATGATGCACCAGGTCGCGGGTGGCCAGGCGTTTGATCGCCTCGGATGCTGTGGGGGTTTTCTGTTCGAGGATCTCCGCGATCTCACCGAGGGTGGCGGGTTGACCGCCGTTGCGATCGGTGATGTCCCAAATCGTCTTCAGATAGTCCTGGGTCTTGTCGGGAAGATCTGAGATGTGCATGTCGCTAATCGTAGCCCACTGCCCCGGGGCGGTTTTCCCGCTCAACCACCGGTTCATCCAGCACGGGTTCGTCAACGACGGGGCCGGTCAGCTCGGGGAGGGACCTGCGTCGCAGGACGGTGAGCAGCTCCATGCCGTCGGTGTAGGTGAGGTCACTGCCCTGCATGGACACCGGACCGGGCACCAGGTTGAGCTTCACCGTGCTCAGGTCCAGCAGTTTCTGGATGGGGCCGCGCTGGAGGGTGAGTTCCTGGATGTGGCTGACATCGATGAGCGCCATGCGGTGGTAGAACCGGCCGGAGTGGACGATGACTGCTCGCGGGGCTGCATCCCCACCACCGTGGCCGGACTCCCCCACGAGCGTGACACCCTGTTGTTTCCTGTCCACGGGGGAAACCCACCTGGCCTGCGGTGGGCTGGTGTAGGTGGGGTGGGTGATGCCTGCGGGATCGGCGTAGGTCTTGAGATCGCCGCCATCCAGGGGGCCGACCACCTCGACGAGACGGAGCGCCAGATCCTTCGACCCCACGGGAAGCAGGCGCGTGGTGCCGCCCTGTTTGGTCTCCACACCGTAGCCTGCGACCGAGACCGACACCGTCCACCAGCCGAACAGGCGCCACAGCAGCGGCTGGGTCATGGACACCCCGTGGATGCGGCTGAGGGGGATCGACTGGCGGCGTCGATCGGCAAGCCCGTAGGACACATTGAGGATATCGCCCGCGAGATCAGCCTGAAATTTCCAGGATTTGTCGATGAGGTTCCACACCGAGGGAACCAGCCCCACGACCACGGGCACCAAAGCCGTGAATCCGAGGGGGGTGACCGCGACGATCAACAGCGCCAGCACCGTGATGACGGTGTTCAGGGACACCGCGGTGCTGCCCAGGGTGCGCATGATGGGGATGGAGGGCACCACCTGTTGCCCGGTGGCAACCGGTGTCCCCCTATCCCGGGACGGGTCGATCCCCGCCGACCCGACCCCCTCCTGCGTCGGCTCCGGATCAGCACGCCGGGCGTGGGTGGCGTCGATGAGCTGCCGGCGCAGGTCCTCGGCCTCGGCGCGTCTGAGGAAGGCGATCTCGATGGCTGAGTTGTTGCCACCGGCGGTCTCGACGCGGACGGCAGCCACGCGGAAGATGCGGGCGATCACTGATTCAACGAGGTCAACGGCCTGGATGCGGTCATAGCGGGCGGTGCGCAGCTGAGTGTTGAGCACGCCACGGCGGTGCTGGACCTCCTCGTCGGTGAGGCGGAAGCCGGTGGCTTTCCACCAGATCAGGGACAGCAGCCAGATCAGCACGCAGGCCAGCACGAATCCCCCGATGGAGGCCAGCAGGGGCCAGATGACCACGTCGTTGTCCTCGCTCAGCGCAGTCCAGATCGTCTGCAGGGAGGACAGATTGAGGTTGAGGACCAGGCCGGCGAGCACGGCGAGGATGAGTGTCCAGAAGCGCAGCAGCGGGGTGAGGGGGTGGACCCGGCGGAAACCGCCGGTGGTGTCAGCAGGGTTGTCAGCAGGGTTGTCAGCCGTGTTCACAGTCCGCTCATCCTCTCCCGCGCCTTGATGGCCAGACGGTCGCGCAAGGCATCGGCGACATCGGCGGGCAGGCCCTTCACCGAGGAGTCGGTGGTGGCGGAGGCGGTGTTGAGTTTGACCGTCTTCATGCCCAGGGCTCGTTCAATGGGGCCGGCGGTGACATCGACGAACTGGATGCGTCCGTAGGGAATCACGGTGTAGGTGTGCCAGAGTTTGCCGCGGGTGAGCAGGAGTTCATCCTCGGTCTCCAACCAGCCCAGCCTTCTGACCTGCTGGGGGATCAGCCACGCCTGCCAGATCAGCGTCACCACGGCCACGGCGGTGCCGATGTAGAACCACGGTGACACCCAGAAACCGGCCGCTGCGAAGCCAAGGGCGATCAGCACCCACCACGGCAGGCTGCTGATGTACCGGGCCGTGGTCAGTTTCGGCGAGACGGGGTTCATGCCCTCGTGGGGCTCAGGTGTGGTGTGCTTCATGTCCCCCATTGTGCCCGCAGGTCCCCACCCCGGCGACACCGGGGCAGGACCCGGGATCAGGCCTGCAGATCCGCCGGTAGGAGGCGTTTGGGGACGATGGAGGCGTCGACAAGCCCGCGGCGCACGAGGCGGATGTAGACAGGTTCGCGTTCCCACGCTGAGCGGACGGTGTGGAACCCGCGGGCAACGCGGGTCCACAGCTGGCGCAGGCCGAACAGCGCCCGGGGGTGCATCATCACCGTCAGGTCGCGCTGGAACCACACGGTTTCATGCGGGCGGACGAAGAAGGAGAAGTACATGTCCTCATGCACGAAGGTGTTGGCCAGGTCGATGTCATCCCGGACCTCCTCCCACCAGGTGCTGCTCAGTGAGCAGTTCGAGCCGAAGATCGGGTAGTGCCCGAGTGCCTGCTTCGAGGCCCAGCGGTAGGCACCCAGGTAGAGGTCGGCGCTCCACCGCCCCAGGCGCCCCGGGAGCTGGAAGGATCCGACACCGGTCAGTGCCACCACGGTCCGGGTGGGGTCCTGTTCCGCCTGGTCCCAGATGCGGTGGATGCGGTCGAGGTAGTCGACAGGCAGGGTGCAGTCGGCGTCGATGCGCACGATCACGTCGCCGGTGGCGGCGTTGTACCCGGCAGCGCTCGCCCAGGTGATGCCCCGGCGCGGTTCGCGGATGACGGTCGCGCCGCCGGTTTCGGCCACCCGGACGGAGTCATCGGTGCTGCCGTTGTCGACCACGATGATCTCATCCGGTGTGACGGTCTGGGCGTTGATCGAGGCGAGGCAGTCGCGGAGCAGTTCCGCGTCGTTGAGGCAGGGGATAACGACGGTGAGTGTGCGGCGTGGGGAGGGCATTGTGACCCGGGCTTTCTACGCAGTGTGTCTACACATGGAAGGTGGGCGCGGCGGGAGTGCCCGCGCGGTTTATTTTAGACTCGGTCTCCATGAGCCTCTCAACCGCGTCCCCCACCATCGTCTGGTTCCGCGATGATCTCCGCATCCGTGACAACGCCGCCCTGGCCTGGGCCGCCGACCGGGGGCCGGTGATCGGCCTGTTCATCGACGAGGACCAGCCCCGCGCCCTGGGTGGTGCCGCGCGCTGGTGGCGCGACCGCAGTCTGACCCTGCTTGTCGACGCCCTGGCCACCCACGGGGTTCCCCTCCTGCGGCGCTCCGGCGATCCGGTGGTGCTGCTGACGGAGGTGGTCCGTGAGACCGGGGCTGCTGCAGTGACCTGGAACCGCCGCTACCACGGACCACTCCGCGAGAGGGATGCTGAGATCAAGACACAGCTGCGGGAGCAGGGGCTGGAGGTGCACAGTCATGCCGGGTTCCTGCTCACCGAACCGTGGGAGGTCACCAGCGGCGCAGGCACCGGCTACAAGGTCTACACCCCGTTCTCCAAGGCGGCTTTCCCCCTGGCAGACGAATCCGCCGCCCGGCTGGGTGATCCGATGCCCGCTCAGCTGACCGGCCCCGACACCCCGGTGGCGGACACCGGTGGAATCGATGCGCCCGACCCCTTCTGGGCCGCGGAGATGGCCACCCACTGCCGCCCCGGTGAGCAGGCCGCCCTGGACCGCCTCGGAGATTTCCTCGACCGGATGCGTGAACGCGGTGGCTACGCCGACGGGCGCGATGAGATGGCCCGTGCGGTCACCAGCGGATTATCCCCCCATCTGCGGTTCGGTGAGATCAGCGTGCACCGGGTGTGGGAGGAGATCACGGCCGCTGCGGACGCGGGAGACATCGATGCCACCGATGCCCAGGTGTTCCGCAAGGAGCTGCTGTGGCGTGATTTCGCCTGGCACCGCCTCTACGCCCTGCCCGACATGGCCACCACCAACGTCCGCGAACAGTTCAACCGCTTCGGCTGGGCGTGGGATGAACACGAGGCCGCCCGGCTTGTCGACGGCCGCCACCCCCTGTCCCCCACCTCCTCGGATGAGTTCCACGTGGCCCTGGCGGCCTGGCGCGCCGGGCGCACCGGCATCCCCCTGGTGGATGCCGGCATGCGGGAGCTGTGGGCAACCGGCTCCATGCACAACCGCTCCCGCATGGTGGTGGCCAGTTTCCTCACCAAGAACCTGCAGATCCACTGGCGTCACGGCGAGGAATGGTTCTGGGAGACCCTCGTGGACGCCGATCCCGCCTCCAACGCCTTCAACTGGCAGTGGGCTGCGGGCAGCGGTGATGACGCCTCCCCGTATTTCCGCATCTTCAATCCGGAGACGCAGGCGAGGAAATTCGATCCGGATGAGACATATATCCGACGCTGGATCCCGGAGTACGGCACCCCGGAGTACCCCGCCCCGATCGTGGATCTGAAGGAATCCCGGCGCGAGGCGCTGGATGCCTATGAGGCGGTTAAATAACCGAGTCCACCCCGTCGCGGGCCGCCTTGAGGATATTGCGGCGCATGAAGGGGAAGATCACCGAGTGGAACGGTGAGACCACCCACCAGTACAGGTAGCCCTGCAGCCCCTTGGGTTCGAACAGTGCCCGCTGGGTGTAGGTGGAACCACCCTCTTCCTTGTCCTCGACCTCGAAGACCAGCCAGGCGTTGCCGTCGACCTTCATCTCCGCGGTGAGCACCAGCCGGTTGGGTGGGGTGACCTCCGTGACCCGCCACCAGTCGAGCCGGTCACCGGCCTTGAGGGTGCGGGGATCACGTCGTCCGCCCAGGCCCGGTCCGCCGATGAGACGGTCCGCGATACCTCGCAGACGCCACAGCAGTGGTGCGGAATACCATCCGTTGGGCCCACCGAGCCCCTCGATGATCGGCCAGACCTGTGCCGCGGTGAGGTCGGTGGTCTCGGTGCGGACATCCTCGTAGAGGGTTTTACCCGCCCACTCGGGGTCGGTGGGGTGGCTGGCCCAGGCGGGTACCCCTTCCTCCTCCTCGGTGTCACCGAAGCGTGTCCAGCTGCGGTCCCAGGAGGTGGGCACCCCGCGGTCCCCCTCGGCGGCCAGGGCGAGTTCCACCGCCCGGCGGTAGTCGATGAGCCCTCCCGGGGGATCCGGGATGATATCCCTGATGCTGTGTTCCTCGGTGACGGCATCCTCCGCCATGGACTGCGCCAGCGGGAAGGTGAGTTGGAAGGGCACCGGGGTGACCAGGCTGATCCAGAATCCGCTCAGCCTGTCCATCGGCAGATTGAGCGGGATGGAATGCACCCGTCGCTTCAACCCGCGCACATCGGCGTAGATGCGCAGCAGATCGGCGAATTCGTAGGTCTCACCGCAGCCGATGTCACAGGCCTGGTTCACCGGTTCATCCAGGTCCGCCGCGGAGACCAGGTAGTGCAGGGTGTCACGGATGGCCAGCGGTTCAATTTGATTGGTGATCCACTGCGGTGCAGTCATGATGGGCAGGCGTTCGGTGAGGTGGCGGATCATCTCGAAGGAGGCGGAACCGGAACCGATGAGGGTGGCGGCCCGCAGGATCAGTGAGGGGGTGTCGCTGTTCAGCAGGATCTGCGCCACCCGTTCGCGCGAGCGCATGTGTTTGGACAGGTCCTCCAGTGCGCGGTCGCGGGGATGCAGACCGGACAGGTAGACCATCTGTTTCACCCCGGCGCGGTCGGCGGCGCCGGCGACATTCTCCGCGGTGCGGCGTTCCTGTTCCTCGAAGTCGATGTCCTTGCCACCCATGGAGTGGACGAGGTAGAAGGCCACATCCACATCCTGGAACAGGGCATCCAGGTCGGCGGGTTCGATGAGGTCGGCCTCGACCATCTCCACCTCGGTGTGCCAGTCGAATCGTTCCAGGCTCTCTTTCCGGCGGGAGGTGGCGCGCACGGTGAAACCGGCGGCGAGTAATTCGGTGACGAGGCGACCCCCGACATAGCCGGTGGCCCCGGTGACCAGGACGCGGCGTTGTGGATGGCGGGCGCGGTAGGTGAGGGTGGGCTGGATGTGGCTGTTCATGGGCGCGAGTATAGGGATTTTCCATGGTGTGGCTCATCACAGTGCCGTGAGGTGCATCTTTGCAGAGACATCCCCAAACGAACCGGTTTGTAGTACACTTCAAGAAGTATTAACTTTTAAGATAATATAAACAGAAACAAAGCGAGTTTCATCATGCGCCTGTCCAGAAAACTCACCATCGCAGCGCTGCTGTCCGCACTCTCCATCACCGGGGTCAGCACGGCCCAGGCCCAGGACATCTTCGACGGTGGTCGCCTCGCCGGCGGTTCATCCCAGATCACCAACCTCAGCTCCACCCCGGAGAGCCAGGCACTGCCGGAGGTCGACCAGAAGGTGGACCTCGAGCGCTACCAGGGCAAGTGGTACCAGGTCGCGGCCATCCCACAGCCCTACACCCTGCAGTGCTCCAATGACACCACCGCGGAATACGAGAAGATCGATGAGAACACCATCTCCGTGGCCAACTCCTGCGGCACCCCATTCGGCCCCTCCGTCATCCAGGGCAAGGCGACGGTGCGCTCCGACGCCTCCCTCAAGGTCACCTTCGGGGGCGTGCCCTTCCAGACCGAGGAGGGCGAGCCGAACTACCGCGTGACCTACCTGGAGGACGACTACTCCCTGGCGATCGTGGGCAGCCCCAACCGCCTGTCAGGTTTCGTCCTGTCCCGCACCCCGGACCTGAGCCCTGAGGACTGGACCAAGGTCCGCAACATCACCGAGGACCGTGGCTGGTGGTCATGCGCCTTCGTGACCGTGCCAGCAGCAGGCAGCAAGACCGACGTCGCACCACTCTGCACCCTGTAGAAACCACCGGGAAACACAACAGGCCCCAGGGGGATCATGATCCCCCTGGGGCCTGAAATATTTACGCCACTAGCCGGACTTGGCATCCTGACCTGCTGGCGGTGCAGCAGCGCGCGAACCGGCATCACCCTCGGCCCAGGCGGCATTGGAGAGGGAGAGCTCATTGGCCATATCCTCGAGGAACCGGATAACCACCTCGCGCTCCTCACTGGTGAGGCGTTTGGCGGATTCAAAACGACGCGCCTGATGCCTGCCCAGGGTCTCCATGGCCTCGGCACGGGTGGCCTGGGTGACCTCAAGGGCGAACGCACGACGGTCAACCGGGTGAACCTTTCGGATGATATGTTCACCCTTTTCCAGACGGTTGAGCATCTTGGTCACCGATGCCGGAGACAGGTTGAGGTGTGCACCCAGCATTCCGGGGGTCACCACCTGACCGGTATTGCCCGCCACCATCAGATAATGCAGGGCACGCATGTCCTGCGCGCTGAGCGCCATATAACGCGAGGCGGCCGCGGCGACGGCCCGCTCGGTGTCACGGAGATTCGCCAGCGCCTTCATCAACCGACCGATCTGCGCGACATCAGCTGGTGACACGTCTGAACGGTCGATGAGCTCGCTGCGCGGGTCACTCGATTTCACATCATAGAGATTGTTGAGTGGCGACTCGTCCCCGTGTTTTGTTTCGGATTCCTGCATAGATCAATGATAACGCCTTTTTCTTTCAATGTCAGATACTGTTAAAAATTGAAAACATTAACCTTTAAGATATTATTGTCGGGTATGCAGGTATACTTGCTCACACCACCGTTGTTGGACCCCTATTTCCCACTCGGAGTACAGAAAAGTCGTAAATGGTGACGTGGTGGCGTAACTGACAGGTTTTGACAGGCGATATTCGAAATGGACAACGGCATGACACTGACAACCGAGCAGTTGGCTCCCCCGGGCTTCGACTTCAATGAGGAGATCTACCGGGAACTCAATCGCACCTTCTCCTCCCTGTCTAACCGGTGCAGTGGTTACGGGCCGGAATTCCGGGCCTGCCTCGACACCGCATTCCAGGCACTCCGTGGTGGCAAACTGGTGCGCCCCCGCATGCTCCTGGGCACCCACCGCACCATGACCGCAGATGCGACGGCAGGCACGGCCAACCGCGAGGCCGCCCTGCAGATCGCGGTGGCCACGGAACTGCTGCACTTCGCCTTCCTGGTCCATGATGATGTCATCGACGGGGATCTCTACCGCCGCGGCAAGCTCAACTTCATCGGCCAGATCCTCAAACAGCGTGACCCCGACAACTTCTCGGACAGGGGCCCGGATCCGGAGCATCTGCACTGGGCATGCTCCAATGGCATCCTCATCGGCAATCTCTTCCTGGCCGCCACGCACCAGGTCTTCGCCCGGGTTGATCTGCCCCACCCCACCCGCCTGCGACTGCTGGACCTGCTCGACCACACCATGAACGACAGCCTGGTCGGGGAATTCCTCGACGTCGGACTCAGTAGCCGGGCGATCACACCCGATATCAGCACCGCCCTGGAGATGAGCCGGCTGAAGACCGCCACCTACACCTTTGAACTCCCTCTTCGTGCCGCGGCCATCCTGGCCGGGCTGTCGGAGGAGGATGAGCAGAAGGTCGGTGTGATCGGCACCCACCTGGGCACCGCGTACCAGCTGCAGGATGACTACCTCTCCACCTTTGGCGAAGCAGCCGAACACGGCAAGGATTCCTTCTCCGACCTCCGGGAGGGCAAGGAGACCACCATCATCGGGTTCGCCCGCGCCACCCGGTACTGGAAGGACATCGAGGTCAACTTCAACAACGCCGAGCTCACCACCGCGCAGGGGGAACAGATCCGCGATCTGCTCATCCAGTGCGGTGCGGAGGAGTACTCCCGCGACACCATCAGGCACCACCTGGATGCGTGCCGCGCCTCCATCGCAGACCTGCGCAGCAACCTGAACCGTGAGGTCATCGACCTGCTGTTCGCCCAGGTTGATCAGCTGGACAACCGCCGGTCCTGATCACCTCCATCCACCACCCACCCCCTTTGTGAAACGGAAACGACCACCATGTCTACTCGCATCAGCACACCCCCCGACCCGGTTCAGGGTGATAAGCCCCGGAAAACCGGGCCTGCGCGTTGGGTCCGGGTCCTCCTCCCCGCGGTCCTGATCCTCGTCTGGCTCGCCGCCGCCGGGGTCGGGGGACCGTACTTCGGCAAGGTCGGTGAGGTCTCCTCCAATGACCAGACCGCCTACCTGCCCGAGTCCTCTGATGCCACGCAGGTGCAGCAGCAGCTGGGTGAATTCAGTGACTCTGACTCCATCCCGGCGGTGGTGGTCATGGTCGGTGATGAACCGCTGACCGAACAGGAGATCGGTGAGCTCAATGCGGTGGTGGCCGGTTTAACCGAGTTGGAGGGTGTCGGTGCGGAGGTGTCCCCGGCCATCCCGTCCGAGGACGGTCTGGCGGTCCAGGCGTTCGTGCCCATTGACAGTGGTGCGGAAGTGGCGGATGTCGTCGACAAGCTCTCTGAGACGTTGAGTGGGCAGACGCCGGACAACGTGACCACCTATGTCACCGGACCCGCCGGGTTCAGCGCCGACCTCGGCGCTGCGTTCGCCGGTATCGACGGGTTGCTGCTGGCGGTCGCCCTCGCGGCGGTCCTGGTGATCCTCGTTTTCGTCTACCGTTCCTTCATTCTGCCGATCGCCGTGCTGACCACCAGTATCTTCGCCCTGACCGCCGCACTGCTGGTGGTGTGGTGGCTGGCCAAGTGGGAGATCCTGCTGCTGTCCGGCCAGACCCAGGGCATCCTGTTCATCCTGGTCATCGGTGCAGCCACCGACTATTCACTGCTGTATGTGGCCCGTTACCGCGAGGAGCTGCGCCAGTACCGGGATAAGGCCACGGCCACCCTCAAGGCCATCCGCGCCACCATCGAACCGGTGCTGGTCTCGGGCAGTACCGTCATCGCGGGTCTGCTGTGCCTGCTGTTCAGTGACCTGAAATCCAACTCCACCCTGGGGCCGGTGGCCTCCATCGGCATCATCTTCGCCATGCTCGCCGCCCTGACCCTGCTGCCCGCGCTGCTGTTCGTGTTCGGTCGTGCGGCCTTCTGGCCGAAGCGCCCCGCGTATGAGCCCGAGGTGGTCCGCGAGGAGGGCGGCATGCCGTCCAAGGGTATCTGGACCAAGGTGGCACGCCTGGTGAAGAACCATCCCCGCGCCATCTGGGTTACCACCCTCATCGTCCTGCTCGCCGGCGCTGCCTTCGTGCCCACCCTCAAGGCCGACGGTGTCTCCCAGTCCGATCTGATCCTTGGCGCCTCCGAGGCCCGCGACGGCCAGGAGGCCCTGGGCGAGCACTTCCCGGGTGGTGCGGGCAGCCCCGCCTACGTGCTCACCGATGAGACCAATCTGCAGCAGGTCGCCGATGTCCTGCTCTCCGATGACAGTTTCGACGGTGTCACGGTCTCCAGTACTGAATCCCCGGCCGGTTCCGCACCGCTCACCGCGGACGGGATCGCCCCCATGGGCCCCGGTCCCGCACCTGCCCCGACCGTGGTGGACGGGCAGGTTCTCATCCAGGCCACCCTGGTCGATGCACCGGATTCCCAGGAGGCACAGAACAGTATCCGTGACCTGCGGGCCACCTTCGCCGATGAGAACATCGACGCCCTGGTCGGTGGTGTGACCGCCACCGCCCTGGATACCAATGAGGCCTCCATCCAGGACCGCACCCTGATCATCCCGATCGTGCTGGTGGTCATCCTGGTGATTCTCATGCTCCTGCTGCGGTCCATCGTGGCCCCGGTGCTGCTCATCATCACCACGGTGATCTCCTTCGGCACCGCCATCGGTGTCTCCGCGCTGCTGTTCAACACCGTCTTCGACTTCCCCGGCGCGGACCCGGCCGTCCCGCTCTACGGGTTCGTGTTCCTGGTGGCCCTGGGCATCGACTACAACATCTTCCTGGCCACCCGGGTGCGGGAGGAGACCGTCAGGCACGGCACGAGGGAGGGCATCCTGCGTGGTCTGGCTGTCACCGGTGGTGTCATCACCTCAGCCGGTCTGGTGCTGGCCTCCACCTTCGCGGCGCTGTATGTCATCCCGATCCTGTTCCTCGCGCAGATCGCCTTCATCGTGGCCTTCGGTGTGCTCATCGACACCTTCCTGGTCCGTGCCTTCCTGGTGCCGGCGTTGTTCTACGATATCGGGCCGAAGGTCTGGTGGCCGTCTAAACTTGCTTCCCAGAAGCACGAGGATTCCGTGGCCGCCGACAAGGCCCGCGCCGCACACAACCCCCGCACTGAGGAGCTCGTAGAGGCATGACGCAGCATCAGCTGACCAACCGGTCGGTATCTTTTCTCAACAGCGCACTGGGGCTGTACAACAGGGTGGCGGTCAAGGCCTCGCACCAGGTGATCAAGCGGTACTCCACCAGTTTCAGCATGGCCACCCTGATGTTGTCGCCGCAGATCCGGCGGGACATCCGCAACCTGTACTCGGTGGTGCGCATCGCCGACGAGATCGTCGACGGCACCGCGCTGGCCGCCGGGTACACCCCAGCCGAGCTGGGCACGCTTCTCGACGACTACGAGGCCGCCGTCCTCGCCGCGCCCGCGCAGCATTTCCACACCGATCTGGCCCTCCAGGCCTACGGCGACACCGCCCGGCGCTGTGATTTCCAGGAGGAGCACGTGGTGGCGTTCTTCGCCTCCATGCGTCGGGACCTGACGGCCAGTGAGCACGACCCGGGTAGTTTCGAAGCCTATGTCTACGGTTCCGCCGAGGTCATCGGCCTGTTGTGCCTGAGCGTGTTCAACCAGGGCCGACCTGTCAGCGAGGCCCGCCAGCAGCGCATGCGGGAGGGCGCCCGTGCCCTGGGTGCCGCCTTCCAGAAGATCAACTTCCTGCGTGATCTGGCCGAGGATCAGCAGGAACTGGGGCGGACCTACTTCCCCGGCACCACCGCCGGGGCACTGACCGAGCCGCAGAAACAGCAGCTCATCGCTGATATCCGGGTGGATCTGTCCACTGCCGAACGCACCTACCCGGCACTGCCGGTGCAGGCGCGGATCGGTGTGATCGCGGCGGCCCTGCTGTTCGAGGGGCTCACCGACCGGATTGAGCAGACCCCGGCAGTGAAACTGCTGGAGGAACGCATCAGTATCCCCATCACCACCAAACTCATGATCCTGGGCAGGGCCACCGTGAAGGGTCTGTCCATGAGCATCTACAGAAAGAAGCAATAGGCATGACCGGAAACAACAGGGTTGGTTCAGCAGTAGTCATCGGTGCCGGCGTGGCAGGACTTGCCACCGCCGCCCTCCTGGCCCGCGATGGCTGGGATGTCACCGTTGTGGAGAAGAATGCCGATGTGGGTGGCCGCGCCGGCTCCCTCGAGATCGACGGTTTCGACGGTTTCCGCTGGGACACCGGGCCGTCCTGGTATCTCATGCCCGAGGCCTTCGACCACTTCTTCGCCCTGTTCGGCACGAAGACCGAGGACCACCTGGACCTGGTGGACCTGACCCCGGGTTACCGGGTGTTCTCCGGGGATACGACCACGGTGGATGTGCCCACCGGTCGTGAGGAGGCCGCTGCGCTGTTCGAGTCCATCGAGCCGGGCGCCGGGGAGAAACTGCTCACCTATCTCGACGGGGCGGAGGATGCCTACAACATCGCCATCGACCGTTTCCTTTACAACACCTTCTCCGAACTCGGCCCCCTGCTGCATAAGGATGTGCTCAGCCGTGCCGGCCGCCTGGCCTCCCTGCTGACCCGTTCACTGGAGTCCTATGTCAACAGCCAGTTCGAGAACCCCATCCTGCGGCAGATCCTCACCTACCCGGCGGTGTTCCTGTCCTCACGCCCCGAGGGCACCCCCTCGATGTACCACCTGATGAGCCACACCGACCTGGTGCAGGGTGTGAAATACCCGATCGGCGGGTTCACGGCGGTGGTCACCGCGCTGCACAAGCTGGCCACCGAGCACGGGGTGAACTTCCGTCTGTCCACCGAGGCCATCTCCATCAACACCACCAAGGTCGGTGGCAAGACCATCACCACCGATGTCAGTGTCCTGCACGACGGTGAGCTGGAGAAGATCCCGGCGGACATCGTGATCTCCGCGGGCGATCTCCACCACACCGAGAACAACCTCCTGCCGAAGAAGCTGCGCACCTACCCGGAGCGCTACTGGTCCACCCGCAACCCCGGCATCGGTGCTGTGCTGGTCTACCTGGGTGTGGAGGGCAAGTTGGAGCAGCTGGACCACCACAATCTGTTTTTCAGCGAGGACTGGACCGATGACTTCGCCGTGGTGTTCGACGGCCCGCAGGCCACCCGTCCCTCCAATGCCTCCGAGTCGATCTACGTCTCCATGCCATCCGCCTCCGAGGACGGTGTGGCACCGGAGGGGCATGAGAACCTGTTCATCCTCGTGCCCACCAAGGCCACCAGCAGCATCGGTCACGGGGATGCCTACCTGCCGGAGGCCTCCGCCGCGGTGGAGGCCATCGCCGAACATGCCATCGACCAGATCGCAGCCCAGGCCGGGATTGAGGACCTGCGGGAGCGGATCGTCGTCAAGCGGACCCTCGGCCCGGCCGACTTCGAGCGCCGCTACCACTCCTGGCTCGGCAGTGCGCTGGGCCCGGCGCACACCCTGGCGCAGTCCGCGTTCCTGCGCGGACGCAACAAGTCACGCAAGATCGACACCCTCTTCTACGCCGGTGCGACCACCGTGCCGGGTGTGGGCATCCCCATGTGCCTGATTTCCGCGGAGAATATCCTCAAGCGACTCCACGCCGACACCACACCCGGTCCCCTTCCGGAGCCGGTGCCCAATGCTGCCAGATCAGTAGGGTAAATACGTGACTGATTTCCTGATGTCCTTCATCTATCTGGGTTCGCTGATCGTCTTCATCGGCTGCATGGTGTTGTGTGACCACCGGTGGAAGCTCGGCTTCTTCCGCAACGCACCCCGTGCCGCCCTGGCGATCGGTGTCACCTATGTCGGATTCCTGCTGTGGGATGTGCTCGGCATTGTCACCGGCACCTTCTACCGTGGTGATTCCCCCTATAT
The DNA here is from genome assembly GCF_000011305.1 of Corynebacterium efficiens YS-314. Lineage (NCBI taxonomy): Bacteria > Bacillati > Actinomycetota > Actinomycetes > Mycobacteriales > Corynebacteriaceae > Corynebacterium > Corynebacterium efficiens. The sequence continues at coordinate 681,071 of NC_004369.1, read as the reverse complement.
GACGGGCATCGACTTAGCTCCCCACATGCCGATTGAGGAGCTGTTCTTCCTGTTCTTCCTGTGCTACCTCACCCTGAATCTGACCTCCGCGGTCAGCCTGGTGTTGAAAACCCCGCTGCCTGAGCAGCGGGGGGCCACCACCCAGCCCGCCAATACCGGCGCAACCACCGGGGAGGCCCAGCCATGACCTATGTCCTCATGAGCATCCCCTTCCTGGTGTTCGCACTCGTGGCCTTCGTGCTCAAACGGGCCAACGGCACCAGGCAAATCACCTGGGTCACCCTGCTGACCACCCTCATCCTGTTCGTGTTGACGATCATCTTCGACAACATCATGGTGTGGGCCGATTTCTTCGGTTACGGCGACACCCAGCACTTAGGCATCTGGATCGGCCTCATCCCGATCGAGGACCTCTTCTATCCGCTGTTCGCTGCCCTGCTGATCCCCGCGATCTGGTTGCCGGGCAAACTGTGGCGCAGGAACACCACCACCGCGGACACATCTTCTGACGCTGAAAGGGCATAACTCATTGTGATGGACACGATCCGTGTGGTGTTCTCCTCCTCCCGCCCCATCAGCTGGGTCAACACCGCCTTCCCCTACGGCCTGGCCTACCTCCTCGGGGGTGGCAGTATGGACTGGCTGTTCTGGGTGGGTGTGATCTTCTTCCTCATCCCCTACAACATCGCGATGTACGGGATCAATGATGTCTTCGACTATGAATCGGATATCCGCAACCCCCGCAAGGGTGGTGTCGAGGGCGCTGTGGTGCCGAAGAGATACCACCCCACGCTGCTGTGGGCGTCGTCGATCACCACCATCCCCTTCCTGGTGGTGCTCTACGTCGCCGGCACCTGGATGTCCACACTGTGGTTGACCATCTCGGTGTTCGCGGTCATCGCCTATTCCGCGGCGGGCCTGCGGTTCAAGGAACGTCCGCTGCTGGACGCGATCACCTCCTCCACCCACTTCACCTCCCCGGCGCTGGTCGGTGCGACCATCACGGGTGCCGATATCTCCACCGCGATGTGGCTCGCCCTGGGGTCGTTCTTCCTGTGGGGCATGGCCAGCCAGATCCTCGGGGCGGTGCAGGATGTGCGTGCCGACCGCGAGGCCGGCCTATCCTCCATCGCCACCGCCATGGGTGCCCGCGGCGCCGCACGACTGGCCACGATGCTCTACCTCGCCGCCGCCGCCCTGGTGTTCCTGCTGCCCTCACCCGCGTGGATCGTCGGCACCGCCGCGTTGACCTATGTGCTCAACTCCGGTCGTTTCTGGAACATCACCGATGACACCTGCGAAAGCGCCAACCGTGGCTGGAAGGTCTTCCTCTGGTTGAACTACCTGGTCGGCGCGGTGGTGTCCATGACCCTGATCAGCGTCTACCTCGTGTAGGGGAGCTTGTCGACGCCCCGATCCCGCTCACGGTTACGGGCTCAGGGAAAGCCCACCTGCTGAAGGAGTCCCTCAGCAGGTGGGCTTTATTGTGGGGTGTCAGGGGGTGGGGACAGCTTCGTTCTGTGCGGGTGTCACCGCGATTTTCTGCTCGGTGCCCAGGTAGGGGCGGATTCCGATGAGCGCCACCGCTGCCAGGACCACGACCACCGCAACCGCTCCGTAGAGGTAGGGCGGGGTCCATCCGGCGTCGAGAAGCGCTCCGACGGTGATGGGGGCGAAGATGGCTCCGAAGCGACCCACTCCGATGCCCCAGCCCACTCCGGTGGTCCGGAGAGCAGAGGGGTAGGACGCCGGGGTGACGGTGTACAGACCGGCCACGCAACCGTTGATGAGCATGCCCACCAGGACACCGCTGCCGAAGGCGAGCATCGGGATGGAGGTGGTGGTGATGAAAACCACCAGGGTCAGTGCCGACAGCACCGTGAACACCATGAGGGTGTGCCGGGAGTTGAAGCGGGTGGTGATCACACCGTAGATCAGGGAACCGAATGTGCCACCCAGGGTCAGTGCGAGACCACCGATGATGCCCTGGTTCTCCGTCATGCCCGATTCCACCAGCAGTTTGGGGGTCCAGGAGTTGGCGAAGTAGAACCCGAACATGATGAAGAAGAACGCTGCCCACAATTTGAGGGTGGTCACCTTGAACGGGCCCGAGAGCAGGTCGGATAGCTTCGCCTGGGCGGAATCGGCGGGATTGACGGTGCCCAGACCAATGGTGTCGGGCTTGCCGATGCGTCGGGCGATCTGCAGGGCCTTCTCCTCCGCACCCGCGGGGCGCTTCACCCGCAGGTAATCAACGGATTCGGGAATGCTCACCACGACGAGGATGACGCTGACCAGGGTGGCTGCAGCACCCGCGAGGAAGACTGAGCGCCACCCGAATTCCGGGATGAGACGGGCCGCCAACAGGCCTCCCAGTGTCGCACCCAGTCCATACCCGGCGGTGTAGATGCTCACCGCCATGCCGCGGTTCTTGTTGTTCGAGTATTCACTGGTGATCACCGTGACCGTGGCCAGGATGCCACCGATGCCGATGCCGGTGACCACCCGCCAGATCGCCAATTCCGTCGAGGAACCGGCGGTGGCTGATAGCGCCAGACCTGCCAGGTTGATGAGCAGTGAGACGATCAGGATGCGGCGGCGCCCCAGTTTATCTGCGAACGGGCCGAGGATCAGCGACCCCAGTGCCATGCCGACCAGCCCTGCGCTGAGGAGGAGTCCGAGCTGACTGCCGTTGAGTCCGAACTCCTCCGATACAGCGTTGGCGGTGAAGGCCATGGCGAGGACGTCGTACCCGTCAAGTGCGTTGAGGAAGGTGGCCAACCCGACGATGTACCACTGGAAACCACTCATCGGGGTGGTGTCGATAGTTTTTCTGATATCCATGTTCTTGCCTTTCAGGGCACGTCAATTGTCAGGTGGATATTCCGCCCACCCGGGGCGGTGGAATCATTGTCCGGGGTGATCAGTTCAGTCAGGGAATTTCCGGGTACCGGGGCAGCGGAGGTGGATGCCACCCGGGATACACAGGCACAGAGTTTCTCGGAGGCCTTCTTCTGCCTGTCGGAGAAGAACACATCACGATGATCGATCTGGCCCTCTCTATCCAACACCTTGACCTGGCAGAGTCCGCATTCGCCGCGTCGGCAGTCGGACATCATCTCCACCCCGATCTTCTCCAGGGCCTCGAGGATGGATTCATTCTCGCTGATCTCGGTGGAGACCCCCAATCGTGGGATGGTGACCCGGAAGCTCTCGGGCAGGAACCATCCGCTGTTGCCGAAGGTCTCGAAACGCAGGTTCGTGGGGTCGAGTTCCCGCTCCCGCCAGGCACGACGGATCGCATCCATGAGGCGGATCGGACCACACATATACAGTTCTGTACCGGAGTCGATGGTGTCGATGAGTGCGGGGATGTCCAGGGTGACGGACTCGGAATCAAGATAGAGATGCAGTCGGTCACCGTGTTCGGCGATCAGTTCCTCGCGGTAGGCCATCGCCTCCGGTGACCGGGCGGCGTAGTGGATGGTGTAGTCCGCACCCAGCCTGCGGAGCAGACCGGCCATCCCGCGGATGGCGGTGATGCCGATACCGCCAGCAACCAGGACGTACCGCGGTGCTCCGATGCGGAGTGGGAAATCCTGTTGTGGTCCCGTCACCGTGATGCGCTGGCCGGGGACCAGGCTGTGCATGAAGGTGGATCCGCCCCTGGAATTCGGGGTGTGGAAGACCGTGAGGGAGACCTCGGCGCCCTCCGGGTCGGCATCCACGATGGAATAGGATCGTTCCGTCTGCTGTCCGTTGATGTCCACCTTCACCTTGAGGTGCTCACCGGGTCGCACCTTGTGTGGGTGCTCCGGGCGGAGGGTGATGCGGCGGATGCGGTCGGCGATCTCGGTGGTGGCGATGACCTCGGCGTTCTGCCACAACAGGTTGGTTGCGCTGCCGGTGTCCATTAGGACTCCTTCCTGACCGGTGCGGATGTGGTGGGGATGTGCAGGCGGTTCTCCGCCTCCAGGGCCTTTTCCAGGATGCGGCGAACCCACATGCCACCGGCGTCGATATTGAGGTTGTAGAACTCGTAGTCGGGGTTGGCGTCGATCGCCTCCTGCTGGGCGGTGAGCATCTCCTCATCCTCCCCGAATACACCGTGCACGCCGTCGCGCAGCTGCGTGGTGATCAGCTGGCTGTCCAGGCGGTAGTTGCGCTGGAAGGACCAGAAGTAGTGGGAGGACCGGTCGGTCTCCGGGGTGATGGTGTTCATGACATAACCGTTGACACCCTGGCTGCGGTCCCCCTCCGGAGCGCCGGTACCGGCCTTGGCCACGCCGACATCAATGCAGATGGTGGATGGGTAGTAGTAGTGGATGATCTGCCAGCGGTCCACCTTGCCCTCATAGCCGGGGAATTTGTCATTCATGTTCTTCTGCCAGAACGGTGGTGGATCGATGTCGCGCATCCAGCGGGACACCGTGACGGAATCCTCGGTGTGGGTGACCTCAAAGTCCGCCTCGCTGAGCTCATCCTGGCCGATGGAGGACGAGTGGACGAATTCCTCGTGGGTCAGATCCATGAGGTTGTCCAGCACCAGCTGGTAGTTGCAGGCGGCGGCGATGGTCTTGCCGTCACCGGTCCACTCGGGGTGGGTCATCTGGTGCATATCCGGGACGGTGGTGGGATCGGCCAGGGTGGGATCGCCCAACCACACCCAGATGTAGCGGTACTGTTCGACGACCGGGAAGGAGGCGACGGCGGCGGAGGGGTTGAGGGTTTCCTGCGCCGGCATGGACATGCAGCGACCCGCGGAGTTGTAGACCAGTCCGTGGTAGGGGCACTGGATGCCATCCCGGCCGGTCAGTTTGCCCTTGGACAGTGGGGCCAGGCGGTGCCAGCAGGCATCGGCCAGGGCCACGGCGCGGCCATCCTGGGTGCGGTAGAGCGCCAGTGGTTTATTGGCGATGGTCCGCGAGATGATGCCCTTGGAGGTGACCTCATGGTCCCAGGCTGCGACATACCAGGCATTGAGTGGATGCGGGAGGATCTTGGCGGTAGTGGTCGAGCTGGCGGTGGAGCTGGCGGCTGAAGTGGTGGTCATCGGTGCTTCTGCTTTCTGGGGAAATGTCAGGCGGCTGGAGTGACTATCTAGAGAACTATCTAAACTCATAGATAGTTGGTGTTGTGAGTCACAATTTAGGCCAGCATGTGCGCTACGGCAATAGAAAAGAGGGTAAAACTTGCGAGTATCACCCCCGCACATTTTTGACAGCCCAGCTCAGGGCGAGGACACCTACACCCGATGGGCATGAGACGGAGAGGACACAGGGTACAAAAGAAGCGTGAGTCTCAGGAATGCACTTTTGGCACTGTTATCGTCCGGCCCCATGACCGGCTACGACGTGGCGAAGCGATTCGCCTCGTCCGTGGGTTTTCTCTGGCACGCCCCGAATTCCCAGATCTATCCCGAGCTGCGGAAGATGGAGCGCGAGGGCCTGCTGGCCACCCGTGAGATCCCCTGGGGAACCAAGGGGGTGACCAAAACGGAGTACTCGGTCAATGATGCTGGCCTGGATGCCCTGACCTCCTGGCAGGAGGAGCCCATGACCTACACCCCGGACCGTGACCCCGCCCGCCTCAAGGCCGCCTATTTCGAGATGGGCTCCCCTGAGGCGGCACGGCACAACCTGCGGGAACACATCTCCCACTTTGAGTACCAACGCGCCCAGGCACTGGATGAGATCAACCGCATCGACTCCGGAACCAGCCCGACGCTCACCCGGCGCCTACAGAACCTGCCGGAGGAGGACCACGCGAAAACCATCGCCTTCAAACGGTTCGCCTACGAGGGTCGTGTCATCCAGGCCGAGGCGGAGATCCGCTGGGCGCAACGCGGACTGGAACTGTTGGAGGAACTCGACGACACCGGGGGTGTGTAGGGCCAGGGCCCCGAACCTCTACCGGAAATCCCTTGAGCCCCTGCTGAGCCACTCCCCGACCGGCAGGGGCTCCAATTTGTCCGCCACCACGTTCACCGCCCCGGTGGCATTCTGCACAATCCCGCGGATGATCAGCGTTTTCGCGGTGCGTGCCAGCACCCGTTGCCGGTCCCACAGTCCGGGCGAGACCATGACGTTCATCAGGCCGGTCTCATCCTCCAGACCGAGGAAGGTCACCCCGGAGGCGGTCTGGGGGCGTTGACGGTGGGTGACCACCCCGGCGATCCGGACGCGGGTGCCGTCCGCCACATCGGTGAGCAGCCTGTCCGCAGGCACGACACCCAGGGCATCCAGGTGGGCACGCAGCAGGGCCATGGGTTGGGCGTCGTGGGTGACCCCGGTGGCCGCAATGCTCGTGGCCATCAACTCGAAGGCACTCATCCCGGGCAGCGCCGGTGCCTCGATCGCGGAGATCCCGGGCAGCATCCCGGGGCGTTCGGTGGCGGCGATGCCCGCCTGCCACAACGCTTCTCGACGACCAACCCCCAGGCAGTCCAGTGCCCCGGCGCGGGCGAGTGCCTCGATGTGGGCCACGCCCAGGTCAGCCCGGCGTGACAGGTCCGGAATGGAGGTGTACGGGGCATGCTCCGCGATGCGACGGGCGGCCTCCTCCCCCAGGCCCTTCACCAGGTCCAGGCCGAGGCGGAGGTGACCGTCGGGGGCGTCGGCCTGCACGCCGGACTCGTTGATGCTGATGGGCAGGATCTCCACCCCGTGGCGGCGGGCATCGGCGATGAGGGACTGCGGGGAGTAGAACCCCATCGGCTGAGCACGCAGCAGACCTGCGCAGAATTCGGCCGGGTAGTGGTGTTTGAACCATGCGGAGAAGTACACCAGGGTGGCGAAGGACTGCGAGTGGGATTCCGGGAAGCCGTAGGCGGCGAAGGCCACCATCTTGTTCCACAGTTTGTCGGCGGTATCCCCGATGATCCCGTGGGTGTCGGCAAGGCCCTGGTAGAAACGCGACCGTAACGCCGCCATGCGGGTGGGGGAACGTTTGGAGCCCATGGCGCGTCGTAAAGCATCCGCCTCCCCGCCGGTGAACCCGGCGGCATCGACAGCGATCTGCATGATCTGTTCCTGGAACAGTGGGATGCCGAGGGTCTTGCCCAGGGATTTCTCCAGGACCGGGTGGTCATAGGTGACGGCCTCCTCGCCGCTGCGTCGGCGCAGGTAGGGGTGGACGGACCCGCCCTGGATGGGGCCGGGACGGATGAGGGCGACCTCCACCACCAGGTCGAAGAAGGTCCGCGGTTTCAGGCGCGGCAGGGTGGACATCTGGGCACGGGACTCCACCTGGAACACCCCCACGGCGTCGGCGCGGCACAACATGTCATAAACGCCCGCATCGGCGAGGTCGAGTTCCCAGAGGTTGACCGTGATGCCACGGTGGTGGGCCACCAGGTCCATCATGTGGTGCAGGGCCTCCAGCATGCCCAGGCCGAGCAGGTCGAATTTCACCAGGCCGGCCGCAGCGCAGTCGTCCTTGTCCCACTGCACCACGGACCGGCCCTCCATGCGTGCCCATTCCGTGGGAACCACATCGGCGATGGGGCGGTCGCAGATGACCATGCCCCCGGAGTGGATGCCCAGGTGGCGGGGTTGTCCCTTGAGCTGCCCGGCCAGTTCCACAACATCCGCCGGTGGTTCGGAGGCGCCCCTGGACCAGGCATCGACGGTACCCTGGGGGTAACCGAGTGCGCGGGCGGCATCACGCAGCGCCCCCTTGGTGCGGTAGGTGATCACATTGGCCACCTGGGCGGCATTGTCCCGGCCATACCGGGTGTAGACATACTGGATGACCTCCTCACGCCGGCCGGATTCGATGTCGATGTCGATGTCCGGCGGGCCATCCCTATCCCGGGAGAGGAAGCGCTCAAACAACAGTCCCGCGGTGATCGGTTCCGCGTTGGTGATGCCGAGGACGAAACACACCGCGGAGTTCGCCGCCGACCCCCTGCCCTGGCAGAGAATGGTGGCGTTGTGACAGAACTGCACCAGGTCATCGACGATGAGGAAGTATCCGGGGAATCCGAGCTGTTCAATGACCCCCAGTTCATGGCGGATCTGCGCCCGGGCCCGCTCTCGCACCTCCGCCGGGCGGGAACGGTAGCGACGGTCGAAACGTGACTCCACCAGGTGGGTCAGCCAGGTCATCTCGGTGTGTCCGTCCGGGGTGTCCCACCGGGGCAACTCGGGGGCCACCAGGTCGAAGGTGAAGGCGCACCCGGAGGCGATCTCCACGGTGGTGGCCAGCAGGTCCCCACACTGCGGGTAGGCACGGGCCAGTGCCCCACCGCTGCGCAGCCAGGTCCCACCCATGGGGTGCAGGCTGCTTTCCGCCTCGGCGAGGTTGGCGCGCAGGGCGAGTGCGCATTTGGCCCCGGCCAGTCGCACGTGGTCCCGGGTGGCGGCCGTGGGCATGGTGCTGAGGATGCCCCGCAGGCCCGTCCGTGTCTGGATGGAGCGAAGAATATCATGGTGGTCGGTGTCCTCCGGCAGCATCCGGGCGGGGAATTCCAGCACCACATTATCGCGCCCGAAACACTCGATCAGGTGATCGATCTTCTTCTGCCATTCCACCCCCGCCAGCACAACCCAGTGACCAGCCCCCTGCTCGGCGACCTGCGGGAGCAGCGGGTAGTCCACACTGCCCTTCTCCCCGGCGGACATGGCGGCACCGGTGATGAGGTGACTGAGCCTGCGGTATCCCTCCACACCCCTGCACAGCACGGTCAGAACCCCTTCCCGCAGTGAAAGCTCCGCACCGAACACCGTAGCCAGACCCACCTCCGCCGCCGCCTCGGCGAAGCGGACCGCGCCATAGAGGCCATCGCGGTCCACCAGTGCCAGCGCGGAAAGGCCCAGTTCATGAGCCCGGTCCACCATCTCCCCCGGATCGGAGGCACCGGCCAGGAAGTTGTAACTGCTGGTGGCGTGCAGCTCCACGAAGGGGATCTCCCCCGACCGCTCCCCCTGCCGACTCCCCCGTCGTTCCCCCGGCACCTCCGTCGAGCCGGGACCTGGTCGGGGCGTCGACAAGCACTCAGGTTCCGCCTCGTGCAGCACCGGCCGCGGGGTGCCCACCTCGCGCCCGGAGAGGATCCCCTCGACCATCGACCAGGGCAGCGGTCGACCGGTCAGCCCCCGCGCACCGGTATCCCATTCCATGCCCACCAAATTACCGGATTAGAACATTCTTTCCATCCCTACCCCACCCCTTCCGCCTCGCCGCCGCACCGACCGAACTAGACCGAGCTGTACAGAATCCGGTCTAGAATGCTAGTGTCCTAGACATCGATTCACCGCCCACCCACCTCAAGACAAAAGGGATGTCGAATACATGAAGCTTGGTCGTATCACCACCACCGCCATCGCGGGCCTGTTCGCCGCCACTGCCCTGGTGGCCTGCGGTTCCGACTCCGACGGCACCAGCACCACCACCCAGGACGGCGACGGCGCCACCATCCGCATCGGCACCACCGATGCCGCCAAGGAAGCCTGGACCGTCTTCGAGGAGAAGGCCGCCGAGGAGGGCATCACCCTCGACGTGGTCAACTTCTCCGACTACTCCACCCCGAATGACGCCCTGGCGCAGGATCAGCTGGACGTGAACCTCTTCCAGCACCTGAAGTTCCTGGCCGCCTACAACGTCGGCTCCGGCGAGGACCTCACCCCGGTCGGTTCCTCCGAGATCGTCCCCCTGGCACTGTTCTGGAAGGACCACGACTCCATCGACGGCATCGAAGGCGAGCAGGTCGCCATCCCCAATGATGAGTCCAACCAGGGCCGCGCCATCAACGTCCTCGTCCAGGCTGACCTGGTCACCCTGAAGACCCCGGGCATGATCACCCCGACCCCGGCCGACATTGACGAGGAGGCCTCCAAGGTCTCCGTCCTCCCGGTGGATGCCGCCCAGGCCCCGACCGCGTACCATGAGGGCACCCCGGCCATCATCAACAACTCCTTCCTGGACCGCGCCGGCATCGACCCGAACCTGGCCGTCTTCGAGGATGATCCGAATTCCGAGGAGGCCGAGCCGTACATCAACGTCTTCGTCACCAAGGCCGAGGATGCCGATGATGAGAACATCGCCCGTCTGGTCGAACTGTGGCACGACGCTGATGTCCAGGCTGCCGTCGACCGCGATTCCAAGGGCACCTCTGTGGCCGTGAACCGCCCGGCCGATGAGCTGCAGGCCATCCTCGACCGCCTCGAGGCCGCCGACGAGTAATTCAGCTTACTTTTAACGCCCCGTTGAGAGCTTGTCGACGTCCCACCAACGTCGCTTCTGCCCCAACGGGGCGTTAAACTGTCCTCCTGTTCCTCTGTAACAGCTCTTCTGTAATTTCCCCCGATCCACCTCATGAAATGAGGACACCGCTGTGTCTACACCCGCGTCCACCCCGGCGCCTGACGGAAGCCATCAGCGCGACCACCACCCCGGTACACGCGTTGAATTCCGTGGAGTGACCAAGGTATTCACCAACAATAAAAATACCGAGACCGTCGCCCTCGACGATGTCAGCCTCACCGTCGAACCCGGTGAGGTCATCGGCATCATCGGATATTCCGGTGCCGGTAAATCCACCCTGGTCCGCATGATCAACGGCCTGGACACCCCCACCTCCGGTGCCCTGCTGCTCGACGGCACCGACATCGTCGGCATGCCCGAGGCGAAGATGCGCAAACTACGCAGCCGCATCGGCATGATCTTCCAGCAGTTCAACCTCTTCCAGTCCCGCACCGCGGCGGGCAATGTCGAATACCCGCTGGAACTGGCGAAGATGGACAAGGCACAGCGCAAGGCACGCGTGCGGGAGATGCTCGACTTCGTCGGCCTGTCCGATAAGGGCAGAAACTACCCCGAGCAGCTCTCCGGCGGTCAGAAACAGCGCGTCGGCATCGCCCGCGCGCTCGCCACCAACCCGTCACTGCTGCTTGCCGACGAAGCGACCTCCGCCCTCGACCCCGAGACCACCCAGGAGGTCCTCGCCCTGCTGCGGAAGGTGAACAAGGAACTGGGCATCACCATCGTGGTGATCACCCATGAGATGGAGGTGGTCCGCTCCATCGCGGACAAGGTCGCTGTCATGGAGGCCGGTCGCGTCGTGGAATACGGCAGCGTCTATGAGGTGTTCTCCAACCCGCAGACCACCGTGGCCCAGCGTTTCGTGGCCACCGCCCTGCGCAACACCCCCGACATGGTTGAGGAGGAGGACCTGCTCTTCCACGAGGGCCGGTTGTTCACCATCGACCTGACCGAGGACTCCGGCTTCTTCGCGGCCTCCGCCATCGCCGCCGACAACGGTGTCTCCATCAATGTGGTCCACGGCGGTGTGACCACCCTGCAGCGGCAGTCCTTCGGCAAGATCACCGTCCGACTGACCGGTAACCCGGCGGCGATCGAGGAGTTCCACCGCTCGCTGACCCGCACCACGACCATCAAGGAGATCACCCGATGAACCAGATGATCATGGCCGCCGACTGGGACCGCCTGGGCGGCACCTTCCGTGATGCCATCCTGGACACCCTCATCATGGTGTCCATCACCATGGTGGTCTCCGGCCTGCTGGGACTGGCGGTGGGCCTGCTGCTCTACACCACCCGCGCCGGCGGCATCCTGCAGAACAAGGTGGTCTATTCAGTACTGAATGTGCTGGTCAATTTTGTCCGCCCCATCCCCTTCATCATCCTGATCGTGGCGATGAAACCCCTGACCATCGCGGTGATGGGCACCTCGATCGGCCGCGATGCAGGCATCTTCGTGATGGTGGTGGCCGCGATGTTCTCCGTCGCCCGCATCGTGGAGCAGAACCTGGTCACCATCGATCCCGGTGTCATCGAGGCGGCCCGTTCCATGGGTGCCGGCCCGTGGACGATCATCCGCACGGTGATCATCCCCGAGGCCCTCGGACCCCTGGTTCTGGGTTACACCTTCATCTTCATCGCCATCGTGGATATGTCCGCCATGGTCGGTTACATCGGTGGTGGCGGTCTGGGTGACTTCGCCATCGTCTACGGTTACCGTGCCTTCGACAATGAGGTGATGTACGTGGCCGTCCTGGTCATCGTCATCATCGTCCAGGCGGCCCAGCTGCTGGGCAACTGGCTGTCGAAGAAGATCATGCGACGGTAGTCACTCCGTCTGATCCGGGTTCGGGATCATTCCCCGTCACATCAGCAGGGGCGCATCCATACAGGGGTGCGCCCCTGTTCTGTTCCCCGGATACCCCACCCGGGGTGGATAATCAACGATTTATCCGCTTTACAACAATTCGTTCACAATCCTCCGAAACCCCCTGACCTGCTTAGGCATAACATGACCCCTGGGGTTACGGTGGGAGAATGATTGTGCAGCGTCCCTTCATCGCCCCTACCCGTCTGAAAATGGCCAGCCTGGCGGTTCTCAGTCTCGGTGCCCTCATGCTCACCGCCTGTGGCACCGAGAACACCGAGGCCGGTGGCACCCCTGCGCAGACCATGGCCGCCACCGCCGATGGGGAAAATGTCACCTCCCCCGGTAATGCGACCTCCGGGCCCGTCCCGCTCGGTTCCGCGGATGCAAGCATGAAGACCCTGCGCCCTGACGCCCCTGCCCAGCTCATGGTCACCGATGTGCGCATCGGTTCCCATGCCGGTTTCGACCGGGTTGTCTTCGATCTCACCGGCGAGGGCGAGCCCGGCTGGTTCATGGACTACACCGACTCCCCCAGCCAGCAGGGCAGCGGAAATCCGATCAGTTACGAGGGTTCCACCGCACTGAACGTCAACATCGACGGCACCGTCTACCCCTTTGATCTGGGCATGGAGGATCCCCAGATCGGCACGGTGAAGGGTGCTGGCAACCTGGTCACCGAGGTCATCAGCGCGGGCACCTTCGAGGGTCGTTCCCAGTTCGTCATCGGCCTGGACGGCAAACGCCCCTACTCCGTGACCGTGCTGCAGGATCCCCACCGTCTGGTCGTGGACATCCTCGCCCAGTAACCCCCTCGGGGCGTTAATAGATCGCCTCAATCCGCCACCTGCCTTCAGCCAGATCAGCAGCCACGCCCGGGGGTCAGACTCGGGCTCGGCCCCCATAGCCCCCAGCGCCCCTAGCGCCCCTGTGGTCCCTGCCCCGGACACCGCCCGCCCCACCACCTGGAGGCGGGCGTATCGCTGCCCGGAGCTGTCCCACCAGCGGTCATCCACCGGCCACGGTCCCGCCCACCCGGTCACCAGATACCGGCGTGGCCCCCAGCCCAGAGCATAGGGTGAGTCGGTCAGCCGCACCTCGGCGGTCACTGTGACCCGTGTGCCCGAGGCGCTGATCAGCACCACCTGGGCCGCCGGATGGTTGATCCCACCGCCCAGGCGCGCCGGCAGCGGGGTGGGCAACCGGCCCAGCCACTCACCGCCGGGCCTGCGCACCGGATCGGGTTGCTCACCGAAGGGCACCAGGATGATGCGCTCGGCCACTCCCCGACCACCGGCGGGTACCGGTTGGAGAACCGCGGTGATGCCCAGGGTGGACTGCACACGTTCAACCACCTGTCGCGCCACCGCCCGGTGGCTGGTGCCGGTATCCCACAACCCCTCGCTGGCCATCTCCGGGGGGACGCATTCCAGCGGGGTCAGCCACAGGGCGGTGATCCCACCATCGGTCTCCTCCACCACACCGCGCGCGGTCAGCCAACCATCCAGCTGCCAGCGCACCCGGTCCGCCGTGGCGCCTTCCGTCAGTGGTTCGCTGGTCCGCCACACCCTGCTGCTGGTGGTGCCATCGGTGAAATCGGCGGTGACCCGCAGCACCTGGCAGACCACACCGGCCTCGGCCAGCCGCGCATGCAGCTGCACCGCCAGGGCGCGCGCCCGGAACGCCGCCGCGTCCACGCGGGTGATCGGCTCCTCCGATATGTGGGAGACCTCCCAGTTCGCCCCATCAATCGGCGGGGCAACACGGCGTCCATGTCTGGCGGTGGCGATGGCGTGGCAGCGCAGACCGGCCTGCCCGAAACGGGTCGCCACCGACCCCACCGGAAGCGCGGCGAGTTCCCCCAGCGTGGTGATTCCCAGATCCTGCAATGCCTGCACCACCTGCCCATCACATCCCAGGGCCTCCTCTGCCACCAGCACCCCGAGTGGTTGCTGTGCCAAAAAGCTTGTCGACGCGCCGGACCGCACCACCCCGCCCCCGACCACGCGGGTGGCAATCACCGCCGTGGTGACCTCGTCGGCAACCCCGGCGATGATATCGACACCGGTGCGGGAGGCGGCGTCGATAAGCAGCTGGGCGGCGACCTCCTCCGAACCGTGATAGCGGGCGGCGGCGTCGGCAGCGATGATGACCAGCCCGGGGCGGAGCACCTCGACGCTGGAGGCGACCTCACCGAGGGAGGCGATGACGCCCTCGAACATGCGGGCATCGCGTTCGGGGTCGGCGTCGATCACCTCCAGGTCCGGACAGACCGCCCGGGCCTGGCGCACCTTCATCCCGCGGCGCACCCCGCGCCGGCGTGCGGCAAGCCCACACGCCCGGATCCGGTGGTGCTCGGCAATGGCCAGGGGATCATCCGCGGGCGCGGGATCATCCCTGTTCAAGCGCACCGCCTGCACCGGCCAGTCGGGGAACCACAGTGCCATGATGCGCATGATGGCCTCACACCACCCGGAGCCCACGGTGGTGTCCACAGTGGCACCCACGCTCCCCGAGCACCACCGTCCCACCCGCCGGGGCATGGCCGCGAGCGGTGATGCTGATATGCATCTCTACACCCCGGATGCGGCCCTGACCAGGTCCGATACCCAGATAATCGGTGGTCCGTGCATCCACCGTCACCGCTGGTGATGGCACACCGGTGCCCACCATGATCAGGGCGGCGGTCCCCCGGCGGAGTTTGCCCAGCAGCGGCCGGGCGCGGGTGGGTGAGAGCGTGGCCTCCGTGCCGTGGTAAACCACCAGATCAAGTCCCTCGCACAACACCGCGGCGACGTTGAGCGGCTGGGGGCCGGGGTCGGGGATGACGATGATGTTCTCGCACACACCTCCGGATTCGACCACCCCGGCATAGGCGAACTCCCGCCACCCGATCATCGCGGCGTATCCACCCCGGGCGGTAACATGGGCAAGAAGTTCAACCACCAGCAGTGGCTGATCAGGGAACAGCGTCACCGCCCGACGCGGAAACCCCTCCCCGGGCAGGAACCGGGATAACACCTCCGGAGCTGGGAGAACATCCTCCTGTGTCGGCGGCGTTTCTGGCTGAGGAGCATGCCCCTCCCGCAGTTGTGGAACGGCTGCACCCATCGCGGACATGCGGGAACGCAACGCGTGGATGCGCTCCGATCTGCCCATCCCGGCGAGATCCGGGAGGGGCGACACCGGACCATCCCCCCCCATTCCTAGAACATGTGTTCCATTCATGAAATCCAGTTAACACGACGGATTACACCGATGCAAC
Source organism: Corynebacterium efficiens YS-314 (assembly GCF_000011305.1). Lineage (NCBI taxonomy): Bacteria > Bacillati > Actinomycetota > Actinomycetes > Mycobacteriales > Corynebacteriaceae > Corynebacterium > Corynebacterium efficiens. The sequence goes on along the minus strand of NC_004369.1, from coordinate 665,677 downwards.
CGGTTGAACCGGGAGGGGCGGCACAAGCAGGCGCAATGACAAACCCGGCTGGAACATCAGCTCTCGCATGATGAACCAACCGGGTTGTGCTGATCCGGGACCGTGGGACTAGATCAGGCCCTGCAGAATCGCGGGGCTGTTGAGAATAAACCCAGCGATACCGCCGAGCGCCGCGAGGATCGCAATGATGATTGGCAGCATGCCCATCCCCTCGGACTCTTTCTTCTCAGGAGCATCGTCGGATTCGGTGACCTCCACAGGATCTGCGGTAACAGTCACGGTGGGAGTGGTGGTGACAGTGGTCGGCTCAGCGGTCACGGTCACGGTCGGTTTCGTGGCGGTGGATGTCGCCGGAGCCGGGGTGATGGTCACGGTTTCCTTCGCCCTGGTGGTGGTCACGGGTGCCGGGGTCACAGTGGTGGTTCCCGTGGCTGCCGTTGAGGTCACCGGTGCCGGGGTCTCCACAACAGTCTCCGGCGCGGCGGTGGAAGTGGTTGGCTCCGGTGTGACCGTCACCGTCTCCCGCGCCTTGGTGGTGGTGACCGGCGCGGGGGTCACGGTTACCGTCTTAGTGGCCGCTGTTGACGTTGCCGGGGCCGGGGTCTCCACAACGGTTTCAACCGGCGCGGTGGAGGTGACCGGTGCTGGAGTCACGGTCACGGTCTCCGTAGCGGCAGTGGTCGTGATCGGTGACGGCTCAACCACAACGGTCGACGGCTCGACCGTCACGGTGGTTGGTTCAGGCGTTTCCGTCACGGTGGAGGGGGCTGCTGTGACCGTGACCGTGGGGGCATAGGTCGTGGTGGGCACAGACTCCGGTGCTGGAAAATCACCTGACTGGTAGGAATTCACGCATGCAGTGGCAGCCCTGTCCAGCTCATAGTAATTCCAAGATTCCTTAAATTCGCTACGGATGGATTCCACACGCACCTTGTGTGGATTGATGATCGGTCGCAATGCGGCGCTGGGCACCGAGTATTCCAACTTACTGATGCTGTACTCATTGACCTCACTCTGGGCAGTGATGGCGTAACTGAACTGCTGAGCTCCCCAATCCGCACCGGCGGGAATCACCGGAGCAGAACCGAAGGGGTAGCTTTCAAACTCCGCTCTGGTCCAGTTGGGAGCGATCTCAACCTCTACCGAATATCCGTTTTCCGCATAATCCTGATACTGCACGTGATCACGTGAGTTGGTGAAGAAGAAAAGAGACCGCTCGTCATAACCGAACCCTGCATTGTCTATGGCAGATCGGAGCGGTTCGGGATAACCCGGGAAGATGAACGATTCCCCCTCAGCCTGTCGACGATCCACATCCTCGAACTGGGCCTTCAATTCCGGAAACAACGCCCGGAGCTTACCCTCGAGTGCGAGGTGCTCGTTAATCAGGGTCTGGAAGAAATCCTTGGAAACCTGCGTCTCCCGATCCGACAGCGTAGCCACACAGATGGGACGCCCGGAGCGCTCCTCGCTGTGGAGCTGCACCGCGCTCGCGGCAGGGACCACCGCAAGGGAGGTGGCAAAAATAGCAACCGAGGTAAGCCTGGCAATCAACTTCGTTTTAGACATCTAATCCTCAAAACAGACTCTAACCTTAGAAGGTTAATGGCGAACAGGTGGCCTGCAGCATATGCACAGGCCCTTGACAATCTAGATATAAATTACCGGATACTTTCCAGAATGCACTTTTCCACCCACATGGATTACCCCCACCCGAGCAACCTCAACAGCTGGGAAGAAACTCCGCCAATGGCGGCAATTCCTGTCATTTCCCCGGTGAGGGTAATTTCCATCCCGTCGATTAGGCTGAATCATCATGGACCCCATGAGCAGCTACAGCCAGATGCGATCACACATCACCCCGATCCCGACCCCACCCATCGTGCGGATCAGTGCATCGGTGTTGGTGGGCGGTGCGGTGGCCGCGCTCACCACGGATCTCTCCACTGGCGTGCAGGTCGGCATCATGGCAGCCTGCCTGGCCGCGGCGTTCCTCATCACCCTGGGACATCCCTACCGCGGTGAGATGAAGCGGTACCGGGCCCAGCACGGTGTGGCCATGGTGCCCACCGTGGGGCAGATCATGCCCCTGTTTCTCACCTGGCTCGCCCTGATGCTGGCCCCGTTGCTCGGTGGATCCGCTCTGTGGGTGAGCATCCTGGTGTGGGTGCTGGTGTCCGGGTGGATGTTTCTCACCTTTCCTCATGTGGATGGCAGCCGGGCGTTGGCGTTCGTCGAGAAGCCCGACCGGGATACCTGATCCGACCCCGCCCACGCGACACCGCCTGAGAGAACCACGTGAACAGTGGCATCTCCGGGCGGTGTTTTTTCGCTACCGCTTCCGTTTGCGGTCTTTTTCCTGTTCGTCCAGGATCTGTTTGTTCCGGCGGCCCATCTCGATGAGTTTGAGGTTGGCCCAGTTGTAGAAACTGTGGCCGAGGATGAAAAAGGCCCACACGATGAACCAGATGGGCAGGGCCCACCACAGGGAGAAACCCGACTGCCACATCACCAGGGCGGTGAAGATGATGCTGAACAGCAGGGTGCGGGTGGGTTGGAAGGTGAATTTGGCGGCCTTCTGGTCGAAGTTGTCATTCGACCCGGCACCGGCCGGGGTGGATCCCCCGCGATTACGGGCCATCAGTCGAGATCCCTTGAATGGGCCCAGCGGGTGAGGGCATGGCGGTTGGACTGCTGGGTCTTACGCAGGATGTTCGAGGCGTGGGTTTCCACCGTCTTCACGGAGATGAACAGCTCCTTGCCGATCTCCTTATAGGTGTAACCGCGGGCCAGCAGTCGCAGCACCTCCAGCTCACGGCGGGTCAGCGCATCCACGATCGGATCATCAATCACAGCACCCTTCTCAACAGCGGCATCCTTCTCCGGCGCATCGACGATGCCCGCGCCCGCACGGGAATCAGGGGCGGCGAAGGCATCCAGGACAAACCCGGCCAGGCGTGGGGAGAAGAAGGCGTCGCCCGAGTTCACCCGGTTGATGGCCTCCACCAGTTCCTCGCCGGAGATGGATTTGGTGACATACCCGCGTGCCCCGGCGCGGATGATGGCGATGACATCCTCGGCGGCATCGGAGACACTCAGGGCGAGGAAGATGGTCTCCACGCCGGCCTCGAGAACCCTGCGGATCACGGCGAGGCCGCCACCGTCGGGCATGTGGACGTCGAGAAGCACGACGTCGGGACGCGTCTGGGTGATGCCGGTGACGGCATCGGCCACGGTGCCGGCCTCGCCCACGATCTCCACCGCCGAACCCAGCTCAGCCTTCACGCCCGATCGGAACACCGAGTGGTCATCAACCAGAAACACTTGAACCATGCCTCATAGGTTACCGCTATCGGGGGTCCGGGGAGATCGAAGGCCGAGGGCCTCACCGACAATCCCCCACCCACATTGGGTTAGCACTTTCGCTCCCATTCTCTGTCCTGGTTCCACCCGGGATAGTATTGCGCCCGTGAATATCAGATCACCACTCCTCATCCTCACCGCTCCCATCGCGGTGGCCGCAGTTTCCGCCATTCCGGTGGAGGCGGCGCCGGTGGTCGCGCCGGTGGTAGCGCCGTCGAAAAGCCTCGACGTTGCCCTGGGCCCGGGGGTGGAGGTGATCACCACCGTCGAGCTCTCCCAGTCGGAGATCCGGGAGATCTCCCTGCCCTATCTGCGTCAGGTGCGCGCCACCATGTACGACAACAACGTGCCTTTCGACGGCCGACCGCTGCGTGAGGCGGTCACCGCGCGGGGGCTCACCCGGGATCAGTATGTCCATGACCTGCTCTGGAGTGGTGACATGGAGCGGATCGCGGTGCAACGCGCCGTGGAGGAGAAATACTCCGGGCGCATCAGCCACGACCGCGCCAACAATACCGGTGCATTCACCGCCACCCTGCCCGGTGGCGTGCGGTCCTACGCCGAGAACCTCTGCCAGGGACACATCACTCTGCAGCGCTGTCTGGAGGCGCTGACCTACGGGGAGGAGCGCCACCTGCGGCGGTCCAACGGTATGGCCAATTCCGACTCGGGCCATCTCTACAACATCCTCAATCCCCGGAATTCATACGTGGGCGTGGGGGCGGTGGACCGCTTCTATGTCACCCACCACTCCCCCGTCCCCTCCTCCACCCAGCCATTGGCCGACGGTGCCACGGTGCTCAGCCTCGCAATACCGGAGAACGACATCCTCCGGGATTTCTCCCTCATGCCCTACCGCTCCCGGCTGGCGCCGGGTGAATCCACCGATGTGATCATGCACAACGGCGATGGGTTTGATCTGCCCGGAACGCTGTCATCCGGTGATAACAGCGTGGCCACCACCTCGGGTGCCACGGGGGACACCACCATCACCGCGCTTGCGCTGGGAAAAACCACCATCACCTTCCTCAGCCAGGATGCACGCCACACCGATTCCACTTCCATCACGGTGGCAGAACCTAACTCTGTATCCAGTCCGGGGTCCAGCGCAGAGTCCAGTTCCGGGTCCAACCCGGTTGTGGCCATCATCATCGCGATTCTGGCCACGCTGGGGATCAGCGCCGGTCTGCTCGGTGTGACCGCCGTGCCCGGTGTCTTCTGAGGATGACCCCCGGCGTCAGGGTGCTGGTAATACTCTCCGGCATACCCCTGAAATTGGTTGATGACATCTGCTACCGGCCACATTCCCACGGTTTCACCGGGCGGTCCACCCGCGACGTGCCTACGATCAACTGATGGTCACAGCACATACTGATTCCGCACACAGCACCCCCTTGCGCACCGTTGTCGTTCCGGCGGCGGGCCTGGGGACACGTTTCCTCCCGGCCACCAAGACAGTGCCCAAGGAGCTGCTGCCGGTGGTGGACACCCCCGGCATTGAACTGGTTGCCGAGGAGGCCGCCGAGGCCGGCGCCCAGCGACTGGCGGTCATCACCGCCCCCGCCAAGGACGGTATCCTCGCCCATTTCGGCGACTTCACCGAGCTGCGGGACCACCTGGTAACCAAGGGCAAAACCGCGGAGGCTGCCAAGGTTGCGCGGGCTGTGGAGATCATCACCGTCCAGGGTGTGGTCCAGGAGGAACCCCTCGGCCTCGGGCATGCGGTCAGCCTCGCGGAGGGTGCCCTGGATGATAATGAAGAGATCTTCGCCGTCATGCTCCCCGACGATCTCGTCCTGCCCATCGGTGTCACCTCCCAGATGATCCGGGTCCAGGAGCAGTTCGGTGGAACGGTACTGTGTGCCATGGATGTACCCCTGGAGGAGGTGTCCAAATACGGTGTCTTCGACATCGCGGACATCCCCGGCCAGCCCGGCGTCAAGCAGGTGCTGGGCATGGTGGAGAAACCCTCACAGGAGAAGGCACCCTCCACCTTCGTGGCCACCGGCCGCTATGTCTTCGACCGTCATATCTTCGATGCGCTGCGGCGCACCACCCCGGGCAAGGGTGGGGAGATCCAGTTGACCGACGCCATTGATCTGCTCATCCGGGAGGGCCACCCGGTACACATCCTTGTCCACGAGGGGCAGCGTCATGACCTGGGCAATCCGGGTGGCTACATCATCGCCTGCATGGAGCTCGGCATGGAACACCCCGTCTACGGTGCCTCCATCCGGGAGGCCGTCACCCGCGCCGCGGCGGCACTCGCCCCGGCGACACTCGCCTCGGTGCAACCGCTCACATCGTCATCGTGATGGCGACCTCGGTGCCCTCCCCGATCTCGGATTTGATCCGCACCGTGCCCCCGGCGCGCTCCACACGGCCGTGTACGGATTCCGTCAGACCGTGGTGGCCGTTGGGGATGTTATCCGGGTCAAAACCGCATCCGCGGTCGCGGATGAAGATGCTGAGCTCGCCGAGCAGGATCTCGGCATAGACATCAGCGGTGTCCACACCGGCGTGTTTGGCCACATTCACCAGAGCCTCCCGCGCGGCCAGCACCGCGGCATGGGTCTCATTGGTGAGGGGTTCATCGGTGCCCACGGTCACCGGCACGATACGCAGACCGTAGAGATCCTCCACCTCACCGCAGGCCCGTTCCAGGGCGGTGAACACGGTGCCGGTGGTCTGCGGGGTCTTGTCCTGGGAATCAAACAACCACTGTCGTAGTTCGCGTTCCTGACCGCGTGCCAGGCGGGTCACCTCGGCGGGGTCATCGGCGCGTTTCTGGATCAGCGCGAGGGTCTGCAACACCGAATCGTGCAGGCGGGAGGCGATCTCGGCACGTTCATCCGCCGCGGCCTTCTCCGCGCGTTCCTGCCCCAGCTGGTCCCACAGCCGCACCCACAGGGGCACCCCGAGGGCGGCGACACCCAGCAGCGTGAGGATCACCGTGGCCAGGGCCGCGAAGAAGTTCGCGTGCCCGTCCCAGTTCATCACCACCACCACGATCGCCGACAGCACCAGCACCCCGCCGGTGGCGATGATGAAGATGTTGGTGCTGGACTCCAGTCCCCTGTCGTAGGCGATCCACACCATCAGCACACCGATGCCCACGACGGCGACGGGGATGAACGTCGCCAAGCCGAACCCGGTGGTCAGGGTGAGCGAGACGCCCGCGCCGGCGAGGGCGAGCGCAACCAGCAACCAGGACGTGAGCCGTCCGGGACGTGGGGTGCTTTGCGACGCCCCCTCCCGCCCCTTATCGCCCATCCTGGTGAAAATCCACACCAGAGCATATGCCGCGATGCCGACACCGTTGAGGAGCGAGGAGATGATGAGGAGGGCCCGCACCCAGAACAGGGACACCCCCAGGTGCTGCGCCAGACCCGATGCCACGCCCGCCACCACACGCCCCTCACGGGAGCGGGTGAACTTGGGATACAGCGGTGCCAACTGCTGCCCCGCCGGCTGCGGGGTGTACGGCACGGGTGTGTTACTCATGCCCTGATCTTGTCATGTCCACTTCATCCCCGACCATCAGGGAACACCCTGATCCACCCGAATTCAGGGCATCCCCCGATGTGGTTTCCCTGATAGAAGGGTCACAATGAACCTATGAGCACCCATGAGGAACACCCACCGCGTACCCACACCCCGCCCGGGTTCATCCCCTTTGCTCAGGAGGATGCCACCTCCCAGGCCTCGACACCGCCCACCGGGGTGCTGGGTCAGATGTGGGCGACCCGCCCCGTGCGTTTCCCCTCCAGCCAGGGTGGCAACGCCAAGGTGGCCGGGGTGTGTGAAGGCATTGCCATCCGCTACCAGATCGATCCCACCCTGGTGCGCCTGGCCTTCGTGGTGTTCGGTTTCCTCGGTGCCGGGGTGGCCGCCTATCTGCTGGCCTGGCTACTCATGCCCCGCTACTCCGTCCCGGTCTCCCCACTCGAGGCGATCTGGACACCCGGCCATCCCCAGGATCGCACGCACGGCTGGTGGCTGGCCATCTTCTTCGTGTTCTTTTCCGGAATGTTCACCTCCGGGGCGGTCCAGCTGTTCGGCTCCGCTTCCCTGATCACCTACGCCCTGCTGGGGGCGATGTGGTGGGGGTTGCACAAGCGACAGCCCCTGCCACCCCGCGGATTACTCGCCAACGGACACTACTCGATACAGGACCCCACGATGACCACTCCCAACACCAACTTCGACCCGAACCTCTACCCGCAGCCCCAGCCTGACCTGAGTGAGATGCAACCCGTCCAGGGTTACAGCGCCCCCTTCGCCCAGGAGTACCGCACCACCACCCCGGCCTGGGATCCACTGGCACCCAACCCTAACACCTGGGATATCCAGCATGTCCCCGCGCACCGGCCGGAGAAGAAAAAGAAGCGGGTCTGGCCGTGGGTGCTCGGCATTCTGGTGATTGGAGGGGTTGTGTCCACGGTGGCACTGGGAACCATCGTCGATGAGACCTACAGCGGACTCGAGGACACCACCGCCATCGGCGACATGATGCTGGCCCCCACCGACGGCAACCTCCAGGATTCCTACACCTCCGGTGTCGGCGAGATGGAACTCGATCTCACCGGCCTGACCGCCGTCGATGAGGACCGCAGCGTCCAGATCTCCTCCGGCGTGGGTGAGGTCACCGTCATCCTCCCCGAGGAAATCCCCGTGAACCTCACCTGCATGGCGGGCATCGGCACCACGCGTTGCGACGTCCCCAACCTCAACGCCAATGCCGACCAGGACGCAGGGGCCCTGAACATCCACGTCAACTCCGGCATCGGGGAGGTGAGGGTCCAATACGCGGAGTAGACACAGACACTAATTTTCCAGAACCTCTCCAGCTCACCACCATTCACAGGTGGAAGCTGTGGGAGGTTTCTCAATGTTCAGGGTTGTGCAGTTTATAAATCGGCCCCGGCTACACCACCGATATGGAGAATCGACCACCGTCATATAACAAAACGACCGATCCTCACTGTACAACCACCCCCGAGGGGGTAGAGGGCCCCCTAATGGGTGTGCCCTTGGCGAGTGAATTACAGCGCCATCGGCATCACTGAAAACCCATCCTCACACCCAACGGATCCCCAAAAAATAGTTATCAGCTGGCAATTCAATCAGAGAACCATGCAGAGGTGATTGATATCTAGGTTTGGATAGGTAAATAAGACATTTTGCATTCCATAGAATCAAATAGAACCTGTGATTAGGGTGAGGGTTGCTGAGTATGCACAGTGATTTGGCTCTCTTTTGGGCAGTTTGCTGTGAACAGACTCAATAAATGATCAGGTAACACTCTCAAACCTGGAGGACCCTTGAAAATCAGGAAATCCGCTCTGGCCATCAGCCGGAGCATGCGGATCGGCATCGCCGCCATCACGAGTACCGCACTGGTTGCGGGAACCCTCATCGCCGTCCCTGCCCACCCACTACTCCCCGTTACAGCTGTAGCGCAGGCGCAGGAAGCACCATTCGCCACCGCTGAAGGACAGCTCATCGACCTGTCCCTCTTCACCGACTCAGTAGACCCCGCAGACCAGGATCGATTCCTGGCCCTGCTGGAAGCCATCCGTGCTGAGGCGCAGTACCCAGGAAACGAGAGCAATGACGCCAACGTTGACCTGACTCTCCTTGAGGGCATCGATGTCACCATTGGCGGTGTAAGCCTCCCCCTCACCGATCTTCTTAACATCCAGGGCCCCGCCGGCGTTCTGGGGGCCACCGCCTCCACCCCGGCCGGTAACCAGGCCTACGCCGCAGCAGGTGTGCTCACCGACGACGGCTCCATCGACCTCAGCGCTACCTCCGGACCCGGCGGCGTAGAAACCGTCCTGGATCTGTCGGATATCCTGGCACCGCAGCTCACCGATGGAATCATCGATGAACTGTCCCTCCGCGTCGGAGCTGTCAGTGCCAGCGCCGAACGCAATGGCGACGAAGTCACTTCTGAGTATGCCCTGGCCAATGCAGATCTGGTTCTCGACAGCCCGCTGGTGGCAAGCGTCACTGATCTCCTCATCAGCGAGGATCCTGCCACCCCGGGTGTGGGCATGCAGGTTGACGACCTGGTATCCGGGGTTGCAGGAGAGGCCGGTCTGGTCAATGGAATCCTCGGGGCACTCGGCCCCGTTGTCACTGCAGCGAATGCACTACCTTTGGGAGTGATCAGCCTCGGAGACCCGACGATCACCCTCAACTCCAACATCCAGGAGACCCTAGAACTTCTCCTGGGTGGGCCGCTAACCTCCAGCAGCGGGGCCGTGACCCTCAACCTGGAAACCGGGGAGGTCATCATCGACCTGGAAGCTCTAGGTGGCACTTCCGCCGTTGATCCCAACACCGACCTGCTCACCGAAGATGCAGTCGCAAGGATTTCCACCGAGATCAACTCGATCCTCACAGATCTGGTGGCAGAGGTCCGAACCGCGGTTCTGGACGGACTGCTGGAGACCTCCGTCACCATCAATGTAGATCTCCGCCTCCTGGGAGGTTCAATCGCCGCGATCAACATCGATGGCACCCTCAACCAGATCCTCAATGGTGACGATGTCTCAAGCCTCACGCTGCTGGGAACTCTTGGTCTGCCGGGTATCGATGCGGTTCTTCAGAGCGTCCTCGGCGCAGTTGGTGACGTTATCGAGGAAATTCTTAACGAAACCGCCGATGGTGTGATCGACACTCTCCTCCAGGATGTCGTTACCGATGTTGTCGGCCCACTGACCGGCAACCTCAGCACGATTCTGAACAACCGGGACATCCTGCGCATCACCCTCAATGATCAGCCGAATCCACAGATTCGCGAACAGATCACGCGCGACAACCCGGCTCGCCCGAATGAAGCAACGGCCCCCATCACCCGTCCTGATGAGGCTTTCACCGTCTCCGCACTGCGCATCAACGTCCTTGACGGTGTAATTGATCTTCCGCTGGCCCGTGCAACCGTGAATGCGGATGCCAACTGGGTTGCAGCCCCGACTCTGGCTGCGATTGCAGATCAGACCGTAACCCTGGGTGATGCGATTGCCCCGGTCATCCCGGCGGCGACCCCTTCCACCGCCACCATCGCCGTTGATGGTCTGCCAACCGGCGTGACCTACAACACCACCACCAACACCATCTCCGGCACCCCGGCAGCTGTGGGCACCTACGAGGTGACTGTCACCGCCACCACCACAGGTGGCACCGCAACGCAGACCTTCACCATCACCGTTGAGAATCCCGCCGTTGCTCCGGCCATCGGCAACATCGACGACCAGGCTGGCCTTGTCGACGAGCCCATCACCCCGATTGATGTGGACGTCACCCCGGACGACGCCACCGTCACCGTTGTGGGTCTGCCAACAGGCGTGACCTACAGCAACACCACCGGCCAGATCACCGGCACCCCCACCATCGTCGGAACCTTCAACGTCACGGTTACCGCCACCAATGACGCGGGAAGTGCCACCGAGCAGTTCACCCTGACCGTCACCGATCCTGATGAAGAGCCGGGTGCAGTTGCTCCGACCATCGGCAACATCGATGATCAGACCGGTACCGTCGGTACCCCGATCGAGCCGGTCGAGGTGGAGGTCACCCCCGATACCGCTGAGGTCACCGTTGAGGGCCTGCCGGACGGCGTGACCTACAACGACACCACCGGCGAGATCACCGGCACCCCCACCGAGGCCGGAGTCACCACCGTCACCGTCACCGCAGTCAATGATGGCCGCACCGTGACCGAGACCTTCCTCTTCACCGTGGAGGAGCAGGTCGACGCCCCCAACATCGGTGACATCGATGATGTGGATGGCACCATCAACATCCCGATCACCCCAATCACCGTCGAGGTCACCCCGGGTGATACCACCATCGTGGTCGTGGGTCTGCCAGACGGTGTGGACTACAACGAGGACACCGGTATCATTTCCGGTACCCCGACTGAGTCCGGCACCTTCACCGTCACCGTCACCGCAACCAACTCCGCAGGTAGCGACACGGTCACCTTCAACATGAACATCTCTGACGGTACCGGCAACGGTGGCGGAAGCATCGACAACGGCAGCATCGGTAATGGCAGCAGCGACAACGGCAACGGCGGCGCTGATAACGGTTCCTCCGCGTTCCTGCAGCAGTGCCTGGATTCCCCGGCCGCCGGCCTGGTCGGACTGCTCGCCGCCTTGGGTGCTGTCTCCGCCATCGCGGGCCCGGCACTCGAGCCACTGCTCAAGTCCATCGGCTCCGCAGTTGAGCAGCAGATGCGCCAGCTGAACGCCGCCACCTCCGGCGCACACCAGCCGGAGTGGGTTCAGACCATCAACCGTGGTCTGAATGACGCAGCCAATGCTGTCAACCACCAGATGGTGTCCAACGCACTGTTCGCCACTGCTGCCCTGGCACTGGTCTCCTCCCCCCTGCTGTGCAGCACGGATGGCCCCGGATCCAGCGCTGGTTCCAGCATCGGCTCCAGCTAGTTAAACCCCAGGCCCACTGATCCCCCGGGATCGGTGAGCTGAACACAACAGTGTCCCGGTGGGAACCGTGAGGTTCCCACCGGGACACTGTTGTTTTGTCTTAATCCAACTGCCCGCGCAGTTCCTCGGCGAGATCAGCCACCTCGTACAGATCATCCTCATCGAAACGCTCCGCCACAGCGTGCTCCTCAGGGGACAGGGCGAAGTACTTCAGGGCCGTGCTGATCTGGGTCTTCTCCTTGGCGTCCACATGCAGGGTCACCTCGCCCTCCCCCACGATCAGGGCGGCCAGGGCTGCGACAACCATGAAGGCATCGCCGTACCCCTCCACCTGGGTGTCGGTGTAGTTGCCGGACAATTTGTCCAATCCCAGCTCTGTGAACACATCGGTGACATCAACGGTCTCCCCCGACCGCTGTTGCAGGTGTTTGAGCAGTGCGGTGGCCTCGTCGGAGGTACCGAATACATTGTTCAGGTCGCTCATGGTCTTTTCTCCTCAATCGGTTAGCCGTAACTGGTGCGCACCACCCTACGTGGGGGGAGCCTGGGCGTCGTCAAGCAAAGAGGGCGACCACCGGAAACACCGAAGGCGGCGCACAACCGTCGAGGTTACGCGCCGCCTTCAGATGAGGGGGATCTACTCCCACTCGATGGTTCCCGGTGGCTTCGAGGTCACGTCGAGCACAACGCGGTTGACGTCGGCGACCTCATTGGTGATGCGGGTGGAGATACGCTCCAGGACCTCATACGGCAGGCGGGTCCAGTCGGCGGTCATGGCATCCTCGGAGGACACCGGGCGCAGCACGATCGGGTGACCGTAAGTGCGGCCGTCACCCTGGACACCGACAGAACGGACATCGGCGAGCAGGACCACCGGGCACTGCCAGATGATGCCATCCAGGCCGGCTGCGGTGAGCTCGGTGCGGGCGATCAGATCGGCGTGGCGGAGGGTCTCCAGACGCTCCTCGGTGACCTCACCGATGATGCGGATACCCAGGCCCGGTCCCGGGAACGGCTGACGGGCAACGATGACCTCGGGCAGGCCGAGCTCGCGGCCAACCGCACGGACCTCGTCCTTGAACAGCAGGCGCAGGGGCTCGACGAGCTCGAACTCGACATCATCAGGCAGCCCGCCCACGTTGTGGTGGCTCTTGATGTTGGCGGTACCGGCACCGCCGCCGGACTCCACCACATCCGGGTAGAGGGTGCCCTGGACCAGGAAGTCCACGGTGGAACCCTCCGGGGAATCCTCCAGCACACCGGCGACAGCGCGCTCGAAGGAACGGATGAACTCCGCACCGATGGCCTTGCGCTTGGCCTCCGGCTCGGTGACACCGGCCAGCTTATCCAGGAACGCCTTACGCTCATCGACGGTGACCAGCTTCGCGCCGGTGGCAGCCACGAAATCCTTCTCCACCTGCTCACGCTCACCGGCGCGCAGCAGACCGTGGTCAACAAAGACACAGGTCAGGCGGTCACCGATGGCGCGCTGCACCAGGGCTGCGGCAACGGCGGAATCCACGCCACCGGACAGACCACAGATGGCACGACCCTCAGGGCCGACCTGCTCACGGATCTTCTCGACGAGTTCCTCCGCAATGTTGGCCGCAGTCCAGTTCTGCTCCAGGCCGGCGATCTCGGTGAGGAAGCGGGTGAGAACCTGCTGACCATGCGGGGAGTGCAGCACCTCGGGGTGGTACTGGACACCAGCCATCTTGGCCTCGACATTCTCGAAAGCCGCGACCGGTGCCGCCTCGGAGGAAGCGGTGACGGTGAAACCCTCAGGGGCCTCGGACACAGCATCGCCATGGCTCATCCACACCTTGTGGGACAGCTCCAGACCGTCGTGCAGAACACCACCCTTGACCTCAAGATCAGTACGGCCGTACTCACGCTTGCCGGTGGCGGCAACCTTGCCACCCAGCGCGTGGGTCATGGCCTGGAAGCCGTAGCAGATGCCGAAGACCGGCAGCCCCAACTTCAGGATGTCCGGATCGATACCCGGCGCGTCCTCTGCATACACAGACGACGGTCCACCGGACAACACCAGCGCAACAGGGTTCTTTTCCTGAATCTCCTGCGGGGTGGCGGTGTGCGGGATGACTTCGGAGTAGATGCCGGCCTCACGCACTCGTCGTGCGATCAGCTGCGCGTACTGTGCACCGTAGTCGACAACGAGTACTGGGCGATGATTAGGTGTAAGGCTCACAGAACATCACTCTACTAGACACACCTGCAGATGTTATTTTCCGGGCCTGAGCACCGGGAATGAGGGGGCTGACCGGGCATGGCAGGGGTCCGTCGGGGACCGGGGCTGCTGGTCAGCAGGGGTCGGTCAGCAGGGGTCGGTCAGCCAGAATTTGATGAACCCCGCCAACTCATGGAAGACCTGGTAGATGATGATGTTTTCCTTGATGGTGCGCACATTGGCGACCTTCACCTCAGACAAATCCGTGCACTGCTCAAAAAAGTACTTGACCCGCCGGGTGTGGGGTCGGCTGGTCACCATGATCGCCGACTCCCAGTTCTGTTCCTTCGCCAGCTCGTGGAAGGTCCGGGCCTCACCAGAGGTGATCACCGGATAGGGATCCATGCACCAGGTCCTGGTCCCCTCGGGGCGGTCATCCCCGGCACAGTGACTGTAACCAACCTTGTCCTTGCTGCCTGCGGGGTTGGACACCACGAAATTCTTGATCCCGTACTCCAGCGCGATCTCCGCACCAAGTTCATGCCGGCCATCGGATGCACCCGCAATGACCACCACGACATCGGCATCCTCCGACCGCTCATTGGGTGGGTAAACCGTCCAGAACATAAAGGCGGTGAAACCCATGATGGCAGCCATGGTCAACGACACGACCATCACCAGCGCCGCCCGGATAGTCGCAGTGACCATGCCAGTGCTGTTGATACGTTTTCGCTGTCTGATCCCCATGCCGTCCCATCGCTGATACTCCCCGAGTCCGGTGATGAGACTACCAGCAGCATCCGGGTCACCACCACGGTGAATAGGCCGGGAAACCGGAGGCACACTTAACCCAGAGATCCTGTCTCCAGAAAGCACCAGCAATCTCTGGGTTAAACACAGCGGTTTCTGGAAACAGGATCTCTGGGTTAAGTGTGCCCACCCCAAAAACACGACATCGCATCACCGACATCGGCACTGATGCCGTGATTCAGCGCACTGATGTCTGGGATGCGATGTCGTGGTTACGGATTTCAGGCGAGGTGAAGAGGGGAAATGTAACGCCCCCCTCTCAGGAATCACATGCCAGCCTCAAGCCAACAGATTCACTCAACTCGCGTGATGCACCGGGGCGAGTCCGTACACAGGGGTATCCATCCCCTCATAACGTGCCTTGAGCTGAAGCGCGAGGTACCGGGAATAGTGGCGCGACTGGTGCAGGTTGCCACCATGGAACCAAAGATTGTCCACCTGGGTGGGTTTCCACATATTGCGCAGCTCCCCCTCCCATGGGCCAGGATCTTTGGTGGTATCTGACCCCAGGCCCCAGACGCGTCCCACCCGGTCCGCAACATCCTGGCTGATCAACTCTGCGGCCCAGCCGTTCATGGAACCGTAACCGGTGGCCAGGATGATGACATCAGCTGGCAATTCCGTGCCATCGGTGAGCACCACGGAGTCCTCGGTCACATGGTCGATACTCACCCCGGAACGGACCGGGATGCTGCCATCCGCCACCAGATCCGAGGCACCGACATCAATGTAATAGCCGGAACCGCGGCGCAGGTACTTGAGGAAGAGCCCGGAATCATCATCCCCGAAATCCAGGAGGAAACCGGCCTTCTCCAGCCTGGAGTAGAACTCGGCATCGGCCTCACGGATCTTGTCGAAGGCGGGGCGTTGTACATCGGGCAGGATCGCGTACGGCCAGGAGGCGAAGAGCAGATCAGCGGTGTCGGTGTCGATGCCGGCCTCCAGCGCATCCTCTGAATACAGGGGCCCGAACACCTCCCGCATGAGCGACTCCGAACGCACGATATGGGTGGACGAACGCTGGATCATGATCGGGTGCGCGCCGTTTTCATAGAGATCAGCTGCGATGTCGTGGGCTGAGTTATTGGCTCCCAGGATCACCACATTCTTGCCGGCGTCCCCCGGCCCTCCGGGATGTTCCGATGAGTGCCGGATCTCGCCCTTGAAATTCTCCTGACCTGGAAGGTGTGGTCTGTTGGGCACACCAGACATGCCTGTCGCCAGCACCAGTTGGGTCGGGTGGAGCTCAAGTTTTTCACCGTCCCGAGTGACATGGACGGTCCAAGTACCGGTCTCCTCGTTGAACTCCGCCGAGGTGCACTCCGTGCGGGGCCAGAAATCCAGGTCCATGATCCCGACATAATGTTCCAACCAGTCCCCCATCTTGTCCTTGGGGGTGAACACCGGCCAGTCATCCGGGAACGGTAGATAGGGCAGATGGTCGTACCAGACCGGATCATGCAGACAGAGGGAGTAGTACCGGGACCGCCACTGGTCTCCCGGACGGTCGTGTTTATCGACCACGATGGTGGGCACTCCGAGCCTCTTCAACCGGGCAGCCAGTGCGATCCCACCCTGCCCACCACCGATGATGAGAGTATAGGGTTGTTCCGACCTGCCCAGGGTGGCCCTGCGTTCGGCCCGTTGATCGTGCCAGTTCTTCCGGTCGGGATGCACGCCGTGCTCCGCACCCTGTGGGCGCCTGCGCCCAGCTGGCTCCGGGTGTTTTTTCAATCCCCGGGCGGAAGTCAACAGGGTCCAGCATTTCCCGTCGCGCAGTCGGGCGATGCCCCGTGAGTGGAATTCTGCGGTATCGAAGGTGAACTGCACGCGGAGGACCCCCGGGGATTCCTCAATGGCCTCGGTGACCTCCACATCAGAGATCGCGCACCGTGGATGAGTGGCGGAGATCATTTGACGAATTTGCTCCACCCCCTCTGCGGTGGTGAGGTTCCACGTGAAAGCGAGGAGATCCCGCCAGTATCCCTCCTCTTCGAAAAGGTCGGCCACGGCATCCGGATCCCCGGCGGTCGTGGTGTCACTGAGCTGATTCAACCACTCGGCGCTGAGGGCGTGCGGGTCTTGGACGGATGCGGTCATGTGGACTCCTTCGCGATATGAGTGCTCTACATCACTCAGACTTCTTGATGGGAGTCAGATTACATAAAACTTCCGCCTCGCGGTGGAAGTTGGATACACCGCGGGACGGAAGGGGATCAGCGTGCGGCGGGAGGTAAACCGGGCCCCACCGCAGCCGGTGAGGATGCGCACAGGACACCTGGACAGATATAACGGCGACCCCCGTTACCGTGTGGCCAGCCCCGGCAACTACCGATAATCACCCCAGCCCGGCAGTGACCCCGAACAGGGCCCAGGCCAGGGCGAAACCGACGATAGCGATTGCGGTCTGGTTCACTGTCCAGGTCTTCAGGGTGGTGGAGACATCCATTCCCATGAGTCGACCGACGAGCCAGAATCCCGAATCGTTGACATGGCTGGCGATCACCGACCCCGCAGCGGTGGCCATCACGATCGCCGCGAGCTGGAAATCGTTGTATCCGGCAGCAGCCACAGCCGGAGCCATCAATGCCGCGGCCGTGGTCAGGGCCACGGTGGCGGAACCCTGGGCTATGCGTAGCACAGCGGCCACTACGAAACAGGCCACGATGACGGGCAGGCCCAGTTCTGCCATGGAATCGGCGAGGACATCACCGATGCCGGAGGCACGCAGGACACCACCGAACATGCCACCGGCGCCGGTAATCAGCACCACTGAACAGATCGGACCGAGCGCGCCTTCCACAGCCTTGCCCAGGGCGGAACCGCTGACCCCACGACGGGCACCCAGGGCCCAGAGTGCAATGAGGGTTGTCAGTAACAGGGCTATGGGGGTGGCGCCGAGGAAGCTGAGAACACTGACCACCGGGGAATCCGCATCGACCCATCCGGCGGTGGCCGCCATGTCAGTGCCGGTGTTACCGAAGATTAACACCATGGGGATCAGGAGAATGGCGATCACCACCCCGGCGCCGGCCGGGTTGTCAGGCTGTTCACCGGAGGTCTTGCCGCCAGCCAACAGGTCAGGAACCGGCAGGGGGAATTTACGACCGACATACTTGCCCAGCAGATAACCGGTGACATACCAGGTGGGTATGGCGATGACCAGGCCCACGAGCAGCACAAAACCCACCTGGGCATCATAGAACTCGGAGGCCGCGATGGGACCGGGATGCGGTGGGACGAAGACGTGCATGACGGAGAAGGCACCGGCGGCGGGGATGCCATAGGTCAGGACGGATCCGTTCATCCGGCGGGCCACCGCGAAGATGATGGGTAGCATGACCACCAGGCCGGCGTCGAAGAAGATGGGGAAACCCATGATCAATGAGGCCACACCCAGGGCCAGCGGTGCACGTTTCTCCCCGAAGAGACGGACCAGGGTGTTGGCCAGGGAGGCTGCACCACCGGAGGTCTCCACCAATCTGCCGAGCATGGCACCGAGACCCACCAGGAGAGCCACCGAGGCCAGCGTGCCCCCGAAGCCATCCAGGAGCGTATCGACGATCGCGTCAACCGGGATCCCGGCCACCAACGCGGTGAGGACAGACACCAGAACCAGTGTCAGAAAGGCATGGAGCTTGAAGACAATAACGAGGACGAGGATCAGGGCGATGGCCCCGGCCGCGATACCGAGCAGAGGCCCGGCGCCTAATGTTTGTTCCCAGGTTTCCACAGATCGATCTCCTTAAAGTTTGTGGTTCACAAAACACTATAGGAAATAGTATGATCTATGTCTCTTATTGGTGGAATTTCGCGATCTGTGGCCAAGCCTTTGGTGGCGAAGGCACCGACCCGGGACGGCTCAACCGCTTATCCTGATCAAGTATTCAGCATGACGCGCGGTGTAACCAGAGCCCGTGGACTCCCCTCTGACGGTGGCCACCGCTCATGGAGGACAGATGTGGCGGGAAAGCGATTAGCATTATATCCGGTCAATCCGGAGATCGTTCCCCCAAGGCAGCAGGGATCTCAGGATGAAGCAAAGAGCTCTCTAGGTGAAGCTAGCAGAAAATCCTGAGCAAAACACTAATTCCCCGCCCCAGTGACCGGTGCAATCCCTCCCCGAAAACAACAAAGGAGCCTGCCGCGCATCCACCCGGTATGCGAACCAGAGGGACGTCGACAGGCTCTCAGCGCAAGCCCAGACCTAAACCTACCCGTTGAAGTGCAGCGGCACCTTCTGGAAGCTCTTCAGGTCGGTGAAGCCACACTTGGCCATGGCCCGCTTGAGGCCGCCGCTGAAGTTCTCCACACCCCATGGCAGTGTGGATGGGCCCTTGAGGATCTGCTCGAGGGAGGGCACCTCGTCGGTGAGGTAGCCGGAATCGGTGACCAGGCCCCGGGGGAAGCGTGGGTGGGCAGCCACAGCTGGCCAGAAGTATCCCTTGCCGGCGGCCTCCTTCGCACGTGCCAGTGGGGATCCGAGCACAACCGCGTCGGCGCCACAGGCGATGGCCTTGACCACGTCACCGGAGTTGTCGATCTCACCGTCGGCGATGATGTGCACGTAGCGGCCCCCGGTTTCGTCGAGGTAGTCGCGGCGGGCGGCGGCGACGTCGGCGATGGCGGTGGCCATGGGGACCTCCATGCCGAGTGCGAGGTCGTTGGTGTTCTCCCCGCCGCCGACGATGATGCCCACGGCACCGGTGCGCATCATGTGCAGCGCAGTGGTGTAGTCATACACACCACCGGCGATGACCGGCAGCTCGATGGACCCGATGAACTCCTTGAGGTTCAGGGGTTCACCGCCGGTGTTGACGTGTTCGGCGGAGATGAGGGTGCCCTGGATGACCAGCAGGTCGGCGCCGGCCCTGGCCACCACTGGCGCCAGTTCGCGTGCGTTCTGTGGGGAGACGCGCACGGCGACGATCTCACCGGAGTCACGGACCTGTCCGATGCGCTCGGCCAGCAGATCGGTGTCCAGCGGTGCGGCGTGTAGTTGCTGCAGGGCGCGGGTGGCGGCGGCCTGGTCGCCACCACCGATGATCTCGAGCGCACCCTCGCGGCCCCCGTCGCCCTCATAGGCGGCCAGGACGGTCGCGATGGCTGCGTCCAGGTCGGCGTGGCGTCCCCAGAGTCCCTCGGCGTTGATGACACCGAGTCCGCCTTGCCTGCCCATCTCGATGACGAACTCGGGGCTGGCCAGCGCGTCGGTCGGGTGGTTCATGAACGGCAGTTCAAACTTGTAGGCATCGATGTGCCAGTTGGTGTCGACGTCCTTGGAAGAACGGGTGCGGCGACTGGCGACAACAGCGATATCGTCCAGGCTGTAAGTGCGTCGTGCCTCGCGGCCGATGCCGATTTCTACGTAGTCACGCATCTGTGACAGGCCTCCCTTGAAGTTCGTATACCCCAAGGACATTACCCGAGCACCCGGGCAGATACGTAAGCAGCCCGCCACCGTTGCGGTGGCGGGCTGCCGGATCCCTGCAGTGCTTTACGACGCCTGTCAGCACCCGCACGAACTAGTGGTAGTTCGGTGCCTCAACGGTCTGCTGGATGTGGTGCGGGTGGGATTCCTTCAGACCTGCGCTGGTGATCTGGACGAAACGTGCGCGCTGCAGATCGGCGATGGTCGCGGAACCGGTGTAGCCCATGGCCGCACGCAGGCCACCGACCTGCTGGTGGATAATGTTCTCGATGGAGCCACGGAACGGAACGCGACCCTCGATACCCTCGGGTACCAACTTCTCCTCGCTGCGGACATCTGCCTGGAAGTAGCGGTCCTTGGAGTAGGAACGCTTCTCACCGGACAGGCCACGGCCCTGCATGGCACCCATGGAACCCATGCCGCGGTAACGCTTGTACTGCTTGCCGTTGATGGTGATGGTGTCACCGGGGGCCTCGGCGGTACCGGCGAGCATGGAGCCGAGCATGACGGAGCTGGCACCGGCGGCAAGTGCCTTGGCGATGTCACCGGAGAACTGCATGCCACCATCGGCGATGATGGGGATACCGGCCTCGCGTGCAGGTACGGCGGCCTCCATGATGGCGGTGATCTGTGGTGCGCCGACGCCGGCAACCACGCGGGTGGTGCAGATGGAGCCCGGGCCGATACCGACCTTGATGGCGTCCGCGCCGGCCTCGATCATGGCCTTGGCGGCCTCACGGGTGGCCAGGTTGCCGCCGATGATCTCCACGCCGGGGAAATCCTTCTTCACGCGGGAGACCATCTCCAGCACACCACGGGAATGGGCGTGGGCGGAGTCGACGACGAGGATGTCCACGCCTGCGTCCACAAGGGAGCCGGCACGCTGGTAGGACTCGTCACCGGTACCGATGCCCGCGGCGACGAGCAGACGTCCGGAGGCATCCTTTGAGGAGTTCGGGAACTGTTCGGTCTTGACGAAGTCCTTGACCGTGATCAGACCAACCAGCTTGTTGTTCTTGTCCACGATGGGCAGCTTCTCCACCTTGTGGGTGGACAGCAGCTGCAGTGCGTCCTCCTTGGCCACGCCCTCCTCAGCCACGATCAGCGGCATCGGGGTCATGACATCGGTGACCAGGCGGTTGGGGTCGGACTCGAAACGCATGTCGCGGTTGGTGCAGATACCCAGCAGCGTGCCGTCCTTGTCCACCACCGGCAGGCCGGAGATGCGGAAACGGGCGCAGAGGTTGTCCACCTCTTCGATGGTCATGTCGGGGGTGCAGGTGACCGGATCGGTGACCATGCCCGATTCGGAACGCTTGACCAGTTCGACGTTTTCAGCCTGCTCCTCGATGGAGAGGTTGCGGTGGAGCACACCGAGGCCACCCTGGCGCGCCATGGCGATCGCCATGCGGGCCTCGGTGACGGTGTCCATTGCGGCGGAAATGATCGGGGTGCTCAGTCGGATGTTGCGGGTGACCTGGGTGGAGGTGTCAACATCGGACGGTACGATATCGGATGCGTCGGGCAGAAGAAGTACATCATCGAAGGTCAGTCCGACGAGTGCTACCTTGTTCGGATCATCTCCGCCGGTGGAAACTCGGCTCTGGGTGGTCATTTTGCGACAATTCCTCCTCATTTGGTGTCCACAATTATCTAAACCTTAATGCCAAAACCTCATTTCAGATAACTTGGCAGGTTCCCCACCCGGCCCACCGACCCCCGGGAGCGGGGCATCTGGTTGCCCATTTCACCCCGGGGGCAATAGGGTTACCTGTGTGAACTTTGATGCGATGATGCCCCGCGACCCGTTTGCCGACGATCCCAACGACCCGGCATCCTTCCTGAACGACGATGCCGATCACATGGAGCCGTTGTCACCGGAGGAGCGCATCCATGTGCAGCAGGATCTCAAGCTGGTGGAGGAATTCAAGAAGGTGCTGCAACCCCGTGGCATCGAGGGGATCTTCTTCATGTGCGAGGACTGCGAGGAATTCCACTACTACGACTGGGACATCATGGCCGCCAACATGCGCGCCACCCTCGCCGGTGAACTGAGCCCGGTCCATGAACCCAGTGTCCAGCCCAATGTCGAGGCCTACGTGCCGTGGGATTACTGCCTGGGTTATCTCGACGGCCTGGAATCCCGCTAGCGCTACAGAGAAAAAGGGCTGTTGCCCGCACACCCCCTCATCGGGAGGTGTGCGGGCAACAGCCTTTTTGTTATTCGCCGATGATCTGTGGTGGGGCGACCTGTCCCCCACCGGCGTTGGGGTTGGCGTTGCCGTCGCTGTTACCCGGACCATCACCGGTACCATCCCCGACCGGTGGCCCCGGCTCCACCGTAGGCGCGGGTGGCTGGAAGGTCTGGGTCGGCTGCGGTGTCCAGGCCGGTGCCTGAACCACAGTGGACACAACCGTCTGGGTCTGAGTCCGGGTGGCGGTTTCTGTGACGGTCTCCGGCGCTGGTGCCGGTGCCGGCTCCGCAGGAGCATTCGTCTCGGTCACGGTCGCGGTGGTCGTGGCTGTCTCTGTCACGGGGACCGGAGCCGGGGCGTGGGTGCTGCGCGGAGCGGAACTACGCTGACGCTCATCCATCTCGGCGAGCATGGTCCGGGCCTGTTCAAGCAGTTCACGGGCACCTTCGACATCACCGCTGGCGGTGCGGCTGTCCGCCTCCTCCAGGGTGGAGGCGAGCTCCACCACGCGGGCATTGTCGGTCTTACCGAAGAGGGTGGTGCTCAATCCGTACAGGGGTGAATCCGCATCTGCGTTGTAGATGGCGGTGCCACCACCGGCAATGACCAGGGTCGCTGCCGCAGCGCCGACCAGTCCGTGCAGGAACGGATGTGACCTGCGCCCACCGGCACCTGTACCAGCCCCACGACGGGCACGCCTGGACCTGCGGGACCCAAGGGGGATCACGCCTGCACCGTTAGGCTCCCCTCCAGCTCCGCCAGCCTCATCGGCCTCGGCGGAACCGCCCACGGGTGCGGTGATCGGCGCGAATTCCGTGGTGCCCGGATCGACGTCATCACCATTGCCACCGGCGTCGGGAAGCAGCACGGACAGGTCCGGCACCGCCGGCATGTTCGCGTTGACCTCCTCCCTCATGCCGAGGAGGAGGCCTGCCAGGGCGTCTTCACCATCGGAGGGGTCAACGCCGCGGGACAGACCGGTGAGGAATTCATCGTCATTGAACAGCTCCTTCAGCTGTGCATTGACCATGTCCTGACGATCCGGATCACCACCACTGGGACGTTGGGTCATTACTTATTCTCCTGCTGCTCGAGTGCGCTTCGAAGTGTTGTGAGCGCCCTGTGCTGGGCCACCCGCACAGCACCGGGGGTGCTGTCCACCATCTCTGCAGTTTCTTCTGCGGATAGACCCACCATCACTCTAAGAATTAGAATGTCGCGCGCCTTCTCACTAAGTAGATCGAGAAGTTCCCTCACTCTGTTACTTCCATCCGCTACCAGTGCGAATTCCTCCGGGGAGTTGGCATCCGGTTCGGTGTCGGGGATCTCCTCCGTGGGGGTGGACTTGTCCCTGGCCATGGCGCGGTGGGCATCGGCGACCTTGTTGGAGGCGATGCCGTAGACAAAGGCCATGAAGGGACGACCCTGGTCGACGAAATTATGGATGGATGTGGCCACCGCGAGGCAGATCTCCTGGGCAACATCCTCCGGGGTGGGTTGGCGACCACCACCGATGCGTGCACGTGCGTAGCGCAGCACCACCGGGTGGATGATTTCCATGATGCGCTGGAGCGCCCGGCGATCACCGGCCGTTGCCTGGGGAACCAGGTCCGCGAGCTCACGCTCGGAATCAACCACCGTCACGCACCTTCCTGCCTTCTTGAACGGTCCACACATTTCCTCAACACATTTAGCCTGCAGGAATGCACCTCATCCGGGCAGCAGCAAGCGCCCGGCTATCCACCTATCCTAACAACACGGCACCCGGTTCATGGGTGCTATGTGGGAGACCTCAGCCTAACTGGTGGGCATCATCACAGTGAAATGCCCCCGAAAAAACCGGTTTACGCAGGGTTTATTTGCAGGGGAAAAGAATTCACCCGACATTCACCTATGGCCAAGCGCGCAGGTCATCTAGGGTATGGACTAGACAGTTTCCCGACAAATCAACACCCGGCAATAATTCAGCCACCCGCAGGTCACCAGGTGTTCATCATGGCCGTCAACACTGTCCTCTCGGGTACACAGCCCGCCATATGTAATGCGAACTTGCTCAATAGGGAGTATATGAAGATGACATTGCCTCACCAGCTTCCGGGACCAAACGCTGACTTCTGGGATTGGCAGCTGCAGGGATCCTGCCGCGGCGAAGCCTCTGATGTGTTCTACCACCCGGACGGCGAGCGTGGCCGGGCCCGCCAGCGTCGCGAGCTCCGCGCCAAGGCCATCTGCGCCTCCTGCCCGGTGCTCCAGGAATGCCGCCGGCACGCCCTCGCGGTGGCCGAACCCTACGGCGTGTGGGGCGGGCTCTCCGAATCCGAGCGCCTGACCATCCTGCGCAAGATCGAGCGCAAACAGCCGGTGGCTGTTTAAACAGTAGTGACCCGGTTATTCAAACCGGGTCTTTTTGCTTCTCTAGGGTGGAGCGTATGTATCCACCCCGTTTAACGCCCGGGCCACTACCCCGGGAACTGGAAGAACACCTGCGTGGTCTCATCACCTCCGAGGCCACGCCCACCATCCCCGTCGAGGCGCCCTTCGACGCGACCACCATCGGTCACGTTCCGGAGGGTGGTCAGTCATGCGTCGATAAGGCTTTCTCGCTCGCACGGGAGGCGCAGCGCGGGTGGGAGGACACCCCGCATGCAACACGGCGGTCCATTGTCCGGACCTTCCATTCCCTGGTGTTGAAGCACCGGGAGCTGCTCATGGACATGGTGCAGCTGGAGACCGGCAAGAACCGTGCGGCGGCATTTGATGAGGTGATGGATGTCGCCTCCACCGCCCGGTACTACGCCGCGCGCGCCGAGAAACTGCTGACGCCCAGGCGTCGTCAGGGCACCATCCCGGTACTGTCCTCCACCGTGGAGCACCGCTACCCCCTGGGCGTGATCGGGCAGATCAGCCCGTGGAACTAC
Source organism: Corynebacterium efficiens YS-314 (assembly GCF_000011305.1). Classification (NCBI taxonomy): domain Bacteria; kingdom Bacillati; phylum Actinomycetota; class Actinomycetes; order Mycobacteriales; family Corynebacteriaceae; genus Corynebacterium; species Corynebacterium efficiens. The sequence goes on along the minus strand of NC_004369.1, from coordinate 640,310 downwards.
CCCCTCACCCTGGCGATCTCCGATGCGATCCCGGCCCTGCTGGCCGGTAACGCGGTGGTGTCCAAACCCGACGAGCGCACCCCGTTCACCGCCCTGCTGGTCACCAGTCTGCTTTACGACGCCGGACTGCCCCGCGACATTTTCCACACCGTCACCGGACCGGGCCCCGTGGTCGGCGGTGCCATCGCCGAACACTGCGACTATCTGATGTTCACCGGGTCCACGAACACCGGCCGCATCCTCGGTGAGACCGCAGGCAGGCGCCTCATCGGATTCTCCGCGGAACTGGGCGGCAAGAATCCCCTGATCATCGCCGAGGACGCCGACCTGGACAAGGCTGTCGATGGTGCCGTCCATGGCACAATCTCCAATTCCGGGCAGCTGTGCGTATCCATCGAGCGGATCTTCGTCGTCGGGTCGATGTACCCGAGGTTTGTCGATGCCTACGTCCAACGGCTGCAGTCCATCCGCATGGAAGCCGGGTTCGACTGGGACGTGGAAATGGGCTCCCTGGCCTCGCAGCAACAGCTGGACACCGTCACCCGCATGGTCGATGAGGCCGTGTCCAAGGGCGCGGAGGTGCTCACCGGTGGCCGGGCCCGACCCGACCTGGGCCCCTATTTCTATGAACCCACCGTGCTCACCGGTGTCACCAAAAAGATGGAGCTCTACCGTCATGAGGTCTTCGGGCCGGTGGTGTACGTGGAGGCGGTTGCGGACCTGGCCGAGGCCATCGTCTACGCCAATGACACCGACTACGGCCTCAACGCCGGGATCTTCGCCGCCCGCGACACCGCCCTGGCTGCCGCCCCACTCATCCGGGTCGGCGGGGTGAATATCAACGATTCCTACTCCGCCACCTGGGGAAATATTGACACCCCGCTCGGAGGCGCCAAGGATTCCGGCCTGTCCGCCCGCCATGGCGAGGAGGGCCTGCTGAAATACACCCAGACGCAGAACATCTCCGAGCAGCGGTACCTGCAACTGCGAGGACCGCGGTCGCTGAAGCGCAAAACCTACGCGTCTCTCATGACGGCGGGGTTGAAGGCGTTGGCAGTGATGCGTCGATAAGCACAAAAACCGGCCGGGTGGGGCACCCGGCCGGTTTCTGCTACATCACCTCTTAGTGGTGGTGACCGTGACCGTGGTCAGCGGTCTCCTCCGCAGGCTTGTCCACAATGGACGCCTCGGTGGTGAGCACCATGCGGGCAACGGAACTTGCGTTGACCACAGCGGAGTGGGTGACCTTGACGGGGTCGATGACACCCTGGTCAACCAGGTTGCCGTACTCGAGGGTCGCGGCGTTGAAACCCTCGTTGTTGGGCAGGTCCGCGATGCGTGCGACGATCACAGCACCGTCAAGACCGGCATTTGCGGCGATCCAGTAGGCCGGCTTGCTCAGAGCAGCAGCCAGGGCGCGGATGCCGACCTTCTGATCACCCTCGAACTCCTCGGCGTAGGCCTTGAGGGTTTCGGCGATCTGCACCAGGGCGGAACCGCCACCGGCGATGATGCCCTCCTGTGCGGCGGCACGGGCGGCGTTGATGGCGTCCTCGACGCGCAGCTTGCGCTCGTTGACCTCGGTCTCGGTGGCGGCACCGACACGGATGACGGCGACACCGCCCGACAGCTTGGCCAGACGCTCCTCGGCCTTCTCCCGGTCCCAGGTGGAATCGGTGGTCTCGATCTCACGGCGGATCTGCTGACGACGGGCCTCCACAGCCTCGGCGTCACCGGCGCCGTCCACCAGGATGGTCTCATCCTTGGACACGGTCACGCGGCGTGCGGTGCCGAGAACCTCGACACCGGCCTCGCTGAGGTTGATGCCGACCTCGGGATCAACAACGGTGGCGTTGGTGACAACAGCCAGGTCATCCATGAAGGCCTTACGGCGGTCACCGAAGTACGGGGACTTCACAGCGACAGCCTTGATGGTCTTGCGGATGGAGTTGACCACCAGGGTCTGGAGCGGTTCGCCCTCGATGTCCTCGGCGATGATGAGGACCGGACGGTTAGACTCCACGATCTTCTCCAGCAGCGGGAGGAAATCCGGCAGGGAGGAGATCTTATTGCGGACCAGGAGGATCGCAGGATTCTCCAGCACCGCGGTCTGGGTGTCGGTGTCGTTGATGAAGTACGGCGACAGGTAACCCTTGTCGAAGGAGATACCCTCGGTGATGTCCAGGGTGGTCTCCAGGGACTGGGACTCCTCGACGGTGACCACACCGTCCTTGCCGACCTTCTCCATCGCCTCGGCGACGATCTTGCCCACGACCTCATCGCGGGAGGACACGGTTGCCACGCTGGCGACCTCCTGCGGAGCGGAGATCGGGGTGGCGCGTGCACGGAGTTCATCCAGGGTCTTCTGGGTTGCGGCCTCGATACCCTTGTTCAGCTCGATGGGGTTCGCGCCGGCTGCCACGTTGCGCAGACCCTCGGCGATGAGTGCCTGGGCCAGCAGGGTGGCGGTGGTGGTGCCGTCACCGGCGATGTCGTTGGTCTTGACTGCAACAGACTTGACCAGCTGGGCGCCGAGGTTCTCGAAGGGATCCTCAACATCGATGTCACGGGCGATGGTGACGCCGTCGTTGGTGACCAGCGGGCCACCGAACGCCTTGTCCAGGACCACGTTGCGACCACGGGGGCCCAGGGTGACCTTGACGGTGTTGGCCAGGGCATCCACGCCCCGGAGAATGCCTTCGCGGGCGTCCTGGTCAAAAGCAATGAGCTTTGCCATGAACCTGTCCCCTACTTCTCGACGATTGCGAGGATGTCACGTGCGGACAGGAGCAGGTACTCCACGCCGTCGAACTTGATCTCGGTGCCACCGTAGCGGGAGAAGATGACCACGTCGTCTTCCTTGATGTCCAGCGGGATGCGCTCGCCCTTCTCATCGAAGCGGCCCGGGCCGACTGCAATGACGGTGGCCTCCTGCGGCTTCTCCTTCGCGGAGTCAGGGATGACCAGGCCGGAGGCGGTGGTGGTCTCAGCCTCGTTGATCTGAACCAGGATCTTGTCTTCCAGCGGCTTGATGTTGACGTTTGCCACGATGAATCCTTCCATGAGAAAAGAGTGTCTTGTTGTGCCGGTTGTGGATTTCCAGCACAGCCGTCGTCGCGGGTGAACAACTGTGTGTCAAACAACCTACTGGCACTCTACCCTCACGAGTGCCAGCACTCAACCGCTAAGGGTGCTAAATCGTGTTCGCTGTTCGCGAACAGGGATGGGAGCAGGATCACCTCAGGAGTTCAGGGGCCGATTCGCATTCGCCCGTGCCGTGGCCGCGGGAATGTGCTCTGCGATGCGGGAGGCGGAGGTGGGGGCATGACCGAACTCGGTGCGGGCAGACAGGATCGCAGCCACCGCATGGATGCTCACCGCTGGAGCCACCATTGAATACACAGCCGTCCCCGGAATGCGCATATCCGGGATGAACTCAGGAACCCGGCTCAGTTCCGCATAACTCCGCGCCAGATGCGCACCCACCAGGCCCGAGAGCACATCGCCGGAACCGGGGGTCGCTGACCAGGAGTGGCCTGCGTTGACCACGTAGGCATAATCCGAGGTGGCGACCACCGTGGCACGCCCCTTGAGCAGCACGCAGCAGTCCAGTTCACGGGCCGCGGCCAGGGCCGCACCGATCGGATCGGTGTGCGCGGACGGGATCTGGGCACCCGCCTCACGCAGAGCATCCGCCAGTCGCTCGAATTCCCCCTTGTGGGGGGTCAGGACAGTGGGTCCGGCGCGGTGACGGAGGGTCTCCAGCAACTCCGGTGAGCGGGCGATGAGGGTGATGCCATCGGCGTCGACAAGCACCGGCTCGGGATGCCCGAACAGGGTGGCCAGCTCCCGCACCTGCTCCTCCCCCGTGCCACGCCCGGGGCCGTAGACCCAGCTCTGTACGCGCCCACTCTCCCCGATGGTCGGCGTGGCCACCACCTCGGGCAGCGCCGCGAGGACCTGCCCACGCACGGCCTCATCACCGACGAAACGGACCATCGAACTGGTCGCGCGCACCGCACCGGAACATGCCAGCACCGCCGCCCCCAGATACTGCGCGCTACCGGCCACAATGCCGACCACTCCCCCGGTGTACTTGTCGGATTCGGGTGTGGGTTCCATGTCGAGCAGGATGAACTGCGAACCGATCGGGAACACCCCGGGCACCGGCGGCACCGGCGCAGCATCGGGATTCTCCAGTTCCGCACGCCATGCCCGGGAGGTGTAGAGGGTGGGGCTGGCGTCCTCGAACTGGACCTCCTGGAGCGCCTCCGCCAGGCTGAGCCCGGCTCCCTGGCTGGTCCCCTGCCCACCCTGCCCCGTGCCGTTGACGCGGATATCCGACATCAGCACATACCCGCAGGCCGCGGACACCGCATGCGCCCGGCGCAATCCGCCGAAGGTGATGGTCACATCGGCATTGATATGGGTCGGGATCTTCTGACGCGCGATCGGCGCACCTGTTTCGTAGCCCTCCAGCTGCACCAGCGTGGGCTCCGGGAGGGCCCCGGTATCCGCATCGACACCGGAGGGGATGTCCACCGCGAGCACCGGAATACCTGCGGAGTAGAAATGCTCCATGAACTGTGCGGTGTCCACCTGGATGCCACCGCGTCCACCGATCCCGAGGATGCCGTCGATGACCAGGCAGTAGTCATAATGAGGTGGTTTGCCGGTCACCACCGTGCCACCGGCGGCGGTGAAGAACTCAAGGGCCCGCTCATGGACCCGGTCCCCGCCCAGCAGGAGCGCATCCACGTGGTGTCCCTCGCTGGCCAGGAATGCCCCGGCGTAGAGGGCGTCGCCACCGTTGCCGCCGGAACCGACCAGCAGGAGGATGTCCTCCTCTGCGAAGTCCCCGGCAACCTCTCCGGCCATCCCACCGGCTATCTCCCCGGCGTCTTCCCCGGCCGGATGCGTGAGCATCGCGCGGGCGACGGCGGCGACAGCGGTCGCCGCCGACATCATCAGCTCATCGGGGTGGTCCTGTACTGCAAGTAGTTTATTTTCGGCACGGCGGATCTGGTCAACGGTGAACACAGACTTCATGCCGGTTAAGTCTAGGCTGTCAGAACACCTGAGGTGTCTCAACCGCCAAAGATGGGTCCGTTCCCACAGTCAGGGCGGATCCACCAGCGCCTTCGTGGATGCGTTGGGCAGCCAGGGCGGCGATCATCACGCCATTGTCGGTGCACAGCTTGAAGCTGGGCACACGCAGTTCGATGCCGGCGGCATCACAACGCTCCTGGGCGAGTTCCCGCAGACGGGAGTTCGCGGCCACACCACCGCCGAGCAGCAGCACCTTCGCCCCGACGTCCTGGCAGGCGCGCACAGCCTTGAAGGTGAGGACATCGCAGACGGCCTCCTGGAAACTGGCGCACACATCCTCCACCGAGATGACCTCGCCGGCGCGCTCGGCGGCCTCGACATAGCGTGCCACGGCGGTCTTGAGGCCGGAGAAGGAGAAATCATGGCGGGAATCGGACTTCTTCATCAGACCACGGGGGAAGGCGATGGCCTGCGGGTCACCCCGGCGCGCCAGCTTGTCGATGACCGGCCCACCCGGGTATCCCAGCCCCAGCAGGCGCGAGACCTTGTCATAGGCCTCACCGGCGGCGTCATCGAGGGTGGAGCCGAGCTCCTTCATGGGCAGGCCGACAGCCTCGACCTCGAGCAGCTGGGTGTGCCCGCCGGAGACCAGCAGCGCCACCGAATGCGGCAGGGGTTCGCCGTCGAGGTTGGCCACGGCGACATGTCCGCCGAGGTGGTTGACGGCGTAGAACGGCACATCCCAGGCGGCGGCGTAGGCCTTGGCGGCGCTGGCACCGACCAGCAGGGCGCCGGCCAGACCGGGGCCGACGGTGGCGGCCACCGCATCGGGTTTATCGATGCCCGCCCGGTGCAGCGCCTCTCGCATGACCGGCACCATGGATTCCAGATGTGCGCGGGAGGCGATCTCCGGCACGACACCACCGAAACGTGCGTGATCCTGCATGGAGGATGCCACCGCGTCGGCGAGGATGGTCAGGTTGCCCTGCTCATCCAGGTCGACCACGCCCACACCGGTTTCATCACAGGAGCTCTCAATACCCAGGACAATCATTGTTTAGAGAATAGTCCCCGGCATCAGTTTCCGGAACTTCCGTCGGAACTTCCGCCGGAGCTTCCGTCACTGTCGCGCCGGTCGCTCAGGCGGGGTCGCTGCATGGTGTAGGCATCCGCGCCGGAGGGCCGGTAGTAGTTCTTACGGGTGGCCAGGATCGTGAAACCGAAGGCCTCATACATCCGGATCGCGGGCAGGTTGTCGGTACGGACCTCCAGGAACACCGGGCCGTCGTGGCTGTCAGCCACGTGCATCAGCTGATCCATGAGGACCCGTCCCAGACCCCGGCGCTGGAATTCGGGGTCCACGCCGATGGTGTGGATCTCGAATTCAGGATCCTCCGTCGGCCCCATCATCGCCAGTCCCGCGTAGGCGACCAGATGGTCATCATCGAATGCCCCGATGTAGAAATTGGTGGGGTGGGAGAACTCCACCACGAACACATCGCGGGGCCAGGGGTTGTCCCCGGGGAAGAGCACCCGTTCCAATTCGGCACAGCGTTCGGCGTCCCCGCGGCGTAGCTCCCGCAGTTCAAACTGGTTCGCTGTCATAATTCCACCTCCGGGATGGCAGCCGATCTCGGCTTTGCTTTGGGTTCCTTCGCGTCCGGTCGGCGCAGGTACATCGGCACCAGCGGCCCCGGGGTGGCGGTCAGGTCCGCGACCGCCACCAGGTGGGCGGGCAGCGGCGTCAACGAGAGCTTGTCGACGCCCTCAAGTGCCTCCGGCAACTTCTCCCCCAGGTGTGCCGGGATGGAGATGACATCCACCTCATGGGGTAATTCGAGGTGCCCCGGCGCGATGACCTCCGGTCCGGCGGTGCGGGTGCCGTTGTCATAGGTGGCCCAGTAGATCTCCCGCCGGCGGGCATCGGTGGCCACCAGGGCGCGTGGTGTGGAGGAGAAGTCAATGCCGTGAGCGATGGCATCGAGTGAGCACACACCATGGACGGGTATGCCGAGGGCATCACCGAAGGCCGCCCCGGAGACCATGCCCACGCGTAGTCCGGTGAAGGGGCCCGGTCCGCAACCGACCACGACGGCTCCGAGGTCGGCGAAGGTCAGGTCGGCGTCGGCAAGCGCCGCCTTGACCATCGGGGTGAGTTGTTCATTGTGCTCACGGGTGTCTTCGATGATGCGCTGGGCACGGGTGGTGCCGGTGGAGGCGTCGACGATGCCGACGATGAGGTCCGGGGTTGAGGTGTCTATGGCTAGTACTAACACGGGGAATCAGCGTACCTTCCGGCCGTGGGCCAGATCGATGAGGTGGGCGAGCACCCGGCCGTTGCTGGCGCGCAGGCCGTTGTGTTCATGCCCACTGGTGATGTACAGCTTCACCCCGGGCAGGTGACGTGCGGTTTCCAGGGAGAAGTCGAGGGGGACGAAGACATCATTGGCATAGACAGCCGCGGCACCCGTGGCACCGGAGGTCTCCAGGGCGGCGGCGTCATAGAGTTTCGGCCACTCCTGCTGCGCCAGGGCGAGGGCGACGTCCTTCCAGGGGCGCAGTGCGGGGACGGTGTCCGCCCACTCGGGGAACACGTGCTCACCGGTGAGCAGGGTGGGATCCTCCCGGAAGGCCTCGGGGTAGACGCGTTGTGCCGCCCAGTCGGTGACCACGCCGTCGGCGTAGGAGGATTCATGCAGCACGTAGTAGAGGGGGTTGCGGGCACCGAAGGGCAGTAGGTCCGCGAGGTCGTGGAGGAAGGCGTTGGAGCGGGGGTCACGCTCCAGCAGGTGGTGGAGGTCCAGCCAACCGTCATTGCTGCCGAGCAGATGCCCCAGTGAACGCAGACGCGATTCGGAGACCACCTCCCCGGTGGGCAGGATGATCTCACCCGCCCGGGCACGCTCCACCAGCCGTTGGATGCCCACCCGGTCTTCCGGGAACCGCCGGTAGTACTGCTCGGAGTTGTACCGCATGCGTTCATAGCAGTTGGCGTAGACATCCTCCGCGGGGCGGTCGATGGCGCTGAGCCCACCGGTGATGAATACATCATCCAGGGAATCCGGGTGGGTGGACAGGTAGTGCAGGGTGGTGAAACCACCGAAGGACTGGCCGAGCACATTCCACTGCCTGACACCGAGATACTCGCGCACGGCCTCACAGTCCCGCACGATGCCGTCGGCCCGCAGGTGGCTCAAGTACTCCACGATCTCTGCGGTGGTGTGCTCCTCCAGGATGCGGTCGGAGACCGGGGTGGACAACCCGGTGCCACGCTGATCGAGCATGACCACCCGGTAGTGTTCCAGGGCTGCCTTCAACCAGCTCGGGTTGAGGGGTTCCAGGCTGGGGCGGGGTGCCTCATTGCCGGGCCCTCCCTGCAGGAACACCAGGTACGGCAGTGTCTCTCCACCCGGCCGGGTGGCGATGCGGGCGAAGATGTCGATGGTGCGCTCATCGGCCACGTCAGTGGTCAGGGGGACGGTGAGGGTGAGTTCGTCCAGGCGCAGTTCCCCGAGGTGGGTGGTGCTCAGTTCAGTCATGCCATCCAGGTTACGCCCGCGGGTGGACACGGGCCCGCCCCCGGTCAGCCCCCAATCGGGCCACCCGGTCGGGCCACCCGGTCGGGCCACCCGGTCCGTCCCCGGGCGGCCCCCGGATCACCTCCCGGCAACCCCGGCACCTACAACAGCAGGAACAGCACCTGACAGGCCAGGATCTTGCCGATCATGGCAGTGGGGTACACCGTGGCATACCCACGGTTGGCCAGGTCCGTGCCGGTCTGGTCATTGAGGTAGGAGATGATCGCCGGGTTGGTGGTGGCGCCGGCGGCCACGCCCATGGATTCATCCCATTTCAATTTCAGCAGCCACATGCCCACCACGGCGCACACCAGCGCCGAGGTGACGGTGATGGCAAAGCCCACCCCCATGTAGACGAAGGACTGCGGATCGGTCAGTGCCTGACGGAAACCCGCACCGGCGGAGGTACCCACACCGGCCAGGAACAGCGCGAGCCCCAGCGTGGAGATGGTCCTGTTGGCGTGGAAGGGCAGCTGCCAGGTGATGGGCCCGGTGCGGTTGAGGGCACCGAGGATGAGACCGGCGACGATGGGTCCACCACCGAAACCCAGGTACATCGTGGTGTCCCCGGGCAGCGGGACGGGGATCGCCCCCAGCAGCAGGCCGAGGGACAGTCCGATGGCGAACGGCAGCAGGTTGACATCCCCCAGGGCCTTCTCGGAGTCGCCGAGGAAGCGTCGTACCTCGCCCATGCGTCCCGGTGCGGCGACCACGCGGACGCGGTCGGAGTAGTTGAGCACGGTGTCCCGGTGCGGGACGATCTCGGTGTCCCCCTGCCGGATACGCGCGATCATGAATCCGTTGGCCACCGGATCCAGTTCCGCGACGGTGCGTCCGACGATGTCCGGGTTGGAGACAGTGAACCGGGAGTACACCAGTTCGGTGTCCTCGATCTTGGTGTCGCATTCACCCCCCAGCGCGGCGATCGCCCGGTCGACCGCGTTGACGGTGCCGTTGATGACCAGTTCCATGCCGGGTTTGATGGGCAGCGTCGGATCCGCCAGGCGGTGTTCATGGGGATCCTCCACGATGCGGGTGGCGATGATCTGCTGACCCGACAACCGGGGCAGGTCTCCGATGGTGCCGCTGATCCCCTCCCCGATACGCACGCCCTTCCACACCAGGGGTTCGGTGACCAGTCCCTCCTCGCGGGCATCCTCGGTGTGGTTGACCTTGAGCAGTTTCGCGCCCACCGCCGCGACCAGGATGGAACCCAGCACGGCACCGGGGTAGGCCAGGGAGTACCCGATGACGGGGTCACCGGCCTGGGCTGGGTCCATGAGTGCGACCACCGCGGCCATACCCGGCGTGGAGGTCAGCGAGCCGGCGAACATGCCGGCGCCCGCCCCGGCCCCCAGTCCGAAGGCCCGGATGAGAACCCAGGCCAGGGCTGTCAGGGATACCAGCAGCGTGATCATGAAAAGCGTGAGTTTCCATCCCCGCGAGCGGAACTCCCGGAAGAAGGCCGGGCCCGCCGAGATGCCGATGACATAGACGAACATGGCCAGACCCAGCTGGAACACGAAGGCCGGGATCTGGATGTCCGGGTTGAGGGTGGAGACCACCAGCGCCACGATCAACACGGCCGCGGCACCGAGGGACACCCCGAATAGTGAGATCCGACCGATGGCCAGACCCACCGCGAGGATCACCGCCAGGGCGATCAGTGGGTTTGCCGCAAGGAAATCAAGCACGTTGGGACCACTCCTTCGAGATCAGCGGATTCTCACCGCGGAGATTCCTCCGGGTATCCCATGATCTCTACTCCACCGTGGTCACGGGTCCTGGGGGCGCATCCGCCATTAACTCCATTGACTCAATGATCCCGCAGCACCGGACATAAAACAACAGATACAGAAACCCTGGTGGGAAAGGACTGGTCAGCGCCTCAGTTCAGTGCCTGCTTCTCCATTGCCAGGTGAAGATGCGGGCCTCTGACTCCGGGTCCTCGGTCACGGCGGTCTCCCGGTCGATGGAGATCAGCAGGTAGGACTCGGTGATCTGCTCCACCAGTCCCCCACCCCATTCCGCCACCACCACGGCGGTGTCCAGGTCGGTGTCCAGGTCGAGGGAGTCCAGGGCGCCGATCGGGTCGGAATCCACATCGTCCGGGTCCTCCCCCAGCAGGCGGTAGGCATCCAGGTGGATGAGGGTGGGGCCACCGACCTCGGAGCGGTGTTCCCGGGCGATGACGAAGGTCGGTGAGGTGACCCGGCCCCTGACCTGCATGCCCCGGGCCAGCCCCTGGGTGAAGGTGGTCTTGCC